>NZ_DATHGC010000113.1:0-39624 GCF_035317785.1 Pedobacter sp. | reverse complement strand
CTGCTTCTGAATTCATCGGCAGCACCCTGCAGCCTTTCCGCATTCATGTCGTTCAATACCACTACACCGCCTTCTTCAACAAAGCGTTTAGCTATGGCCTTGCCTATTCCGCCGGCGCTGCCGGTCACCAAAGCAATCTTTCCGGTCAGCGGCTTAGGCTTTGGCATCCTTTGCAGTTTAGCCTCTTCCAAAAGCCAGTATTCTATATTGAATGCTTCCTGTCTCGGTAAAGAAGTATATTCAGATATGGCTTCGGCGCCTTTCATCACGTTGATTGCATTGGTATAAAACTCGGCAGCAACTCTGGCAGTTTGTTTATCTTTAGAAAACGAGAACATTCCTATCCCCGGATATAAAATGATCACCGGGTTTGCGTCCCTTATTGCAGGACTATTGTCGTGTTTGCAGGAATCGTAATATTCGCCGTACATTTTTCTATAGGCTTCAAATTCCGGCGCAAGCCTTTCCTTGAGGGCCTTCACGTCAGTCAGATCTTCATCGGGCTGCAGGTCCAGCACCAGCGGGCTGATCTTTGTGCGCAGGAAGTGGTCAGGACAACTGGTGCCCAGCGGAGCCAGTCTGTCCAGGTCATTCGAATTGATGAACTCCAATACCCTCGAATCATCTGTAAAATGACCGATCATGTGTTTTTCGCTGGAGCAAAAGCCTCTTAACAATGGTGCAATAGCCGCAGCTTGCTTCAAACGTGCAGAAACTTCTGCACTCGCTATCTTCTGACCACCAAATACCTGGCCTTTCCTGCCGTAATGGGCTTCCAGGTATTCCGCACATTTTTCAATAACGTCCAGGGTATTGATGTAACTTTCATAGGCGGTATCCCCCCAGGTAAATAAGCCGTGCGAACCCAGCATAATCCCCCTGATACCCGGATTTTCATCCAGGCAAGCCTTCAGCATCAATCCCAGCTCAAAACCCGGTTTTTGCCATGGCACCCATCCAATGGTTCCGCCAAACAGTTCTTTCGTAATCTGTTCCCCGTCCTTTGCAGCAGCAATGGCGATAGCTGCATCCGGGTGAAGGTGGTCAATATGTTTAAACGGCAAAAAACCGTGCAATGGTGTGTCAATCGAAGGGGCTTTAGACTGCAGGTCATAGATGCAATGGTTAAAAAGTTCCACCATTTCGTCCTCATAGGTCAGGCCCCTGTAGATGTTCTTTAAGTTGCGAAGCTTGTCCACATACAAAGCGGCCAGTCCGCTTCTCTTTAAAGTACCCAGGTCACCGCCAGAACCTTTTACCCACATCACTTCAGCATCATTGCCGGTCAGCGGATCCTTAGCGATGGCTTTACAGGAAGTATTTCCACCACCGTAATTGGTGAGGCGCAGATCAGCACCCAGTAAATTTGAACGGTAGATCAATAAGGCAACTTCATCACCAGCCAGTTTTGCTGCCTCCTCTTCATTCCACAAATAGCTTACGTGATTATAACTTTTCGTTTCAATTGACATTATAGTATTTATTTTTTATGATTTAACCTTTAATTGAATTACCGTAGCCAACAATAAGCACTGATAGAATAATGGTAAGGATACCAACCAGCACAGTTATTAAAGTTTTTTTGGAAACACCTTTCCATTCTTTAAGCACCAGTCCCCAAACATTTGCAATTAAAATGATGAACGCCATGTGCAATATCCAGGAGCTTGCTCCATTGCCCATTTTGCTCTCTCCCATTCCGTAGAAAAAGAATTGCAGGAACCAGGTTGTGCCGGCTAAGGCAGAAAATATGTAGTTTTTTAACAGTGGTGTAGACTTGTTTGTATAATCGCCAAATGATTTATTTCTTGCGTTCAATACCATACACCAGATGAAGTTGGTGGTCAAACCGCCCCAAAGCACAATGACATAGGTCACATTATTGGAGAACAGAAAATTGCCGGACTCCGATGGGTTCGCGGCTTTCCAGATGGCGTTTGCTGCATCGGCCATTGGCTTACCTGCTTCAATACCGAAATTAAAACAGGCACTTAACACACCTGAAACAATCCCGACAAATAAGCCCAAACCAAATTTATATTCAGTTTTAATTTCTAATCCGTGCGGATCCGTTACACCGGTGTTGATCTCTTTTTCTTTCATCATCCCCGCTTTACCGCAGATGACAATTCCGAGCACACAAACCAGCAACCCCAACAATACCATTCTGCCCCAATCCGTATGTAAGAACATGGTAAAAGTATCTTTCCCGGCCTGCGGGAAAACATCGAAATAAATAGATGGCAATATAGACCCCAGGACCATACAAAGACCAAGGATAATGCTGCTCCCCAGGGAGACACCCAGATAGCGAACCCCCAGTCCATAAGTTAAGCCGCCAATCCCCCACAATATCCCGAAAAAATAGGCTAAGCTTAAGGTTTTTCCCTCGGCGGCAGCAATGATGTCACTAAAGTTTGGAATGGTTAAATACGCCGCCAGCGGCGGAACGATCAGCCAGGAAAAAATACCACCGACAATCCAGTAACTTTCCCAGGCCCAGCCTCTCACTTTCTTATAAGGGATGTAGAAACTACCGGATGCGAAACCGCCGATAAAATGGAAAATTACACCTAAGATTGCATTCATATCTATTGAGTTATATTTGGTTTAGAAGCACTAATTTAGAGATGATGTTCTTTAAAACTGTCATGTACCATCATGGGAGATCAAAGAAAAATGAGATTATTTAAATGGAAGCTCTCCTGGTGTAGTAAAACGGCACCTCGACATGCCTGCAGGAATTGTCCAGAACGAGATTTGCAGCCACCGTTCCCATAAATTTAAAATCGGTCGATATGGTCGTAATGCCATTCAGTATGATCTTTTTCAGCGGAGTTTCATTATAGGAGATCACACCCACGTCCTTACCGATCTTAAACTTCATACCGATCACGCGCTCCAAAAGGATCACCAGGTCATCTTCCATCAGGTTGATGAATACCTCACCTTCGTTAATCGGTTCCTCAGTAATGTTACTTACAACTTTATGAGAGAACGCGTATTGATGACAAAAACGGTGAAAACCATCCAGAATTTCTTTGGGAAAATAGCTTCTTTTAGGAAAAATGATCTTTAGCGTATGATACTTGCTCAGTTGAGTACGTGCCTGCTCCAGCGCGTCGTAAATATTTTTCTCAAAATTCTCATATGCGGCGGCATACTGTCCATCAATTCCCGGAATCTTTTTATCGAGCAGCACCAGCTTTTCCTTTGGAAGCGCGTTGATGATGTCCCTTGCATACTCCTCTCCTTCTATAAAATGAGGTATGATCACATAATGCGAATAATCTTCGTTCTTATTGGTCAAAAACCGTTTAAACAAGGTAAAGTCATTGTTGTAGATGTAAAAATCAACCGAGACATCATCACCAAGTGCGGCAATAAAGGCATCATAAACGATCTTCTTATGCGCACTCAGTTTGTTAAACAAAAGGAATACCTTCAGTTTACGCTTGAAATCTATATTGGCGATATAATATCCCTTTCCGGGAACTGAATTGATCACGCCGATATTTTTCAGGTACTTATACCCTTTTTCGGCGGTATCCCTGGATATTTCCAGCTTATAGCTCAGTTCATTGATAGAAGGCAGTAGAGTTTCCTTTTTCAATTTTCCCTGCTCGACAGCTTTTATGATCGCATTAGACAGCTGAAGATATTTTGGAGTAGCCGAATATTCGTCAATAAGTATAAAATCGAAAAAGGTAGGTGATTTCATGTTTAAAAGTACAGATTTTTCTGGTAACGACAGGTGAAGAAATTGCCGGCAGGAGCCATCCGCCGGCAATAAAGCAACCTAAACATATAACTGAGAACGTTAAAAAGTCTTGATATCTTTATATTACCTGATTTCAAATTTGTATTTCCCTGCTGCAATTTCAGTTTTTCCCGTAAGCACCTTGCCATCCTGATAAGCTTTCTGTGAGCCGGTCAAAGGGAAGTATACCGTAGCCGATGAATTGGCAGGAACAGTCACTTCGTAAACCACACCCTCACCTGCTCTTGTCCATGAGGAAACAATTGCACCGTAAGGGCCGTCATGCCTGGCCTCAAAGTGATCCAGGCCGCTTACAAAATTCGGCTTCAGCAATACATTCTTAAATCCCGGCTGCTGTTCATCTGTTCTGATCCCGCCCAGTCCTTTGTACAACCATGCACCCACCTCTCCAAACATGATGTGGTTTAAGGAAATGTCACGTTTGGCATCAATTCGCCAGTTTTCATATAAAGTAGTAGCGCCGTTTACTATCCACCAGCCCCAGGAAGGATAGGTCTCCTGTGCTGCCACCTTATAAGCCAGATCCGCATGACCGTTTTCGCTTAAAGCATTCAGGATCGCCTTTGTACCCAATAAACCTACGTCGAGGTGATTGTTACCGCCTTCCACTTTTTTAGCAAGATTATCCGCCACCTTAGTTTTCATGCCTTCAGGGACCAAACCCCAGTACAATGGCATACACAACTCCGTCTGTCTTCCGTCACCGTAAATACCAGTAGCGGCATTCAAAAATTTGGCATTAAAAGCAGCTTTGATCTTTGCAGCCAGCGCCGTATATCTCTGATAATCGTCTGTTTTGCTGAGGAGTTTAGCCGTTTTCGCCAGGATCACGGCATCTGCGTAATAGTAGACCGAAGAAGTGAACTCCACCGGCGGTTTATCACTCACCGGAACCCAATCTCCCAGGCCCCAGGTGGTCAGTCCGGAAGGACTGATGTCAGTGATGTGGTCCACATAGCGCTTCATAT
Organism: Pedobacter sp.; assembly: GCF_035317785.1. Taxonomy (GTDB): domain Bacteria; phylum Bacteroidota; class Bacteroidia; order Sphingobacteriales; family Sphingobacteriaceae; genus Pedobacter. The sequence goes on along the minus strand of NZ_DATHGC010000113.1, from coordinate 34,875 downwards.
TCGGAAAATTATTCCTTAAGATCTGGTCATCTCCATAATACAAATAAATATTCCATGGGATAAGCGCGATGGTACTGGTCCAGTCAGGCCCGTTGCCCCAGTCATAGCCCCAGCCATCAGTAGGGATAATAGAAGGCAAAACACCGTTTGGCTGCTGCTCATCCCTGTGGTCGCTCAGCCATTTCTCGTAAATGGTAATTCCGTCAAAATTATAAAGACCAGTTTCCAGAGCAATATGCGCGTCTCCCGTCCAGCCATTCTTTTCCCTTTGCGGACAATCGGTCGGATAGCCAAACAAATTGGACAGATAGGAATTATTTGTCGCAAACCAGATCTTGTCCAGCGTAGGGTTAGACGATTTGATATGGCCTGCTACCGGAACATCACTGTGCATAAAATAACCCGTAAGGCTTTCTTTGGTCAGTTGTACCGGCTTGCTGCTGGTCACCTCCACGAATTGAAAACCTTTATAGTTGAAATGCGGCATAAAGGATTCCTCGCCACGCCCGTTCAAAGTAACAATATCCACCTGAAAAGGATCGGTATCATCAGTCGGGCGGTAATGCTGGTCTATGTTGGACATATCTGCGCGCCCGTTCTTATACAAACGTTCCGCATGTTTTAACCTGATCACGGTACCCGCTTCTCCCTTTACCGTAATCTGGCTTACACCCGAAATGTTTCTTCCCAAATCAAACACATATGCGGTGTCATTGATCTTGTTGATGCTGATGGCCGGTATCTTCTCCACGTTTCTAACCGGATGCATAACCTGAGCGACCACATTGCCAGAAGGTGCAGTGCGTAACCCTGCATTTTTCCATTTGATGTCATCAAAGTTTACCACATTCCATCCCACCTGTTCCAGGCGTCCATCATAATGTTCCGCAGTATAAATACTGTTGAAAATCACCGGGCTCAAAGCTGTTTTCCAGTCGCGGTCTGTAGAGACCGTTTCAACCGTACCATCAGCATAAGTGATCCTGATGTCCAGACAGAAAGTTGGCCTGTTCCTCCACGGTGCTTTATGAAAATCCCAGACCGCAGTAGACTGATGGTTGTACCAGCCATTGCCCAGCAATACACCTACCGCGTTTTTGCCGTTTTGCAGCTGCGATGTCACATCATAGGTCACATATAATGTCCTCCTGTCATATCTCGTGTACATCGGGTCCATCCTGTGGTTGCCGACCTTTTTGCCGTTCAGGTACAATTCATACAAGCCGCCACAGGCGATATACGCCCTGGCAGATTTTATTTTTTTAGCAGCAGGAAATACTTTCCTGAAGTAAGGAGCCGGTTTGGCCTTTACATCCGTGCCATCACTGATCCAGGCGCCTTTCCAGTTTGCCATGGTCATCATCCCGGTTTCAAAGCTGGATATAGAGGAGGAGGGTTTGCCATCCTTGTCCCATACCTCTACCAGCCAGTAATATTTGGTAAAAGCCTCCAGTGCTTTTCCTTTATAAGTCACAAGGCTCAAAGAAGAATTTTGTTTTCCCGAATCCCAAACCAGGCCCTTCTTTCCGGCTACTGCCAGCGAATCCTTGCCGACTACCACACGGTAAGCAGTCTGCTTTGCCGCCAGACGTTCATCGGCCATCATCCAGGACAAGCGCGGACTGGCCGCATCTATGCCCAAAGGGCGCTCCAAATGCTCACATTGTAAGCCTGCGGGTTTCACTGCAGCAAAACCATATCCCTTTTGGGTAAATGGCAATGCAAGTAAAAGCATCAGCAAATAGCGATATCTCATATTTCGTTGTGTGTTCTGCAATATTAATTTTTGGGCTACTTCCCGGCAACCTGTGCTATCCTGCATTCAAAGTGATAAGCACCGGAACCAATTTCTGACTTATTGCTGGTTTCTTTACCATCTTTTAATTCCGCGGCAGGTAATATTACCGTTGCAGTTGTGTTTGCCGGAACCAGGACATCCAGTTTAAATATGCCGCTTTCGATCTTCCATGAAGATTTCAGCAAGCCGTATGGAGTGTTGAGCTCACCTGCAGCACTGGTGATACTGCCCCCCGGTTTGGGGCTGATGGTGATCTTTTTGTACCCGGGTGCAGATTCATCCCCATTGATTCCGGCCATGTTGCGGTACATCCAGTCACCAATGGCGCCATAAGCATAATGATTATAAGAGTTCATATCAGGTGTCTGGAACGATCCGTTTGGTTTAATACCATCCCATCTTTCCCATATCGTAGTTGCGCCCATTTTCACAGGATACAACCATGAAGGGTAGCTCTCCTGCATCAATAATTTATAGGCTACGTCATTATGGCCATAACGGGTCAGTACATGACACAAATAAGGCGTACCCAAAAAACCAGTGGTCAGGTGATTTCCATAATTTTGTATATTGGCCACCAGGCGTTCTGCCGATGAGATCCTTAAAGCTTCCGGCAGCATATCAAAATTCAGTGCCAGTACATAAGCGGTCTGCGTTCCGGAAACCAGTCTGCCGCTCGGCGTCAGGTATTCCTTCACAAAAGCCGCTTTGATATCGGCCAGTAGTTTCGTGTACTGATCTGCTTCATCCTGTTTGCCCAATACCTTTGCTGCGTTGATCAGCAGTTGGGTAGAATGCGCATAAAAAGTCTGGGCGATCAGGTATTTGTCTGTCACCGCAGCCCTGCCGTCATTGTCATCATCAGGACGGTAAAACAGCCAGTCACCAAAGTGACCACCTGAATTCCATAAGTTATTCTTTGCCACAGATGATATATAGCCCACCCATTTTTTCATGCTCTCATACTGGGTTTCCAGTATCCTCCGGTCTCCATAAGCGACATACATATCCCATGGAATAATGGTCGATACATCCGCCCATCCGGCAGAAGCACCGTCATTCGGGCCCAGCACATTCGGGATCACATGCGGAATCAGGCCATTAGGCTGCTGATCTGCCTTTACATCCTTTAGCCACTTGGTAAAGAAACCTGCTACATTCATGTTGTAGGCCGCAGTATTGGCAAATGCCTGCGCATCACCCGTCCAGCCCAAACGCTCATCACGTTGCGGACAATCAGTAGGCACATCCACAAAATTTCCTTTTTGTCCCCATTGAATGTTGTGCTGCAATTGATTTAACAGCGCATTGGAAGTTGAAAACTTACCAGTTGTTTCCATATCTGAATAGAGGGCAACTGCGGTCAGATCCTCAGGTTTCAGCTCACCCGGATATCCCTCCACCTTCACATACCTGAAGCCCTGGAAAGTAAAATGCGGCTCAAAAACCTGTTCTGCATTCTCTTTTAAAATATAAACGTCCTGCGCCTTTGCAGATCTCAGGTTCACCGTATAAAAATTACCTTCCTTGGTCAGTACTTCAGCGTGGCTCAGCGTGATCTTTGTTCCCGCGACACCTTTAGCTTTGAGCATGACCCAGCCCACCAGGTTCTGTCCAAAATCGACCACTGTCTCACCGGCAGGGGTTTTGAAGACTTTCAAGGCTTTAAACTCCTCTTTTTTCCTCACCGGAGGTCCGCTCATTGCCACCAGCTGTTCCGCCCCTTTCTCCATCGTCCCTACTCCTGTCCAGGAAGCATCTTCTTTATACCCTGTATTGGCCCAGCCTGCTTTTTCCAGCCTGGCATCGTAGGTCTCGCCATCGTAAATATCCGAAGCTACAATAGGTCCGTATGCATATTTCCAGCTTTCATCTGTATTGATCGTTTCCTTTGATCCATCGGTATATTCTACTTCTATCTGCAATAGCAGTCCACGGGTATCCCCGTAAAAGTTCTTTTGATTGTTAAAACCGATCCTTCCCTTATACCAACCATTTCCCAGAGTTACACCTATGGCATTAACGCCGCTTTTCAAAGCAGCTGTCACATCATATACCTGGTACTGCAGGTGATATTTATAACTTGTCCATCCCGGTGCAAAATAAGTATCGCTCACGCGCTGACCATTGATATTGGCTTCATACAAGCCCTTTGCCGTGACGTAAGCCATAGCAGATTTCAGCGATTTTTTCAACGAGAACTCCTTTCTGAACAGCGGACTTCTGGCGGAAGTATCTTTGCCAGAGACGGTGATCCATTTGGCCGTCCAGTCGGCAGGCTTTAAGCCCATTTGCCAGTGCTGCACAGCGCTCCACGCAGAAGTGTTGCCATGGTTATCTTTTATCCTAACCTGCCAGCAATAGCGCTTTTTCGATCCCAGTTCAGGACCATCATAAGTAATCAGTACAGACTGATCCGTGTTTTTTGCGCTTTTCCAGAAAATATTCTTTCCTTTTACAACTTCATTTTTATCTGTGCCTACCCTTATTTCATAAGAAACCTGCTTTGTATCTTTCGCTGCCGCATTAATTTTCCAGCTCATCCTTGGAGCAGTTGTTTCTAACGACAGGGGGTTATTCAGATGCTCAACTTCGAGCTCGGTAAGACTGATCTTCTGAGCAAATACGGTAAGGTTCAGGGCGAGTAATGCTGTAAGCAAAAAGCATTTAGTAGAGGTAATATTCATATGTCTTATATTCGGATGCTACTAGTATCCGCAATATTTTTCAAACGGCCGTCATGTACTGTCCTGCTGGATACCCCGGCTTATCAAAAAATCAAAAGACTAGAGTGGGAAATATCGGATTCGAACCGATGACCCTTACCTTGTCGAGGTAATGCTCTAAACCAACTGAGCTAAATTCCCTTTAATTTTCCGCCAAAATACAATTTAGTTATATAATTGAACATGTAAGTTGAGAATATTTTTTTTCCTCTCCCCTTCTCCACAAATCAACCCGACAAAATATAGGAGATTACTGACAATAATACTTCAATAAATCGTAGACTTGTCTTATCTGATTAGATACTTGTCGGAGATAAAGAATATAGAGTATGTGTTTTTCGGCCACGGCAAGTTTTATAGCAGGTACAGGTTTACTGGCAATTGGTGTAATTGCCATCAAACGATCAAAAAATACACCACAATATGTCCTGGCTTGCATACCCGTAGTTTTCGCTATACAGCAATTTACTGAAGGATTATTATGGCTCGCCATATCTGAAGCTGAATATGCCCGGTGGCGGCAGCTGGCAATGTATTTATTTTTGATATTTGCCCAAATTGTATGGCCCATACTTGTACCAACATCCATTTTATTGTTTGAAAAGGACCGTTTAAGAAAGAAAATATTATATATACTTTTAGGATCAGGCGTGCTGGCTGCACTTTACCTGGGTTATTCGCTTATCTATTATGGTGCAACGGCTACAATAGAAAATCATCATATAAAATATCAGCTGGACTTTCCATTTTCAGGAAAAGTGCTTAGAGGCATCCCCTACATGCTGGCAACTGCAATTTCTCCATTTATCTCGAGCAATAAATGGCTTAGACTTCTTGGATGGGCCCTTGCTATTTCTTATGTATTTACCGCATTTATGTACATAGATTATCTTACCTCGGTATGGTGCTACTTCGGTGCCATTTTAAGCGCCTTAATTCTTTTTATAATTAGAAAGACTTCTTATAATTAGAAAGACTTCTTATTTAGAAAGACTTCTAAAAGATTCGTCGTTTCCAGTAACCTAAAGCAGGTCGTCATTGCCTTTGGTTAACCAAAGGCAATGACGACCTGCTTTCCTTTTCCCCTTTCCCCAAGTTTCAGCGGGCGAATTGTTGTTCTTAATTTGTTGTGAGAGAAAAATCGGGCGTTCTCAGAGAATACATAGGGCTCTGTGCGCTTTTTCAGCGCGCTAGGTCCAGTATTCGAAGAGTAATGCCCGATTTTTCACAAATTACTGAACAACCGTCGCCAGCTGAAACTGACTCGTACTCACTTCCTTTTGATCAGCACTCAGGAACGACAAATACGGATAAACCGTATCCCCACTCCACATCGCCGGCACCGCCAGGTCATAAGACAAATCAGACCTTACTGCGTCACCAACCGATACCGCCCATCCCTGCTTCGACGGATTGTAAACGATCAGCACCAGCTGATCAGTGGGTCCGCCTTTGAAAGGCGCAGGAACAGTCGCCGACCATGAAAAGTCCAGCTGCGCATCAGTAGAACGAAACTAACTGCACTTACTATTGTCACAGTAATAATAAATAACCCCCTGTATTCGGGAATCCAGCTTTCCGGTTTATCCTTGTAAAAGTAAAGGAAAGAGAAATAATAGAATCTGAGGTATTTCATATAGTTGTTAAAAATAATAAACAACATACCAATAAACAATAGACTAAGCATGCATAAACTACCAAGGATTAGAGGCTATATAAGCCCAGCGATCTCCTTCAAAAAGGTAACACTAACCGAATCTCCAGCATCATACATAAAAATGGCTTTTGGTGAACACTAGATCTAAAAACTTGCTAACTATAGTCTAATTATTTTATATTTAAAAAACTAATTAAGATGCTTAAATTTAATGTTAGCTTTCAGTTTCAAGTTCGATAAAATCTACATTGCACTCTTCTGCATCTGCTGCGTTATAAGCATCGCAGGCTGCAGGCAGGAGAAAAAAGCGAAAAAACAAGATCAGGAAAAATCTAAAGCCATTAAAGAATGGAACAAAACCATTCCCGGCAACTTTAGTGCGGAGCAAAACAGATTCCTGGATTCTATGGAAATAGATAGCTTTATCAACAAGTATCCCTTATTTCAAGCTTACGCCGCCTCTATCCGCGAATTTTATGATGGTCGTAACCTTGCCTATGCATGGTATGCTGATAATCGGTTGATAGAGCAGGCGGGAAACCTGGCCGACCGTGTAAAAAATCTTAAGAATGAAGGCATATCTCAGGAAACCCCTTACAGAAATATCCTGGATTCGCTGTTGTATGCCAAAGCAGCGGGGACACCAGATGTGAAATTGGAATTGATGCTGACGGCCAATTATTTTGTTTTTGCAAAACTAGCATGGGAAGGTATGGACCCCGCCATCAGCAAATCTTCGCAATGGTATCTCCCAAGAAAGAAAATGTCTTATGCATCTTATCTGGACAGCCTGATCAGTGCTCCCCAAAAGGCATCGAAGACGGCTGCACCAGTATACAGGCAATATGACCTCTTGAAACAGCATTTGTCTCACTATCGGGACCTGCAAAAGGAAGACCCCTCATGGACTCCCATCACCAGTACTGTCAAATCTTATAAACCGGGCGATTCGTCAGTGCCAATAGCTGCAGTAAAACAAAGACTTTTTAAACTAGGTGATTTTAAGGGCGATACGCTCAGCTACGTTTATGACGAAGCGCTTGAAACCGCCACAAAACAGTTTCAAAGCAGGCACGGCCTCCCCGCCGACGGGGCGATAGGTAAAGGTACGCTGGATGAAATGAATGTACCGCTAACTAACCGGATCAGGCAGATCCTGGTCAATATGGAACGATGCCGCTGGCTGCCTGTACATATGGATTCTGTGTATTTAGGGGTCAATATTCCGGAGTTCAAGCTGCATGTATATCATTCAGACAGCCTGCTGTGGAGCTGCAACGTAGTAGTAGGACAGTCGGTGCACCGCACGGTTATATTTTCGGGTGATATGAAATATGTGGTGTTCAGTCCTTACTGGAATGTACCTGAAAGCATCGTCCGCAATGAAATCATGCCAGCGATGAAGCGAAATCCGGGTTATATAAAAAGTCATAAAATGGAGATTACCGGGTATAATGGCGGAATCCCTAATGTACGGCAAAAACCAGGTCCGCAAAATTCATTGGGTCTTGTAAAGTTTTTATTTCCAAACAGTTACAACATTTACCTCCACGACAGTCCGGCCAAATCGCTTTTTAATGAAAGCTCGCGGGCATTCAGCCATGGCTGTATCCGGGTAGGCGAGCCATTTAAGCTAGCGGCCTTTCTGCTGCAGAACTACGACAACTGGGACGAACAGAAGATCAAAAGCAGCATGAACCGGGGCGTGGAGCAGTATGTAACCCTGAAGCATAAAATACCAGTCTTTATTGCTTATTTTACAGCTTTTACCGACCGCAAAAACCTGCTTAATTTCAGAAAGGATATTTATAGCAGAGACGATGCGCTGGCAAAAATGCTGATTGAGGATTAAAACTTTAACTTGACCCTGAATTGTAATTGAATTAATGCAGTGCCAACTGCGCTTGTCCAGTTTCTTTATTCCCGATCGTCATGGCTATAATTAAGAAATTATTTACAATAGATTTTACAACATGTCGATTTTCCCTGCTTTACTGTTTCTGCATTTAACAGCGCTCATTATGATGGCCGGCGCTACGCTGGTTGGATTTGTCAATTACCGGACGTTCTGGAATCTTTTTCATCAGGAAAAGGTACAGGCGACAGGTGTACTGGCTGCTTCCGCCAGGTTTTCAAGGCTGAACGGAATTGGTGCTGCGCTGCTTATTGTCACCGGTGCCGCCATGATCGCCCTTACGCAGGGGGCTTTCGCAAGTCAGCTATGGTTCAGGATAAAAATTGTCTTTGTTATCCTTTTGATCATTAATGGAGGTTTCTGGGGCAGAAGGCTGGACACGAAGCTTGCCAAAATTACCAGTGCCAGGGTCCCGGTCTGGGATGAACAGGCGCTGCGCTTAGAAGGTCAATTGCGGGTGTTTTATTTGATGCAGTTCGCTATTTTCTTAGTTATCATTTTTCTAAGTGCCTACAAATTCAATTAATTGATCTTATAAAAAACAATTGATAAAAACTCAAATTCCATTCTACAAATCAGAACAATATATCAATATACTGTTCTGATATTCAAATACTTGTATCTAATAAATTTGTTTTGGAAACGTGTTTTTATTCGCTAAATCTGTATATGTTTGCCGCAGCTAATTATTCATAAAACAGGCAACTATGCAAACTGATCAAATTATCATTTACCAGACTACAGACGGACAAACAGCAATTGATGTAAAACTTGAAAACGAAACGATTTGGCTTAACCTGAATCAGATTTCGGCATTATTTAGCAGAGATAAATCGGTTATTTCAAGACATCTTAAAAACATCTTCGACGAGGAAGAACTAGATCATCAATCAACTGTTGCAAAAAATGCAACAGTTCAAATTGAAGGAGGTGTCTCTAAGGAACGTGTTATAGAATATTTTAATCTCGACGTAATTATCTCTGTCGGCTATAGGGTCAATTCAAAACGAGGAACTCAATTCCGTATCTGGGCCAATAAAGTGCTCAAAGAATACCTTGTCAAAGGCTATACAGTAAACGAGAAACGTCTAAAAGAACAGGCCGAGCAGTTGACCAATCTGAAAAACACGGTAGCCTTGCTAAGCAATGTCATTGAAAACAAAGAGTTAACCTCTGACGAAGCAACAGGTCTTTTAAAAGTGGTAACAGACTACACTTATGCCCTGGATATACTTGACAAGTATGACCACCAGGCGTTAATCATAGAAGGAACTACTCCAAATGAACTATTTATCTTAAATTATCTCGATGCCAAACATGCAATACTAGATCTGAAAGAAAAATTTGGTGGTGGTATGCTATTTGGAAATGAAAAAGACGATTCATTTCAAGGGTCAATTGGTGCCATCTATCAAACATTCGGAGGTGACGACCTGTATCCAAGTGTTGAGGAAAAAGCAGCAAACCTTCTATATTTTGTAGTAAAGAACCATTCCTTTTCTGATGGGAATAAACGTATTGCCGCTTATTTATTCGTTTGGTTTATGGACAAGAATGGAATACTGTATGCTGACAACGGTTCTAAACGCATTGCCGATAACGCCCTGGTCGCGCTCACACTGATGATCGCCGAAAGCAAAGCGGAAGAAAAAGACATTATGATAAAGGTGATTGTAAACCTGATTAATACAAATAATTAACGAATGACAGTCAAATAGTATTTAGAAAATAATCCAGCAATGGAATATCAAATAACTTCAGAAAAACATTATCACGAAACAATGATAGTGATCTATGATCTGATGAACGAGGGTGAAGCAAAAAATTCGAGGACGCAACCAGTTAATAAATGTTAAATAGCTATGGTAATTTGGCGATGTCAAAGAATCTTTAACAAAAGTAATTAATTTATTACCTTTGAGACTATGCTATGAAATGTAGTGAATTGTTTAGATTGCTACATAAAGATGGATTGGTAGACATTCGACAGAGCGGGAGTCATGTTATATTAAGACATCCAACTAAAATTGGGCAGATAAGCATCCCAAATCATGGCGGTAAAGAGATTAAAAAAGGATTATTAATTGGGATATTAAAACAGGCCGACATAAAAACAGATAAAAGATGAAGAAACCAAGAATAATAATGACGGTCATCAAAGAACAAACCGGATTCAGTGCCAGTGTAAATTTAAACAATACATTTATAGGAACGCAAGCAGAAGACATGGAAGAGTTAAAAGTCAGCATTATTGATGTATTGAACTTATCATTTGAAGAACAGAAGATTACGTTTGACATGGACGATATCACATTAAAGCCGGATTTGCCAAGTTTCTTTGAATTTTACAAAGTCATCAACGCAAAGGCGCTAAGTCAACGTATCGGAATGAGCCAAAGTTTACTATCTCAATACATTAACGGCATCAAAAAGCCATCACAAAATCAAACCAAACGCATTTTACAAGGTGTTCAAAGGCTGGGCCGGGAATTGACCGCTATCCAATTTTTACTTTAAATGGCACGATCAATTAGGAAAACCCCAATTTTTGGGATCACAGCTGCAAGTTCAGAAAAAGCTGACAAAAGACGCTGGAACAGAACATTCAGAAGAATATCAAAGCATAAAATAGCAATTAAGCAGGACTTACCAGCGAAAATAAATGCCATCACCAATGTGTGGGACGGGAATAAAGATGGCAAACACTATTGGAAAGACTATTCGGTTAAAGACATGCGCAAGTAATGCTATCTAAATTCCTCCTGAAAATCCTTTTCAAGAAATGGGCAAGTCAATAAGCGGTGATGAAGGAATTGCAAAACAGAGAATCCTCCGCTATGCTCACGGCAATGATTCTGACTACCCGGCAATTATTAAAAAAGATGAAACCAAAGCTCATTAAAAAGGGTTAAGAAGTCAAAGGTGTTAACTAACTAGAATCAGAAATCATGAACAACAAGGTCTATATTTTAGCGGCTGTAACTGCCGTAATGGCGTCGTGCTCCTCACCGGACAAGCGGGTGGAAACTGAAGCTGATACCACTCTGAGCACGACGGTCAACGATACTACAAATAAGGATAGCACTGCTAAAGATGTAGTTAATGCCACGGGCAGCATGAATGGCAGCAACAACAGCGGTGTAAACTCCAGTGATGGTAAACCTCAGAAGGCCGATACCTCTGCCGGCCGCAATTAAAGAAACATCGTATGCTTATCAAACGACTTTATTTAATCGGTGCATGCCTAATGGCATTGCTTTCACCAGTTCATCTTTCAAGGCCTTCGGCGGACACCTACTGTCGGCAACAGTAGGGACAGGTTCATTGGAAATAACGGTAATCGTACATGATAAAAAATTGCAGCGTAAAATGGAAGAGCCTTTGGGAGCTAATGTATTGCAACTGCAGTAAGCACTATAAAAGTTTTTCCATGTAGATTGTACCTTCCACTAGCCCTAGTCAAATTTGGTTAATATTAATTCCATTTGAATATTGCAGCGCGCATACGGTGTTGACCGCCCCACAACTTTTTTAAAGCCCAGTTTGTGATATAGGTTGATCGCGGGTTTTAGTAAGGTATTGCTCTCCAGATAAAGTTTTGATGCGCCCAGGCCCTTTGCTTCTGTTACTACTGCCTGCCCTAGCAACCAACCGATGCTTTTACCTTGCACATCGGGCGAAACGGCCATCTTTGCCATTTCATACTGGTAATCAGGATCGTCCATCTTAATGAGCGCACATATACCTACTGGCTGCTCGTTATATAATGCCACAAAGATTTTTCCTCCTTTATCGAGTATATAAGATTTGGGATTGTCCAATGCTTTGGTATCCGCTTCTTCAATTTCGAAATAGGTAGAAATCCATTGTTCATTAAGCGATTTAAAAGCAGTTTGATACAGTTCGCTATAAGGAACGATCTGAACATCTTTGCTCTCCCGAACCTTGCGTTGCTCCTGCACTCTTTTCAGCAGTGATTTTTGTTCTAAAAGAAATTCCCATTCTGCCAGCGCTTCCCACAGGTTGTGCCGGGCTTCATTGATGATCCCTTCTATTGCAGCATCTACATCTGCTAATTGCAGTGTCAGCTTGTCGGAAAATGATTTACCTTTTTTAGTTAGCGCCACCACATTGCGACGTTTGTCAGAAGATTTCTGATTTTCCTTAACAAGCCCGGCATTTGTCATTTCTCTTACAATCTTACTAACGGAGGGTTGAGAATGCCCAATTTCAACTGCGATTTCCGTGATGGTTTTTTCGGTGCCTTGAGCCAATACAAAGAACACCGGAAACCATTTTGGCGCAAAATCCAAACCATACCATTTGTATATTTTAGCCGCATCATCGGTAATCATTGCACTAAACAACCTCAAGCGACTTCCCAGGGCAGATTTACCCGTTTTCTCAAATATATCCATTTATCATCACCATTTACATAACTAGTTATGCAAAATTAGGAATAATCTTTAATAATGCAAATATTTGATTTTAGGGTGGAAGAATTATAGCATATGATTTTGGCTGTTCCGCAGTAGCAACAAGATCTATCCTGATGCAGAAAATCCGCCAACCGGCTATCCACTAGTTTTTAATTTTAACCAATGTACAAGGATACATATCCCGAATGTAAAAAATACCATCGAACATATCCGTCCACAACCCAGAACAGGCATTATGAAACGATCCTTTCATGAAAAAATATGTCTTTGCGCTTGGATTTTCTGTCCGGAACTGTTTAAAGTCAACGAAAGCGTATGGTATAGTTTCAGGTATCCAGGTTTCGAAACTGTTTTTGACAGGCGGCTGCACAGTAAATTTTTTGTCGTTGGTAATTCTACCTGCGGTTCCAGTTCTAGAATTAAAACCCAAAACATAAGTCTTTGCGTAGAGCTGTTTATCTGCCGTAAAAAAATCACCCATATTTCTCCATTTCCAAACCGGATTGTCCATTAGTTTGGGGTTTTTAAGAATGTGGATATTATGCGCCCAAACAATGATTTTCTCATTCGGAAATTTATATTTCAGAAGCCATCTTAAATTCTCTGCCATTTGTTTATCCCTAATTTCTAGGTAATCATTGCCCTTGCTTAACAATGAAATCTCACTCTCCGCATTGGCCTTTAAACTTTTAAGCAGCATCATTTCAAAAACTGCGGTATCCACTGTCGAAAGTTCGTTGATAATTTGTTTCAGTGCTTCCTTAAAATTTCGTTGTTTTTGAATGTCTTTATTATATTTTATTGAATCGATAAAGGAATAAAAATCTTTCTTGTACTTTCCCGTCCCCGTAAATTTTACGTGCTGTCTTTTTAGAAAGCTGTCTATGTAGATTTTCAGGTTCGCCAAACTATATGTTCCGTGGACTTGACTATCGAAGCCAGTTATTACAAGAGACTTATTGTCCTTATAAGTTTTTGGGATATAACTGTAAAGCAGGTTACCGCACTGTTCACATTTAGTCCATATACTAAAAATATTGTCAGGGAGGAATCCATCAATGTCAGTCCTTGTTTTGGCCAATCGGTCCCAACCTTCGTTGAGCGCAAAAAAGTCACTCTCAAAGGCCAAAACGTTGAATCCCTTCTGTTCATGAAGATATTTGATCAATCTTGTCTTAGCCAAAAAGGTTGGCGCATCACCATGGTCTTGTTCGCCCAACATTACAATCCTGGAGTCTCCAATCGCTTTTCCAATGGCCTGCAAATCAGAATAATCAGTTGAATCGGGCGAGATAGTCCGGATATCAACTCGATTTTCTGTTACAAACGTCTTAATATCTTTTTGTACGCAAGCGGAAAGGGTAATTACGATGAAAGTGAATAGCAATATTTGTTTTAACATATTTATGCATTTGATCATAAAGAAAGATCCGATAATCCTTTCATCCCAAATCGAGTCAACCTACAAGATAGCATTAATACCAGCACGGTACAAATGAAGCCTTTTCCAATATCGTCCACACCGTGGACGCAATTGAGTTGGGGTCGAATTCGACTTCTTTATAAAGTAGGCTGGGAGCAGATCGACCTCTATGCCATTCTTCCCATCATATACAACAAAACGATTTGGGTCTTTAATGACGCCCTTTAATCGTTTATGATTTGTCGATGACTTTAGAAAACCCACTTATTATTTAGCCTTCTCTTGTGGGTCCAATCCTATGTTCAATTCAACTTAACCGGATAATCACCGGATAACTGCCAATACAATACTTAAACTTGTCAAAAATTAAATATTTAGATAAGCCTGATACACCAAGCCGCCTTATTAATTATTTCAGAAAATGAAATTTAATTCTAAAAAACAAAATACTATATTTGTATGGTCATCATTTCAAAGACAGTAATTGGCACTTTCAATAAGATCCATCCTGATGCAGAAAATGCCTTAGAAGACTGGTACAATGCAACTAAAAATGCTGACTGGAAAAACTTCAATGAAATGAAACGAACTTTTAATAGCGTAGATGCTGTAGGGAACGATAGGTATGTCTTCAACATTAAAGGCAATTCCTTTAGACTCATTGCTTTAATAATTTTTAAAGTGCGAACGGTATTCATTCTTTTCATTGGGACTCACAAAGAATACGACAAAATTAATGCTAGTCAAATAACGTTTAGAAAATAACCTGGCAATGGAATATCAAATAACCTCAGAAAAACATTATCACGAAACAATGATAGTGATCTATGATCTGATGAACGAGGGTGAAGCAAATCTCACCGATGCAGATATAGAAAAGCTACGTATACTAACCGTTGCTACAGAAAAATTTGAAGATGAAGTTCTTGGGTTGAAACCAGTTAAACAGCCTGATTCAATTTCAGACGTATTAGAATTATTTATGTTTGAGCATAAAATTTCTCAGGCGAAGCTTGCAGATGAATTAGGTATAGGGAAGCCCAAGCTATCTCAGATACTTACCGGAAAACGTAAGCCTGATATATCTTTTATAAAAGCAATTTATAATAAACTTAAAATTGATCCAAAATTTATTTTAGACCACATCTAACTGTGTCACCCTTCAAACAGGAAGCCGTGGTGGAAACATGAAGATAGCTGGAATACTTTAAAAAAGTTGACACCGATCAGCGCGACGATTAGAAAAACGACAGAGAAAAAAGACATCAGGCAGGAAACTACCTGATTATTAATGGATTGTCAGTAAAGAGTCATATCAGTTTTGGTATAGATATGTTTAACAATTCTTGTCGTTTCTTAAACAGAGTAATTAATTTTTTTTTAAGGATTAGGCCGCTGACGGATATCGGCCGGCCTAATTTTTTACAGATTAATATTCAATTTTTTCAAGGAAAGTAACTAAAACTTTTAGAGGTAGAATCTATTTTAGCAAAGAGAAATACTAAATGTTTATGATAACTTTCTCATTACCATTGTATTTTGTTAATTTGAGTTAAGCTGGCCGAAGGTGCCGGTAATTGTTATTGTCCAAACCAATATTCAGCAAAACCCGAATGAACACAATTCTAAAACACCGGATAACAGCTATTGATTTCCTCAGAGGTGCGATCATGATCATTATGGCCCTTGACCACGTGAGGGACTATTTATATTCCGGTTCTTTTTTCTACGACCCGCTTGACCTTACAAAAACAAGCGGCATTTTATTTTTCACCAGGTGGATCACTCACTTTTGCGCACCGGTATTTATGTTGCTGGCAGGAACCTCCGCATTTTTAACCGGGCAAAAGAAAACTAAAAAAGAACTATCGCTCTTCCTGCTAAAAAGAGGGTTATGGCTGATCTTTCTGGAAATGATCGTGGTCAATTTCGCCTGGAACTTTAATATCACCTTCCCCATGTTCTTTTTTATAACCATATGGGCATTGGGCGTAAGTATGATACTACTGGCGGCGATAATTCATCTGCCCATAAAATGGATCCTTGGTATTTGTTTGACAATAATAGCGGGCCACAACCTTTTAGATGACATTCATGTGGCAGGTAATTCACTGCCGGCTTTCGGCTGGTCGCTGCTTCATGACCAGCAGTTCTTCACCTGGCATAAAACAGTTTTTTTGGTGGGCTATCCTATAATTCCACTAATGGCTGTAATGCCGTTAGGGTATTGCCTGGGCATGTGGTATACCGCAGACTACGATACCGGCAAAAGACAAAAAAATTTGCTGATTCTGGGCGGTTTGGCTATCGTTTCGTTTATCATCCTTCGCTATGCGAATGTTTACGGAGATCCGGTAAAATGGGAAGTACAAAAAAATACTTTGTTTACGTTCCTTTCATTTATTAATGTCAGTAAGTACCCCCCATCACTGCTATATCTCCTGATGACACTGGGCGCAGCCCTTTTATTTCTGTCATTTACAGAAAAACTAAGAGGAGGTGTTGTGAAAGTGGTTTCTATATACGGCAGGGTCCCCATGTTTTATTACCTGATCCATATCTATGTGATCCATTTGGTAGCGATCGTCGCTTCAGCACTTACCCCCGGACAGGACTGGAAAATATGGATACTGACCAAACCGATATGGTTTACAACCGACCTGAAGGGTTATGGATTTTCATTGCCTGTGGCATACCTCGTTTGGATAATAATAGTGATCGCCCTGTATCCTTTGTGCAAACGCTACGATGCCTATAAACAATCCAACAAACAAAAATGGTGGCTGAGTTATTTATAAATGTTGCGTACATTTTGCCAAGATTGTAATGCTGTTATGGTCTCGCTTTGGTCCTATTTATTCGACACGGTTTCAACATCCTCCCGTAATGGTTGCAAGATGGTTGGATGGTCCGGCGGATTTTGCAACCTTGCCGGAACGTCCGCTTGACATTGATTTGGGAAATGGAGGATTATAGTACCATAATAGCCGCAATAAGGGAACAGCGGCGTAGTACGATCCAGTTCACGAATCGCAAACTTGATTTCCTTTTGTCGTTTTAATTTTGGCTTATATAAATTATAAAAACCATGGGTACATTAAATAACGGTCCTTTCGGTCATATAAATGGTCGTGTCGGCAATCTCGTGAGCTACACCTTAAAAGGTAAAAACGTAATTCGGACTGCAGGTAAAAATGCCAAGCCTCCAACGCTTGCCAAACTGGCCAATTACCAGCGGATGAAAGTGACCAATGCATTTTTGAAACCTACGCTCGCTTTGCTAAATCTTGGCTTTGCTAAAGCCGTTGAGGATACGGATCGTAGTGCTTATAACGAGGCGGTTTCTTATCATAAAAAGCATGCCTTGCAGGGTGTGTATCCGAATATCAGTATGGATTACAGCAAAGCAATGCTCAGCAAAGGTAATCTCCCTCCGGCAGTTTCTCCCGCTCTTAATATTTTGTCGAATGGTATTGAATTTACTTGGGAAATGCCAGGCAACATTGCCCCGCAATGTCTGAACAACCGGGCAATGTTGCTGGTTTTCTTTCCCGAAGGAGTAAATGCGACTCGCATACCCAGGGCAGCTATAGAATTAAGCGGCGCGAGAAGGCATGAGTGCAGGGATTTTATGGCCTTGACTGCGGCAGAGTTGGGGAAACCATTTGAGGCTTATATTGCTTTCATCGCAGATGACAGGTTGAATGTGAGTGATAGTGTGTGGGTGGGAGCCTAGGATAAGCTAAAAGGGTAAATTTTTGTAAAATGCCGCTTTTGTTAACCAAAAGCGGCTATGTTAATGGAGGATCGTGTCAATAAGGGCGGTTATCCATTTCGAAGAAAAATGGTTATGTTAGCACTATAACATTGTCCCTTCAAAAAACAGGATTAACGATTACTAATGACAATAACAAAACTCACAGCGCTGATCATTATCCTTGCCGTAATTACCTCCTTTAAGCCCCGGTACGAAAAGGAAAGCGAAAACAAAGCGTTAAAAATATTGATCATCAGCGATTTGAACGCTGGTTACGGAGATATGACCTATAGTCCGGATGTGGCCGCAGTGATCAGCAGGATAGCAGTAATTAAGCCGGACATTATACTATGCGGTGGTGATATGGTAGCCGGCCAGAAAGCTTCACTTACAGCAGAACATATTGCTAAAATGTGGGAAGGATTTAATCATACAGTCTTAAAGCCTATCAATAATCTTAAAATACCTTTCGGCTTTACATTAGGCAATCACGATGCTTCACCCAATTTTTTAAAAGACCGGACTGCTGCTAAACAGTTCTGGGACGATAACATCAAATCAACCCGCCTTACTTTTACAGATCGTATCCATTACCCGTTTTATTTTAGTTATATCAAAAACAATGTATTTTTTATGAGCTGGGACGCATCCGCAGCTAAAATAAAGCCCGAAGTGCTGGAATGGATGAAAGAACAGTTAAAAAGCAAAGCAGCAAAAAATGCCAGGCTGCGTATTTTGCTGGGCCATTTACCGTTATATCCAATCGTGGCCGACAAAAACAAACCCGGTGAAGTAAATGACAATGCCGACTGGACGCTTAATTTCCTCAAAGAAAATGGTGTTGATCTGTACATCAGCGGCCATCAGCATGCTTACTTCCCTGCGCATAAAAATGGTATGCGGCTGTTCAACGCCGGCTGCATTGGCAATGGGCCCCGTCCTATTCTGGGTCATACTGAGTCCGCAAAAAAAGCCTATTCAATTATTGAAATACCTGTAAAAAAACCTGAAGAATTTAAATTCGATGCCTTTACACCAGAAAACAATGCCTCAATAGCTATTGGCAATCTGCCAGACTCTGTGACAGGATTTAATGGCGTTATCAAGCGTATCGATCTTCCCTGAATCCTATTTTTCCAAACAATTTAACGGCTTGACAGTTAAATAATATCAGATCCTTTTGTTTATGCACGCAGAAAATATCATTGACACATTAAAATTAACCGCCTCAGCTTCTGGAAAATACACGAACATGATCCTTGACAGGGCCAACAATCACCTCATCCGGCTTAGTGTAATGACAGGACCATTCTACTGGCACCGGCATCCCAACTCTGACGAAACATTCATGGTACTCGAGGGTGTTATGGCACTGGATCTGCTGAACACCACCCTTGAATTGTCTCATGGCCAGATGTATACTGTACCAATGGGCACCATTCATAGAACGAGACCAATTACCGAACGTTCTGTTAACATCACTTTTGAGCTGGCAGATATGGAAACTATGAGGGTTGACTTTTAAGAAAAAAGGGCGGATTTCACAGTTATTTGTTTGTACATTCACGATTACAACCATAATTGAACCATAATATGAAGATAAAACTCATATTTATCATAAGACTTTCTGTATGTATCTTGCTAATCGCACCCTTAAAATCGACCCGGGCGCAATCTAAAAGTGACGAAAAAGAAACCTGGATGCTCACCTACTTTCGCCAGCGTTACCCCACACGTATTGAGATCAATGCAAAAGGCGAAACGGTTGAAGTACCTTTGCCTGATCCCATGCTGGCAGCGCAATTGCACATTGCTTTATCAACAGACGGCCGTCACTGGACTCCGTTAAATGATAACAAACCAATATGGGATCAATTTATGCGTGACCAATACATTCAACGCGGACCAGACGGGCTCTGGCGGTTGATCGCAACAGGCGGCGGCGGTGGCGCGGAGAACCGTAAAAAATTTGGACCAAGTTGTCTCTATGCAACTTCAAAAGATCTGATTCACTGGAAGGTAGAAGACTACCTGCATTTGATGAAAGACCTGCGAAATGAATCCGGTGACCTGGTGAGGAACATCTGGGCTCCGGAATTCTTTTATGATGAGGCCAATAAAGAGTATACGCTCTTTTGGTCATCCACCTTTAAGGATGCGGGCTGGAAGGAGAGCCGGTTGTGGTATTGTAAAACAACCGACTGGAAGACCTTTACTCCTGCCAAAGTATTGTTTGCACCGCCCTATTCCGTAATTGACGGAACGCTGCTTAAGCACAAGGCAACCTATTACCTGTTTCACAAAGAAGAAGAATTTGGAGTTAAAACCGGTGAACGACGGGGGATTCGGCTGGCAACATCCAAAAACATAGAGGGTCCATACAAAATCTATGAAGGGCCACTGAATAGCGGCCAGATCGCCCCGGTAATTACGGAAGGGCCAAGTGTAATGAAAGACCCTGTCAAACCAGGATGGTTATTGCTATATGATTATCCAATGGTTGACAAATATGGCATCTCATCGTCACCTGACCTGCTTCAATGGATCATTGAAAAGGACATAAGTATGCCGCCAGATGCAAGACATGGCAGTATTTCGCGGCTGACGCCAGAAGAAGCAAAAGCCTTGCTTAGAGCTTACCCGGATGTTAAATAGAAATCAGCTCATTTTCTATTCTATGTATCGCTTTAACTGTTTTAAAGAAAGAATCAGGCGTAACAGAAATGGTGTCAATGCCTTCTTCCACCAAAAATTGTGCGAAATCCGGGAAATCCGATGGTCCCTGGCCGCAGATCCCTACCTTCACCCCTGCCTTTTTGGCTACTGAAATCAACGTTCTTATCATGATCTTCACTGCCTCATTGCGTTCATCATAAATATGTGCGACCAGGGAAGAATCTCTGTCCAGCCCCAGCACCAACTGGGTCAGGTCATTTGAACCAATGGAGAATCCATCAATGTGTGCCGAGAATTCTTCAGCCATGATAATGTTTGACGGTATTTCTGCCATTAAATATACCTCCAGCCCATCCTTTCCCCTTTCCAGGCCAAATTCCTTCATGGTATCATACACCAGGAGCAGCTCTGTTACCGTGCGGCAAAACGGTATCATGACCACTACATTTTTTAAACCCATTATTTCACGAACTTTCTTTATAGCCATACATTCCATTCCAAAAGCTTTTTTATATTCTTTTGAATAATACCTGGATGCCCCGCGCCATCCAATCATCGGATTTTCCTCCTTCGGCTCAAAGTATTTGCCTCCAAGGAGGTTAAAGTATTCATTGCTTTTAAAATCCGAGAATCTTACAATTACCTTATGATTAAAGAAAGACGCCGCGATCCGGCCAACGCCGAATGATAGTTTCTCGACAAAAAAATCTTCACCGTTCTTAAATCCTCTGATGTGATCTCTGATCTGTTTCGACAGGATTTCATCATTCAGGTTTTCATGCTGCATCAGCGCCAGCGGATGGACCTGGATATAATTATTGATAATAAATTCCTCCCTGGCCAGTCCGACTCCTTTATTTGGGAACCGGGAAAAATGAAATGCCATTTCGGGTGAGGCAACATTAAGCATCACCGGCGTTTTTATTTCCGGCAGGTCATCGAGATCAAATTCCTGCTTTTTAAAGGCGATGACGCCGCTGTAGATCAGTCCGGCAGAACCCTCTGCACAAGACGCTGTAATGAGCTGTCCCTGCTGCAGAATGTCTGTAGCATTACCGCAGCCCACTATGGCAGGCACTCCAAGTTCGCGGGCCACAATGGCCGCATGGCAGGTTCTCCCTCCTTTATTGGTAATGATGGCAGACGCATTCTTCATGATGGGCTCCCAGTCGGGGTCAGTCATATCGGTCACCAGTACATCACCTTTTTCAAATGAGATCTTTGAAATGTCCGCTTTTGCGGTACCCATCAAAATATTTACTCTGCCGTTTGCTATTTTGTCACCGACAGCAATTCCTTTGAGAATGATCTTTTCCGACCTTTCTGCATCATCAATGGCATATTCGGTTATGGTATTGAGCCGCTTTCTGGAATGAATAGTTTCGGGGCGGGCTTGTACAATGTATAACTCACCTGTATTCCCGTCAACCGCCCACTCCACATCCATAGGACACCAGCACTGTTTAATTGCCGAATAATGGTCTTCAATTGCCATTATCCATTTGGACAATTCCAATACCTGCTCATTGGTAATGCAGAACTGGTTTTGCTCCTGCTCAGTGCTTGCGACTATCTTTACCCTTTCTGCCTTCGAATTGCCATAAACCATTTTTTTATCTTTTATTCCTATCCTCTTTTCTATAATGGCAGCATAGCCTTGTTTAAGAGTTGGCTTAAATACGATAAACTCATCAGGTGATATGGCACCCTGTACCACCATTTCTCCCAGGCCGTACGATCCGTTAATGATGATCACATCTTTAAAACCACTTTCAGTATCGAGGGAAAATGCAACCCCTGATGCGGCGAGATCTGATCTAACCATTTTTTGGATGCATACAGAGAGCCCTATTTGAAAATGGTCATAGCCAAAACTTTGACGGTAGCTGATGGCCCGGTCGGTAAACAAGGATGCAAAGCAATCCTTAATTGCCTTTAATAACGGTTCCATTCCACTAATGTTCAGAAAGGTATCTTGCTGACCTGCAAACGACGCATCTGGTAAATCTTCCGCTGTTGCAGATGAGCGTACTGCAACATCCACATCATTTTGGCTGTAGACTTCAGACAACGCATTATACGCATTTCGTATTTCAAAGGAAAGGCCAGCCGGAATTGAGCCCCCGGTAATACAGTCGCGAATCTTTTGTCCGCCTGCCGTCAGTGATTCCATATCAGACAGATCAATCCCATCGATCAGTTGTCTGATGTGTTTGTCCAGTCCGTTAAATTCAATGAACTCTTTATAGGCCTGTACAGTAACAATAAATCCTCCGGGTATCTGTATGCCGAGACGCTTGAGGTTCTGTATCATTTCTCCCAGGGAAGCATTTTTTCCCCCGACAATTTCGATGTCGTTTATTCCAACCTGCTGCAGGTTAAGTATTAATTTTTCTGATTTCATATCATCATTAAATAATACGGCAAAGCTATAGTGCATAGCTAAGTGGGTGATACACAATAATTACAGATAAACGATACTTTATTAGGTTATGGCAATCTCTTTATTAATCTTCAAACTCTGTATTTCTTAAGCTTTATGTTCAATTTTTGTCTTAACAATAAAAAATAAATCCTATAGTGCTTAGTCTTAATATTTTAACACATTTTCACACTTATTAATAACAAAATGCTGCACATTTGAGGAAGGAATAATAATTACCATCATGCGAATCCAACTCAAAGAAAGACCGGGTTTTCAATTTCCCCTGAAATTCAGACCGATCATCAGCGATACAGCTGCATATCTTTTGCTTGCACTTTTCATGTATACTGCAGCAAGTAAAATATTAACGATCAATGCTTTTTCGTCAACACTGGCCAAGTCACCTATAATTGGCAGTTACAGTCTTTTTGTGGCATGGTTAATCCCGATAAGTGAAATAGTCATCAGCCTCCTGCTGATTATAGCGGGAACCAGGAAACTGGGTTTATATGCCTCGCTGGCACTTTTGGGCATATTTACGATTTACCTTGTTTATATGGTTTCGTCAGGAACAAAATTACCCTGTCACTGCGGCGGGGCCATCAGCACCATGACCTGGCAGCAGCACATCTGGTTTAATGCAGCATTCCTGCTAATAGCCGCTATCGGGATCAGATCGTACAAGAAATAAAGAATCATCCCTGTAATACAGGAAAAGCGCCCGGAACCTGTCAAAAGAAAACCAGGCAATATACATAACCTAAAATTTACAGTATGAACAACATTAAAAAAACAGTATTGGGGATGCTCATCGCAGTGCTTGCATTTGGCATCAGTGCGTATACCACCGTCAAGAACGGGGCGATCGTAAGGTATTACAAAACAGATATGACTTATCCAGCGGCTAATAATCCCAGTGGCTATTATTATTTTTCTGACAACAGGTGTGAAGTAGGAGGCAATTTATGTTCTGCTAAGTGGAACATAGGAACAAACCCGCTACCTGCGGATGGAGATCCCCTGCCATTAATTGGAGTAAGCTTCCAGTCAAGCACTTCGGGTCATTTTGAATAACACCAGATAGCAGAGGGCGCGGTGAGTAACCCTCTGCCTATCTCTCATTCTGTTGTATTTCACCAAGCCTGATCTCCTGTTCATCAATAGGCAAGATATATCTCCTGTCTCCCGGCAACAATTTATAGACCTGGTCATTGAGTATCCTTGTTATCGTAACCGTAAACCTGCTGTCCTTGTTCAACCGTCTCAGATCTCCCCACCTCAGCCCTCTAAATGCCAGCTCTTTTCTCCTTTCTTGAAGTATTATTGATAGTGCTGTGTACTGATCTCTGGTTACAACATCCTCGTAGCCGCCCTTCCATCGTTTTCGCAAAAGATAGTTCAGATCTGCAAGTGCAGCAATTACTTCTCCTTTCCTGGCTTTACATTCCGCCCTGATCAGGTAGAGCTCATCGGTTGCCAGTCCTCCAAACAAACTTTTATCTCCGCTGTAATTGCCTTTAAATGTCACCCCGCCACTAGCAACCGCTTTGAAAAATACCGACCGCCGGTAGTCATTGGCTGCATAGGCCGCAAACAAAGCAGGTTCTACGATCAGCCTGGACGCATTAAAAATGCCATAACTAAATGAACTGTGAAAGATGACCTCCTGGTTAAACAGCATTGCAGGATAGGCAGCGTTAGCATTAAGTGTGGCATAGTCCATCAACTCAGGCTGAATCTGCAAAGCAGAATCGGCATACAGCGCTGCCTGATCATAATTTTCCATATTCAAATAGGTTCGGGCAAATAATGCAAACACTGCCTGCTTTGATGGCCTGGTCTTGTAAAGCGGCTTTATGTCAAGCAAATGACCTGCTAATTTCAGATCCCCAAGGATCTGCCCGTATGTTTCCTGAAGGCTTGAACGTCTTACCCGGATGTTTACATTGTATTCAAGTCTCAGCGGAAGCCCCAGATCTGTCTTGGCTGATGCTGCTCCGTATGTCTTGCAATACTCCTGTGCTAGATTGAAAAAATCAAAGGAACGAAAAAAAAGGGCGCTCCCTTTGACATTATCCCAGGCTTGACGGTCTGTTTCAGCGGGTTTTATTTTTTCAATCCCCTCTAAAATCAGATTGGCATTTAAAATCCTCTTGTATCCATTCTCCCAGTCTGCACTGGGCTCTCCTTCATAAAAACTCTCATTTGGCCCCCAGATATATGCAGATTTTTCCTGCTTCAGAAAAAGGGCAGCCCAGGAAGCATTGCTAATGTAAAAATCACCTGATGAGATTTCGGCCAAGCCAGAAGATTGTGCAATATTAAATAACTCGCCACTATTGTCCAGCAATGCCTGGTAGTCCTTAATCGTTTTTGGCACCACCAGCGATTTGTCCGGTTTGGCATCAAGCCACCTGTCATTGCAGGACGGACAGACAACCAGCGAGCCGAATGCAATCACAACAAAGAGTAAATGCCTGTAATACACTAAAATAATTCTTTAGGATTAATACCAAGTGCCTTTGCGATAGTCAGAATGGTGGTCAGTTTTGGATTGATCTTCCCGGTTTCAATTCTAAAAATCTGTGAAAGTTCAATTTCTGCCAGATTAGCCAGGGCTTCCATTGACAGCTCTTTTTCTTTCCTTATCCTCCGAAGATTATTGCCGAAATTCTTTAGTTCCTCTGACTCATTCGATTGCAAAACCATATTCAAAGGTGCAATAGGAGCAGAAATAATAATTAGGCAGATATGCCTAATTTATGTATTATTATCCAATATTTTGGAATTAAAAATTTGCTTTCAATCCGAAAGCGACGCTCCTGGGCTCAGGGACAACAAACCTGTTGCTCATAGATGGGACAAGATCCGGGTCCAGCCCAAAATCATTTGCCTTCCAGATGATGCCCAAATTATTGGCATAAAAATAAAGCTGTATTTGTTTCACTGGTATTCCCGGCCAGTTGCTCCGGTCAAGATCGAAGGCCAAACTAATGTCCTGCAAGCGGATGTGGTCGCCCCGGGCAACCGTCGCAGAGGAATTGTTATAAAAAGCATCCCTGAAATTATCATCGCTGTAAACACCTAATGAGGGTACATTGGTAAATTTTTCATCACCTGTTTTTTGCCAGCGTTCTGCAAAATCAACATTCATACTTTTCTCAATGCTGAGATTATACATCCCGTAATAGTTCACGGAAGGCTTTCTGAAATAGTACCCGAACTTATAACTGATATTAATTCCCAAACTAAAGCGGCAAAAAGCAAAAGTATTGCTGAGCCCCCCAAACATCGTTGGTCTTGCAGAACCATGATATTGTATGTTCGCTATCGTCGCACTATTAATGATCTCATGGTAGTCCCTGCTAATCTCTCCTTTTAAATAGCCTCTGGGATCCCCATTTAAAGGATCCAATCCGGTCGATTGATAGCTGTAAATCCCATAAACAGGTCTGTTCAGCACGGGCTTACTGCTGGTAAGTCCGACATAATAAATCCCACCCGGTTCGATCATATCATAAGAACTCACCCAGTCACGCACTGCAGAAAACAACAGACTGGTCTTCCAACCCAGTTTGCCACGAAAATTCTGCGCAGTAAGCACAACGTCAATACCCCTGGCCTTCATCTTCGCATAGTTACCCCTCAAGGTAGAGATGCCTGTATTGGATGGAAATGCCTTATCGCCCAGTATATCAGAACCCTTTTTAAAATAATACTCCAGCCGCCCGGTAAATACCTGGTCTCTGAGTTCAAAATCGACTCCAAAATTCGCAATCCCTATCTTCTCCCATCTCAGTTCAGGATTACCAATGCCAAGGATATTTGCGTATGGCAACCCGGTATACGTATCGAGACCAGAGTACCTGAAAGTAGTCACACCAGTGGTACTCTTGTCCAGGTTTCCATTGTACCCGTACGAAGCACGCAGTTTTAAAACAGGCAGCCAGTCCAGGCGATAGAAGTTTTCCTTATTTACATTCCAAAGTCCTCCTGCCGACCACAAAGGCACGTACTTCTGATTGGTTTTCAGTCCAAAGTAATTAGACCCATCTATACGGGCACTGCCCGACACGGTATATCTGCCGTCATAAGTATAAGCGGCATTTGCAAAGGACGAACGAATTCTGTCAACCTTACCCAATTTTTCAGAACTTTCGACAATGCTCCCTGTACCGGTAGGGTTCAGGTTAAAGACCGTGGTCGTATCTACCGCAGATGGAGTACCTCCAGGTCTATCATAACCATATTTAAATAGCTTGTCCAGGTCAGATTCAAACGAAGATATTTCATAACCAGCAATAGCAGAGATCGAATTTTGGGCCCAGTCTTTTTGATAGCCCAGCTGAAAACGCAGGTTATTCGAAACACCCCTGCCATCCGCAGTATAGAGGATTCCTCCAATGGGAATGTTGTAGCCGGATACCCCGCCTGCAGTCAAAACAGCATACTGGTTAATCAGGTTCCTCGTCTGATAATTATCAATTCCATTGTATTTAACCGTTTTCTGATCAAGCTCCTGATATTGATATTTCACAGCCGCACTTAGCCCCTCAATAAAAGTGTACTTCAATCCGCTATTTATCCTCACATCGTTATTCGTTATTTTAAACGGAGATTTACCCAACTCATCCAGTGGCCTGTAGGACCAGTCCAGAAAACCCTTGTCCAGGACAGCTTGCTTATAAGCGGCGCTAAAGGTTCTGTCAAATATAGCCGCCTGTCCATCTATATTTTTAAACTGCTTATAGGGTTGAAACTGAGTTGCCGAAGCTTCACCCATCGTACTGTCGACCCTGGACAAGGACCTAATATAATATACCCCGGCCTCAATTTCCAGATTTTTGGCAGGCATGAAAGTATTCTGGCTGTTCAGCGTAAACCTGTTATTATCATTGGCGACCAAACTGGACAACCTCTGATCATAACCGGCAGAAAAAAAATGGCTGCTCCAGGCCGAACCACCGCTCAGTGACAGCGCGTATTGCTGGGCAACCTGGTTGCGGTAAAAATACTTCAGCTCATCATTCCTGATGTCGTTGCCCCGCAGGACATTCAATTGCTGGGCGGTCTCAGCTGCAGACTGTCCCTTACGCTGCCGGTCCAGGATCTGCACCACCGGAGACACCACCGGATAGCGGCTCACGTCAGACAACGCCGCATCGTATTTCCCGTGATCAAACAAAAAAGTTTCCAAATCGATAAAATCCGATGAGGAGATATAATTGGGATTGTAAAAAAGATCAGGCTTGGCCGAAACACTCAGGTTTGTATTAAAAGCTATGTTTAAAGGCCGGTTAAACTTCCCTCTTTTGGTATCAATCACAATGACGCCATTTCCGGCCCTCACCCCCCATATGGAAGCAGCGGCGGCATCTTTAAGCACTGTAATGCCGGCTACATCATTTGGATTGATTGAATTAAAATCACCGTTAAAAGGGAAATTATCAAGAACGATCAAGGGCTGGTCATTGGCATAAATGGTACTCCTGCCACGAATGGAAAAATCAAAATTACCCGGATAATTATTGACCGTATTCTTATTAAAAAGTAAACCTGAGGCAATTCCCTCCAGCCTGCTGAACACTTCGCTGCCCACCCGTCTGTCCAATTGCTTTTTGTCCACCACAGCGAAGCTACCCGTCGCCCGCTCTTTCGGTATCTGCTGATATCCTGTACTTACAATTTCAACCTCGCGCAGTTCATTTGTTACCAAAAGCTGTCCGCCGGTGTTTTCTGCAGCGGTCAGTTTCTTTTGCGCCAGACTGATCGATTTCGTTTTATCATTAATGAGATATTCAATCGAAAGCCCGTCAAATACTTCTTTTATAACTTCCCTGGGATCAGCATTTTTGAAATCAGCGTCAACAAGCTGGTCGCTGTCTATCATGTCTTCGCTCCAGACGATCTGGTATCCTGTTTGCTTTTGAAGTTCTCTAAATAGCCTCGCGAGCGTTACTTTTTTCTTTATGTAATTTAATTTCTGAGCAGACGCACACACATTCAGCAGCAACAACGCCGATACCACAAAAGCTGTAATCAACCGCATTATCTACTTACTTTCCCGCTCTGAATTAACACTGATTTATTTCTTCCCTTAACCATTTTTCAACCCTGGTTTCATTTTTTGAAGATACTGATTAAAAAAATAAAAAAGCAATGCCGATAATTATTATAATGCCGGTATGCTAAGTCTATGCTTTGGACAGGCAGCGCATTATTTTTTTGAACAGTTCCTCCGGGAGAAAAGGTTTGGTCACAACATCAGTGAGCCCGGCCTGTCTGATGTCGGCCTCTATTTCATTTGGAAGGTTAGCTGTAAGCGCTATTATTGGTATGGTTACCCCATTGGCCCGCATGGTTGTTGCTGATTCGTACCCGTCCATCAGCGGCATTTGCAGGTCCATTAAAACCAGTTTGTGCCTGTTCAAATCTATAGCGGTTAGCGCTTCCTGTCCATTAACGGCGACATCGACTACAGCCCCCCAGGCAGTTAGAAAGTTTTCTGCAACCAGCACATTCATAGGGTTATCTTCTACCAGGAGGATGGCTATACCATTAAGTGGTTTTTCTTCAGGTAATGGCAGCAGCACATCAGGGTTGTTTTGTTTGACAGCATTTAAGCTCCTTTCAAAAATTTGAGTGAAATAAAATACAGAACCTTCCCCTTCTTTGCTGTCTAAATGCAGGGCCGCTCCCTGAAGTTCTAAAATCCTTTTGCAAATGGCAAGCCCCAAACCGGTGCCGCCAAAGCTTCTTGAAGTCGATGAATCAGCCTGGGTAAACCGCTGAAAAATAATTTTCTGATCCTCAGCTGAGATGCCAATGCCTGTGTCCCTGACGGCTATCTTTAAGATGAGGTGTTTTTCCGTGCGGCTTTCGATTTTGACACTTACCGATACAAAGCCTTTTATGGTAAATTTTATTGCGTTATGGACCAGGTTGCTCAGCACCTGAAAAGTTCGCGTGGGGTCACCCAGCACATGGTCATGCAGGTCCGGATCAATTTCAAGGGTCAGCGCAATATGCTTATTTTCCGCGTCTGCTTTAAGACCGGCAACCACTTTATCAGCGATACCAGCCAGGTCCATATCTATATGCTCAAATGACACCTTACCGGCTTCAATTTTGTTGTAGTCCAAAATATCGTTTACAATTGTCAGCAAATGATTTGCGGAAAAAAGCATCACGTCGAGTTGTTTCACCTGGTCCTGACGCGGATCATTCCTTAGCAGCAAATGGCTCATGCCGATCACTGAATTGAGCGGTGTACGGATCTCATGGCTCATGGTACTCAGAAATTCACTCTTTGCTTTCAGTCCCTGCTCTGCCTGCTGCCGGGCTTTTTTTAGTTCAAAAGAGACTTTGTGGGAAAGAACCAGGGATTGCAAAAAGAAAAAACCAATGTATCCGATAAAACTAAGGCCCTGCATCTGGGGAATGACAGACCAGTAGTGAAGTAAAGCAATGGTGAAAACAGACATCACTGCCGCCGAACTGGCAAGTGCATAGACTGCTCCCGGGCGTTTCTTTTGATAAGCCCTGAAATAAACATAGGGCGTATAAACAATACAAAAAAGCATGATCACCAGAAATGGATTGATCAGTTGCGTGAAGAAAGCAGGTGAAAGGAAAACTGAAGCAGCTGTAAATGTAAAGCACATCAGGCTTACAATGACAACAGCCTTTTTGCTGACGTCTTCCGGATATAAATAAAGGGTATACAATCCGAACAGGCCTACACCCAGAAATAAACTGATGTATTCAAGACGGACCGTAAAGAACCAATCAAGATCGGGCATGATGGTGTGAAGTACGTAATTGTCTATACCAATGATGCGGTAGCAATAAACTATAGAATACAGAGAGAATAGCAAGATCGCTTTATCCCGGTTGCCAAGCAGGTACAGTCCAAGAAAGAAAAGGCCACCCATGAGTAAACAGCCGGTCAATATAAGGTCAATTGCCGCCGATTGCTGTCTTTCCAGCTCCATCGCCGTTTTTTCGCCTATAAGAATCGGTTTTTTTATCCCGCCCTTATTATGTACAAAATTCGCTATCTGCAGAATCAGGCGAAGCGTATCCGTGTCATGATCAACATCAAATGCCTGGTACTGCCAGTGGGGTATAAAGCCTTCGGCTGTTGTGCTCACTTTTCCATTAGCTGCCAACTGCTTTCCGTTTACAAAGAGCCTGTAGGCAGTATAGGCGTCGGGCATAGCCACCCGCAGCTGTTTCCTGTTCTTTGGCAGCAGCACAGTAAGTCTATAACTGGCATAGCCAAATCCTTTCCACATAAAAGGGAATTCGACCAGCAGCCCGGGCTTACCAACCCGGTCGTCAGGCCCAAGAAGCCGGTGCCAGTAAAACTCCCATTCTCCGTTGAGGGCGACCTTTTCATCGAAAGCTTCCCGCCGCAGATCCAACAGCCCGCGTTTTGCTTTAGGTACCGTAACAAGCCCGGCTGCATAACCATCGAACATGACGTTACTTAAAAGCAACAGGAAACAAATACGAGCGAGAGTCATGATCTTCATTAGAAATTATTAAGTGTTTAATTTGCTAATAATAGGGAGTGCCTAAAACAGTTGATATCAGCTGCTAAGATAAAGGATTAAAGAATACATGTGCTGTGACTTTTCATCAAATACCCACCCTACTATGATCCAAACCTGTCGGTATACTTATCCTCGAGAAAAGGTTTGAAAAAAGGGGTTGAATTGGATTCAACCCCTCAAATAACCGACCATAGCTGGCCTGGCTATTTAAATTAACGCTCTCGATACAAAAATATATAACTTTTTGCGAATTACACAAATCGTGACGCAAATTTTTTTATTTGGCAAGCCGGAACACTGCTATTTCAATATCCGTTTTAATACTTCTTCTTTTTTCTGTCTGGAGATTGGAACCTGACTGCCGTCTTCCATGCTAATATAGCCCCCTTCTGTCTTGACATAAGACGAGATCTTACGAAAATTGATCAAATGTGACTGGTGTGTCCTTAAAAAATTATACCCTTCCAGCAGATCCTGATATTCTTTGAGTGTTTTGCATACGAGGTGCTTCTTATTGCCTTCCAGGTAAATGTGCGTATAGTTACCCTCGGCTTCGAGCCTGATGATCTTGCTGAGCGCCACAAATTCGATCTTGTCTGCCAATGGTACAGCAATACGCTGTTCGTCCTCGCCACGGTCTATATTGGCTATCAGCTCTTTCAAGCGCTGATTTTCTTTTTTTGGATTAATTTGCTTTGAAGCCGTCGCTACAGCGCTGCTCAACTCAAGTATATTGATTGGCTTTAGCAGGTAATCAATTGCGCAGACTTTAACTGCCTGTATGCCGTAGCGGTCAAACGCGGTAACAAATATCACTTCGAAATCCTGGCGACCATTTAGGGACTTCAAGAGGTCAAATCCTGAAACTTCGCCCATTTCTATATCCAGAAACAGCAGATCGGGTTTTAGCAGCGCAATTAATTTTAAAGCCTCGGCAGCTGATTGTGCTTCAGCGATGACCTCAACTTGCGGACAATATTCTTTTAACAGCTGGCGTAAATTCGCCCTGCTCTTCTTTTCATCATCAACAAGTAGACATCTTAACGTGCTCATTAATCAATTGGGATTATTAGTTCGGCAGTTACGCCAGTGTTATTTTCATCTAAATTACTGTTTAATGTAAGTTTACCATGAGCACCATCCGCATTTAACAAATTCAGGCGTTCGTTCACCAGTTTTAAACCAAAGCCGCTGTGTGTTTCCGTCGCAGAGTTTAAGCCTCTCCCATTGTCTTTAACTGTTATATTCAGGCAGTTTTTTTCTTTTCTGATGCTGATTTCAAGTTTACCTGAGTTACCTTTTTGAGCCAGGCCATGTACAATTGCGTTTTCCACCAATGGCTGAATGATCATGCCCGGAATCTCAATCAGGTTTGCATATACTTCTTTCTGAACCACTAAAGTAAAAGTAAAATCAAAACGCAATTTTTCCAGTTCACAATAAAGTGTAACGGCTTCAAGTTCGTCAGACAAGCTGATATATATCTTTTCTGAATTATTTAATACCCTGCGCATGAGCAGGGAAAACTTCTCAAGATAAACATTGGCTTCTCTGTACTGGTTATTATTAATTAGTGACTGTATAGAATTTAACGCATTAAACAGGAAATGCGGGTTCATCTGCGAACGGATTGCTTTGATCTCCAATTCCTTGATCTGCCGCTTGATGGCTTCTTTTCTTTTTAGCGAAGTGACACGCACTTTATAGATCCAGAAGAAAATCAAACTTGCAAATAGGATGGAGCTTGCGCTCCATCCTATGGTTTTAATCAGTTCGGCCCTATCTTCCTTACTCATGGTTTTGGGGGCCAAAGCCTTTTTGATAGCCTCTTCAAAAGCTTTGTCCTGAGGTAAATGTTCCGGACTGTCGTCAATATTGTCCTGTATGATGCGCTGCTCCGCATCGAGAACAAATGTTTTGACATCCCAATTGGTAAGCAGTACGACATCTTCCAGGTCATCGTTGTCCCGCGTCACTTCAACATAAGTAACCTGCGGAAGGTTTTTGAGTTCTTCTGCCACAGCAGACGTCGCAAGCCCATCTTCTTTTAATTGGACGATCAGGAAATGGACCTTATTAGGATCCTGTTTCTTAATCCGCTTTAACAGGCGTTTCATTTCATCCGGGTAATGAAAATTAAATGTCATGCTCAACACCTTCCCTTTAAACTTACTGATGTCCAGCGGGCGGCCATCGGCAAGTCTGATCTTCTTTAACGGAAGCTTGTTTCCCGGTGCCCATGCAGAAACCGCCCTCCATTTATCCTTGACTGCATTGGTAAGCGT
Organism: Pedobacter sp.; assembly: GCF_035317785.1. Classification (GTDB taxonomy): domain Bacteria; phylum Bacteroidota; class Bacteroidia; order Sphingobacteriales; family Sphingobacteriaceae; genus Pedobacter. Next base: position 1,216 of record NZ_DATHGC010000113.1, on the reverse strand, counting down.
CGTGTCTCCGCAATTGTTGATAAAATCGTTGTAATAAGGTTTTAAACTCTGGGCATTTTTCCAGTCGTTAGAGCGCAATTCATTTTCAAAAGCCTCTGCCAGTGTCGCATAAAGCGGAAAGCGTCTCAGGTAATTCAAAGACAGTACATAATCACTCAGGAAAAAACCATCGCTGCCCCCATTGAGCTGCCCAGCCTTAAAGGACAGATAAACATGCAATGAATTGAGAAATGAGTGGTACCATCCGGCCTCATTGTAATCTATCATCAATACCGGGAGGGTGTCAATCCCTTTAAAAAAGTTCAGAGGAAAATCTTCAAAGATCACAGGAGCTTCCGGACTGGCCTTAAAATTGGTCTTTGATAGAAAATCCAGTTTTCCGTTTGCCTCCTCGAAAGCAAACTTTAGCTTATGGTATTTCAAAACTCCAGCTGGCAGTTTTCCGAGATACTGCATGACAAGTTGCTGGAAAGCGCTTTCATCCAGCTCCTGAGCTTTCATAAAACTTTCTGCCGAAAAGGATTTCGTACCGCGGGAAATTTCAGGGGTCTTCATTCTTTGGGCAAACCTAGCTACGTCCAATCCAAATGTGGCCATTTCTGCCGCGTTTCCGGCGAACCGCATAGTATTGGCAAAGTCGTTCGCATCAGCAGTAATATGAAGCGTATCACCTGGCTGAAAAAACAGAGGGATACTTAACTTGTTTATATTTACCATCACATCAACTCCCGCTGAAGCGGGTACATTTCCGCTTCCGGCCGTTTCTTTATAGGGATAGCTATATTTCAAACTAGCTTGAGATCCCTCGCTGAGAAAAGCCGTAATCCGGAAACTGCCATCTTTAGAAATGCGAAATTCTTGCTCCGTACCCGGCAGATACAGATCCAGACCGTCCCTCATCTGCTGGGTCATATTACTGATCTTACCCTCCAGCACCATGTTATCGGCCAGCGGAAATGTGGCAGCCGGAAGCAGGAAGCTAAGTCCAGAATCCTTATAAAGCCTGCCATTGTCCCAGTCTTTTTCACCGCTGGCGATCGCCTCCAGAATGATTTGTGAAATTACGCTTGCTGTTTCTGCATGAACAGGGTCAGATTCCATTGATGTCCCCCCATATTTTTTCCGTGTGGTAATCTCATTGAGATTTATTTTTGGAAAATCAGACTGAGGTTTCATGCTCAGCACCTTACCGGTTTTATCGACCTGCGTTAAGAAA
>NZ_DATHGC010000112.1:0-28542 GCF_035317785.1 Pedobacter sp. | reverse complement strand
TTTAATGAGCCGTGCGGCAATCCCTGTTACTATGGGCCTTACTGCGGATGTAAGATCCAATGTAGGGGAGGCATCCAGCAGGGGTACTGACATCTCTTTAGATTATCAAAAGTACATCGGTAATGATTTCTGGTTTTCGGCTACTGCGAACTATACGTATGCAAAGAGTAAGTTTATAGTTTATGAAGAGCCGGTTTATGATGAATACTATCGCAGCCGAATTGGCAAATCACTTTCCCAGCAATATGGTTATATCGCTGAAAGACTTTTCGTAGATGACGCTGAAGCCCGAAATTCACCCAGACAGAATTTCGGCGTGTATGGCGGCGGAGATATTAAATATACTGATGTCAATCGCGACGGTCAGATTACTGAAGCTGATAAAGTTCCGCTCGGTAATCCAACGGTGCCCGAAACAGTATATGGTTTTGGTTTCTCAAGCGGTTATAAAAACTTTGATTTCTCTGCGTTCTTTCAGGGTTTAGCCAATGAGTCGTTCTGGATAGATCCAGCTGCCACTTCTCCCTTCAATAATCAAACGCAATTGCTAAAGGCCTATGCAGATAGTCACTGGTCGGAAGATTCCAGGGATGTCTATGCACTCTGGCCTAGGTTAAGTCCTAATCTTAACTCCAATAATAACCAGACAAGTACCTGGTTCATGCGTGATGGTTCTTTTCTGCGGCTAAAACAAGTGGAATTTGGTTACAAAATCCCGCAGAAGTTCCAGAACAGACTTCGGACATCAGTTTTTAGGGTGTATGTTAATGCAAGTAATCTGTTCAATTTTAGCAAGTTCGATTTATGGGATGTTGAAATGGGCGGAAACGGGCTCGGATATCCGATACAGCGCGTATTCAACATTGGATTAAACATATCATTGAAATAAGACAATTAATATGAAAAGATATATGACACTTGGAATGTGCATGGTGGTTGTTTTAACCATGATCAGTTCCTGTAAAAAGTTTTTGGATGTCGTTCCTGACAACGTAGCTACTATAGACAATGCATTTACTATGCGTTCCCAGGCAATGAAGTTTTTGTTCACCTGCTATTCTTTTATGCCTAAAAGCGGACAATTGTTTGATGATCCGGCCATGGTCGGGGGGGATGAACTTTGGTCGGTTCCTGAACGGGGTGCATATCTGAATATGGCAACGGGATTTCAAACTAAGATCGACCCATTAGGAGATCGCTGGACGCCTATGTACCAGGCCATTAGAGATTGCAATATTTTCCTGGAGAACATTGAGAATGTGCCGGATATGAAATTGGAAGAGCGGTTGCGCTGGACCGCCGAAGTAAAGTTTTTAAAGGCCTATTATCATTTTAATCTGGTAAGAATGTATGGGCCAATTCCACTGATCAAAACAAATCTTCCTGTATCGGCAGATGTGAACCAGGTTAAGGTAGTGCGCGCGCCTGTCGATTCCTGCTTCAATTACATTGCTCAGTTGCTGGATGAGGCGGCGCCTGCACTGCCACCTTCGATCATAAGCCCCGCTACTGAGGCAGGCCGTATTACAGGGCCGATTGCTTTGGCGCTAAAGGCAAAAGTCCTGGTCACCGCGGCAAGTCCTTTGTTTAATGGAAATACGGGTCAGGCCAACCTCAAGAGCATGGACGGTGCTCCTCTTTTTAATCTTGCCTATTCTCAGGTTAAATGGGAGCTTGCTGCAAAAGCTTGCAAGGAAGCTATTGACCTATGTGCTTCGCAAGGCATTAAATTGTATAATTACAGCCCGGTATTTCAGCAATATGTGCTCACCGATACCATCAGAACCCAGCTGAGTATCAGAAATAGCGTGACAGAAAAGTGGAATAGTGAAATCATCTGGGCAAATACACAGTCGACAACAGTGGGTTTACAACGGTTGATTTCTACCTGGTGGGATGGCCTTTATCTTGATGGAACAACAACAAGAGGTGAGCTTTCACCTCCGTTGAAAATAGCGGAGATGTTCTATTCCGAACACGGGGTACCGATTAATGAGGATAAAACCTGGGATTATGCCGGCAGGTATGGTTTAAAAACCGCTGGGAATGACGATAAGCTTTATGTACGTAACGGATATGTGACGGCCAAATTACATTTTGACAGGGAACCACGATTCTATGCCGATCTGGGCTTTGATGGTGGTATTTTTTATGGACAAGGCCGGTATAACGACAAAGCCGTTTTAGATCTGTTTTATCTTGAGGGTAAGTTCAAACAAAAAAATGGAAAAGGAAAATATGGTTATAATTCTGTAACAGGTTACTACTTAAAAAAGCTGGTCCATTTTCAAAATGTGGTTAATTCATCAACTGATTACTCTGTAGTCGATTATCCATACCCCTTAATTCGATTGTCTGATTTGTACCTGTTATATGCTGAGGCACTCAACGAAGCCGAAGGCCCTGGTTCTGAAGTTAACAGGTATATTGATTTGGTTAGAGAAAGGGCCGGTCTTGAGGGGGTGGCGGCATCCTGGTCAAAATATTCTACTAATCCGGAGAAGGTGAACAATCAGGAAGGAATGCGAGCCATTATCAGACAGGAAAGGTTGATTGAACTCGCATTTGAATCACAGCGCTTTTGGGATATGCGCCGCTGGAAGGAATCTGAAAAGGAACTGAATAAACCGATCAGGGGCTGGGATCTTTCCCAGACGACAGCTGTTTCATTTTACAGGACCACTGTAGTTTTCAATCAAAGTTTTGGAACTAAAGATTATTTCTGGCCTATTTCCGACAATAACATCACGGCCAACAGAAATCTGGTTCAAAATCTGGGTTGGTGAGGTATAATTTTTTAATTAAAATTTAGAAAAATGAAAAAAATACATTTACTAGTGGCATTTTTGGTGATCCTGTTCTCATATGGCTGCTCGAAGGAGGCCAGGTTAGATTTTATCGATGATGCGTTACCCGCTCCGGCACAGGTGAGCAGTGTAATCGCAACCCCCACGCCCGGAGGAGCCACATTGACCTACAAGCTTCCCAATGATGAAAATCTGGCTTATGTGAAAGCTGTGTATGAAATACAACCCGGCCTGTACAGGGAAGCTAAATCGTCACGTTATACAGATACCTTGCAACTGGTGGGTTTTGGCGATACCCTGACACACGAAGTGAAATTATACAGTATAGGAAAGAATGAGAAAAGTTCAGAACCCACGCTGGTTAACATAACACCCAATATCCCGCCGGTCCAGTCGGTTTTCAAAACTGCTGTTATGACCGCCACTTTTGGAGGTGTGAATGTTTCTTTTGATAATCCGAACAAGGCAGACCTGGCGATCGTGGTGATGCGGGATACAACGGGTAACAACACCTGGTCGACTGCGGCTACTTTCTACACTGCTGCGCTGAGCGGCAATTTTGCCGCGCGGGGAATGGAATCAAAATCTCAGAAATTCAGAATGTATATCAGAGACCGCTGGAACAACAAGTCCGATACACTGACCCAGTCGCTTACTCCAAAATTCGAGATAGAAATTCCTAAAAATACATTTATTCCTTTGGTACTGCCAACCGACCAAACGGTGCTTGCCGCTGCGGGATATCCCATCCGAAACCTTTGGGACGGAGTAGGTAATGCAGGATTTTATGCTTCATCCAACGCTTCTATTTTGCCACAATGGATAACAATCGACTTTGGCAAAAAAGTGCTTTTAAGCAGGTTTAAGCAGTTTATGAGGGAAGCTGACCACTGTTATGCGGGCTCCGGTTTAAAAACTTTTGAGTTATGGGGATCAAATAGTCCCGATCCGGACGGGGGCTGGACACAGTGGCAGTTGCTAGGCACCTTCAACACGCTCAAGCCTTCGGGACTGCCCCTTGGTCAGAAGACCGCTGAAGATATCAATTATGCGGTAAATCTTGGCGCTGACTTCATGTTCCCGGTCGACCCCGTACCTGTACGCTATATACGTCTCAAGTCGCTCGAAACCTACAGTAGTACCGGACAGGTCGTAATTATGGAAATGTCGTTTTGGGGCCAGATCATAGAATAAATTTAACATTATTAAAACGCAAGTATAATGAAGAAAAAAGTTCAGTACCAAATATATTTTTTCCTTTTGGCGGGCATGCTGTCAGCCTGTACCAAAATGGAAAGTGTCTACGACGAGTTCGTAGTGCCCGGCGGTTTAACCTATGCGGGTAAACCGACCTCACCAGCAGTATATCCGGGGCTTAACCGGGTTAAGGTTGTGTGGTTGCGGGGTTCGGACCCGAGTATTGTACGGGCGACTGTTTATTGGAACAATTATGCCGATTCGATAGCCGTTCCTGTGCCGAAAGATGGGGGGGATACCATTAGTGTTGTCATTAACGAACTGGCTGAGAAGAATTATTCATTTGTGATCAAAACATTCGACGCAAAGGGCCATTCTTCAATACCAACCGAGGTTTTCGGAGGCGCCTACGGAGAACAATACCAGTCACAATTGTTGACTCGGCCGATCAATTCTACACTCCTGAGTGCTAATGGAAAAGTTATGATTGAATGGGGCAGTGCAGACATTTCCAATGGTGCTTTTGCCTCAGAAGTCAGATACACAGGGATCGACGGTGCTGTGAAAGTAAAGGCTTTTCCGGTAAATGTGCCCAGCACTGAAATTGCTGACATGAAACCCAATACTAACTATCAGTTCAGGACGATGTTTAAACCTGACTCATTGAGCATTGATAATTTTTACACGGGCTATTCGGACAACGAATTTTTCACGTTTGACAAAAAGGCCTGGAAGGTGATAGGCTATTCCGATCAATATTCAGCCGGTGACAATGCTGCGGCAAATGTAATCGACGGCACCGACAATACACGCTGGCACACGGCCAATGGCTTTGTATATCCACATTGGGTAACTATAGATATGGGCGTGGAAAGGTCTATCGTAAAGTTCGGGGTTTGGAGAACTACTTATGTCATGCCAGGTGGCGATAATCGTGCACCTGTAAGGGTTCAATTTTTTCTCAGTAAAGACAATATGAACTGGACTGATCTGGGCGTATTTCAATTTAATAACGAGCTGAGTGGAGAGCAAACTTTTCGGATGCCAAATATGCCGCAAGGCAGATATATTAAGTTCGTCGGGCTTGCGGCCGCTCCGGGAAACAGTCAGTATATGACCCTTGGGGAAATTAGTGCTTACGGCTTGTAAGGTGAATAAGTGAAGTAAAGTTTGCCAGCGGGGGCGGTTCCCGCTGGCTTTTTAGGCCCAGCTGTTCATGTAGAGGAAAATCTTTTTATCCCGTCTTAGGATATAGGCCAAAAAGATCATTTTAGATAATATATTAAGTACATTTAAGTTATTCTGGAAAATCCTTAGACTGAAATGCCATATGCCCGAGAATTATTTTAAATATTTACAAGTTAGTGAAGTTGAAGAAAGATGGGGAATGTACATTACGGCTTTAGGTTACTCAAAAATCGAATCAAACCAAAATTACCCCATAGAAAACCACCCTCCAACACATTATTTAACATGGAATAGAGGACGTATATTGAATGATTTTTATATTGTTTACATTTCTAAGGGGAAAGGACAGTATGGGTCTTCCTTGACCCCTTCAACCAAAGTTACTGAGGGAACGTGTTTCTTTTTGTATCCAGGTATCTGGCATCGGTATAAGCCTGATATTAAGTCTGGATGGGAAGAATACTGGGTAGGGTTTAATGGTTCCTATGCCAAAGACTTAATGAATGGAGTTTTTTTGGACCATAACAAATCATTGTTAAACATTGGGCTTAGTAAAGAGGTCATAAAGCTTTTTACTAACCTCATAGATGTTGTCAAACAGGGTTATGTCGGTTATCCACAGCAGTTGGCTGGGATCACAGTTCAGCTTTTAGGGCATATTCATTGTTTTTCGCAATATTTAATTTCCCACAATAATGATCCTAAGCAGAATCTTATTGATAAAGCTCGATTTCTTATTCAAGAGTCATTCGATAACGTTCTGGATATGGAGAAACTTGCCAGCCAACTGCCGATGGGGTATTCATCTTTTAGGAAAGTGTTTAAAGAATTTACAGGTGAATCGCCAAATCAATACCATATAAATCTACGCCTGGAACGGGCAAAGCAATTATTGGAGATGACGTTACTCAATATTAGCGAAATTGCATTTCAAACGGGCTTCGAAACGGTTTCATACTTCTCAAAATTGTTTAAGGAGAAAAATGGAGTTTCACCAAAGGCTTATCGTGAAGCAATGTCCCTCTGATTATCATGTTCTGTAACGTTCAATAAGAAAGTCTTTCATAAAAAGATTTAGCGTAAACTGGTGTTCTATGGGCGTAAGTTTGTCGGGAGTGGCGACCATATATGGGAAGGGGCCGAACTCTGTTGTAAAGGTCATTATTTTACGGTTCTTCTGTTTGTTGATCGCTACGATATCATCCCACCAGCCGGCGAATTTATCCAAAGCATACCGCCATTCTGGCAATCTTGGGTCAGGAACCTGCGGGCCTTGTTCATACCCAATCCTTGCATGGATATGAACAGTTGATTCAATAACCCTTTTAACTGCCGATGTAAAATTCTCCAGCAAGCTTTCAGTCACACATACCCAATGAGAAAGGTCCGCCGTTACCGGAAAGCCCGGTCTTTTTTTTGCCAGGCTTAAAAACATTTGCGGACTGTATCCCAGTCTGCCGCGATGGGTCTCATGCGCAACCACTATGCCTGTCTTATCAGTAAATTCTGCCGCCAGGTCGATGAGTATTGCATGCTGTCGTAAGGTGAAATGGTCCTGCCCGGTATGTGAATTAATAAGCACCGGGCCCGGCTCCGCGCATTTTTGCAGCTCATTTAAAAAAGATTTTTGAAAAGCTTTAAATGTTGAGCCCCTGGCCTGATGTTGATGGGCTACGAGAAGTAGTTCATTCTTTTGTAAATGATCAAACAATATTTTCTTTTCAACTGGGTCATCTGGTATCCAGGTATCCAAACCATCATAGCCTGCATTTTTTATCCGGTTTAGCATTTGACTGAATCCCCACTCTTGTAAACCCCAGGTTGGGCAAAGTATTTTTATTGTCATCAGGTTAAGACTTTTTCAGTTAATCGTTATTTGTCGCGTCAGCGTTTATAGATTAACGGGTTGATCTCATCATCATTCAGCAGATCCCCTATTTTGATATTTTCTAGCTGTTCTTCGCTCAATATATTTGGTGTCCCATTGTATATATTGCCATCTGGCATGTAGGCGCAGGTCATTGCTCTCCTTTGTCCCGAAGTCATATTGGCGTGCGCTCCGTGGATGGTGAGTCCGTTATGGAAAGAACAACTTCCAGCTTTCATAAGCGCGGGTACTGATTGCGACTTTGAAAATTCAGGATACGTCGTAAATATGGCACCCATGTTTTTTCCTATACCGGGATTTTCAAAATTGGTTTCATGATATGAACCAGGAATGAAAAACAGACAACCATTCTCGTAAGTGGTATCGTCAAGTGCTACCCAGATAGATAATGCTCGTTTATCACTAAATGACCAATAGGGAGTGTCGAGATGCCATGAGGTAGGATTTGCCCATGGTTTCTTAATCAGGGCCTGGTCATGCCATATTCTGATGCCATCAACGTCAGCAAGCTCTGCTGCCATCTTCCCGAGGCGCTCATCAAGCATGATCTGACGTATTTTATCGTTGTCTTTCCATAGATTGATTAATTGCGCAAATACGTTGTCATAATAAGATTTGTCGACATCGTCCCCTTTTCCATAGACTTCTCTTCTGTCCGGCATTTTTCTTCCGGCTCTTTTTTCTACGGCTTCATCCAGCGCCTGGCGCCAAAAACCAAGCTCTTCTGGTGATAAAAAGTCTTCGATAATTAAAAAACCATCTCTTTTATATTGTTCTTTCTGGCTTGGTGTTAGGTCACTTTTCATAAATAGGGTTTTATTGTTTCAACTTCCAAAACTATAACCTTCCAATAGAGCTAAAAAGTAAATAAATGACAAAATTTTATACTTTTTGATATTTCTGCCTGGCAGAATACGATTTGTCCCGATCTCTCAGGTTCGAAAATAGAAATATCAAAAAGTGTAAAAAAAAACCAATTTAAGATAAACGAGCGATTTTAACTGTCGATACTTTTGATGTATTCAAAGCAGTGTTCAAAAACATAGATAACAAGTAATCTGAATGTTTTTATACATCCTGTCAAAATTGCAGGTTATTGATAACCAAATATTAAACCTAAAAGTATGAAAAAAAGATTTCTACAAATTGATGATTGGCGGAAGGTTCTGCTACTAGGAGTGGTATTTTTCTATGGAAATGCCGCTATTTCCCATACATTGACCGGAACACATCCGGACAGGGGAAACAGAGATGAAATTAATAGATTTCCGAATGTAACCGGGGGCAGAATAATTCGTTCTGATTATCAATTGATAACGATCAAAGGGAAAGTTACTGACGGACAAGGGATGCCAATTCCGGGGGCCACGGTACTTCACAAAGAAACAGGGCAAACCGTAGCTACAAATGAGAATGGTGAATATAATATTAATGTCCCCCAGGCCTCTGGAACACTCGTTTTTTCTGTTGTCGGTTATCAGACAAAGGAAATAGCACTTCGATCTAATACAGTTGTTAATGTTTCCATGGAAGCGGTTGCAGGGAACTTAAATGAAATTGTGGTTGTTGGTTATGGTACACAGAAAAAAGCAACTGTTACTGGTTCGGTAGTAGCCGTTAAGGGCAGTGAGATTGTCAAAAGCCCCTCCATTAATGTGGCAAATTCACTAGCAGGCCGTTTACCGGGTGTTATTATTAATAATCGCTCAGGTGAACCGGGTCGGGACAATCCGTCAATAAGTATCCGAGGACGCAGTACAACAGGGAATTCGTCTGCCCTGGTTATTATAGATGGTGTTGAGCGAAGTGGCCTGGGACAAATCAACCCGAATGATATAGAAAGTATTTCGGTACTTAAGGACGCTTCAGCGGCAATCTATGGGGCCCGTGCAGCTAATGGAGTTATATTGGTGACCACTAAGCGCGGAGGTGCTAATGCGGCACCTACCATTAATTTATCATTTAATCAAGGGTTTACAGGGCCTACAAGAAATCCTGTAATGGCAGATTCTTACACTTTCTTTAATGTTTATAATGAAATTGAACAAGGAGAGGGTCGCCCGGCAAAGTATAGTTCTGAGGAACTGGAAAAATTTAAAGATGGATCGGATCCTAATTATGCCAATTTTAACTGGTATGACTTTATTGTGAAAAAATGGACCCCTCAGCACAGAACGGACCTTTCTGTTTCTGGCGGTAGTAATGGCGCACAATACTTTCTTTCATTTGGCGAGGTAATGCAGGATGGGCAATATAATTTTGGCTCAACTAAGGTAAAGCAGTATAATTTGCGATCAAATGTGGATGTACAAGTCACAGACAATTTCAAAGTTGGAATAAATTTGGCAACGCGCTTTGATAATAATCATTTTCCTTATAGGAGTATGAACGAGCTCAATAGTCATATCTACCTGTACCAACCCAATTGGGTGCCGTATTGGCCCGGAACAGATTTAATAACTCCAAACCGTGCCAATGACAATATTATCAATTTTGTGAGTGATGATAATGGTTATCAGGATGTTAAAACTACTACTATCCAAACGACCTTATTTGCTAAATGGACATTACCCTGGGTTAAAGGTCTTTCTTTAAGCGGAAGTGGGAGCTATGATCCTAATACTCAATTTAGAAAAACATGGCAGCTACCCACATATGTTTATTATAAGAATACAACAGGTGATGGCTATACCAAGGCAAGATCAGGTTTTGGTGTGAATAATGCAGACCTGTTGGATCGGACTGACATAGGTTCATTGCTTTACTTAACCACAAGATTAAATTATGACCGTAAGTTTGGTAAACACAATTTTGCCGGGTTGCTGGGTTATGAACAGCAAACAACTAAAAGTAATTTTGTATCTGCTTATCGTAGTGATTTCGTGTCAACTGCCCTGCCTGAGATTTTTGCCGGTAGCAGTGACAAGGCTAAGCAAGGCAATGACGGATCTGCAGGCCAGGGTGCGCGTAAAAATTATTTTGGAAGGATTACCTATGATTATGACAGTAAGTACCTGGCTGAATTTACCATGCGCCGGGATGGTTCACCCAATTTTCCATCGGCTAAAAGATGGGGCAATTTTCCAAGCGCATCAATTGGATATAGAATATCTGAAGAGGCTTTTTTAAAAAAATATGGCTTTATTAATGATTTGAAGATCAGAGCCTCGTATGGTGTTTTAGGGAATGACTTGGTCAACTCTTTCCAGTACCTTCAAACATATGGGTATGGCAATAATTTTGTTATTAACAATAATGATGTTACAGGTCTGGTTCAAACCGGTGTTCCAAACCCAAATATCACATGGGAAACTGCGAAAACTGGAAACATTGGGCTAGACGCAAATCTTTGGAATGGAAAATTAGGTGTCACATTTGAATACTTTAAAACCAGAAGGGCTGATATCCTCACGAAACGATCAGCCATTATTCCTGGCTACACAGGATTGGTATTGCCCGATGAAAATATTGGCATAGTGGATAATAAGGGCTTTGAGTTGGTATTAACTCATGCAAATAATAATCATGCATTTAAATATAACTTTTCTGGAAATGTAGCGTTCGCAAGAAACAAGGTAGTTTTCAGTGACGAGCAACCGGCGGCGGAGCAATACCAATTGGCCACGGGACGCCCGATCGGTGCAGGGCTTTACTACAACGCGATAGGTGTGTTTAAAGACGATGGGGAAGTAGCTGCCTATCCTCATTTTGTGAATGCGCGGCCCGGAGACCTGAAATATGAAGATGTCAATAAGGATGGTGAGCTGAATTCTCGGGATCAGATTCGTGTGAATCAAACTAATGTTCCAGAGATTACTTTTGGTTTTAATGCAAATTTCCATTACAAAGGCTTCGACCTTTCTGTATTGCTGCAAGGCCAGGAAAATGCAAAATCTTACTTCGGTGGTTATTTTCCTGTTATGAGCTATTCCCTGGGGAATTTTCTTTCGTGGCGCGCGGAGGACCGATGGACGCCGCAAAATACCGATGCTGCCATGCCTAGAGCATCTTATGAATTATTTAATAATAATACTAATAACTCTACTCAATGGTTGTTGAATGCTGGTTTTTTAAAGGTGAGAAATGTTGAATTGGGATATAATCTTCCGAAGGATCTGTTGGCAAAAGCTAAGGTGAAAAACGTGCGGGTATCCGTTAGCGGAAGCAATCTGTTTGTCATCTACGACCATATGAAGGATCTGGGATTTGATCCGGAAACAACCGACTATTGGTATTATCCTCCGCAGCGGGTAATTAATTTTGGCATCAATGTTACATTATAAATTTAACGAAATGAAAAAGATAATCTATATATTACTGATAATCACCGGAAGCGCCTGTAACAAACTCGAGTTGAAACCTTTGGATAAACTTTCTGAGGCAGACATATGGAACGATCAGTTGTTGGTCACGTTATACGTAAATGCTACTTATAATACCCTTCAGCATGGTTTTCGTCAAGATTTACTTTCTGCAGCTACCGATGAGATGTATAATATCCATAACTGGACAAATTTGCGAGTAGTTCAAACCGGAGCGATTACTGCTGATAATGTCGCCGATATCGGCGGCAAGGTTAATTACTTTAATTTTGCGTATAATAATATCCGGAATATCAATGTGTTCTTTTCTAAGATTGACGGGGCACCCGGAGATGGTACTTTTAAAAATGGCGTTAAAGGTGAAATGATGTTCTTGCGGGCTAATTTGTATGCAAATCTGATCTGGCGCTACGGAGGTGTACCCTTGATAACCAAAGTATTTGCACTTAATGACGATTTTAAAGTTTCCAGGGCGAGTTATGACGATTGTGTGAAGTACATTGTGAGCGAGCTGGATATTGCCGCGGGCTTATTGCCGCCTGATCAGCCCGGCGGTCAACTAGGACGGGCATCTGCCAATGCCTGTAAAGCACTAAAGAGCCGTGTGTTGTTATACAGTGCTAGTGCGCTAAATAATCCGACACATGACCAGAGCAAATGGCAGGCTGCAGCCGATGCGAGTGAAGCTTTACTGAACGCAGGCTATAGCCTCAACCCTGATTACCAGGGTACTTTTCTGGCTAACAACAAGGAAATTATTTTTGCGCGTTACTTTACCCAAGCTAATAATACCAACTTTAATTTGGAACAGGGACGCAATGGGTCAGACGGATGGGGCGCCCACAATCCAACCCAAAACCTCGTTAATGCCTATGAAATGAAGGCAACAGGAGAATTGCCTTATATCGAGCAGCCCGACGGTTTATGGTTGTTAAATCCAGCTTCCGGATATGATCCAAACAACCCCTATAATGGAAGAGATCCGAGATTTGAAGCGACTATTCTACATGACGGGTCTATTTGGGCTGGCAGGGAAACGGAAAGTTACCATGGTGGAAAAGACTCGCCTGAAGGTAATCAAGGCTGGAATTCATCTCTTACATCATACTTTCTGAAGAAGTTTCTTATAGAAAGTATACCGCCAGCCGGTTCTACAGTCAAACCCACAAATCCCTGGATATTTTTCAGATATGCTGAAATATTATTAAATTATGCCGAAGCTAAATTTGAACTTGGCGATGAAGCCACTGCCCGTGAATATTTAAATAAGGTCCGCTCACGGCCGGGTGTAAGTATGCCTGCCGTAAATGACAGCGGCGAAAAGCTGAAAAAACGGATTCAGAATGAAAGACGTATAGAACTGGCTTTTGAAGAACACCGCTTTTTTGATGTTCGTCGCTGGAAAATTGCCAGCTCGACAGAAAGTAAAAGTCTGATGGGCATGAATATACAAAAGTCAGGTTCGGTTAAAACCTATGCATTTGTTAAAATCATCGACAGGGTATTTAAAGATGCCAATTATCTTGTGCCTATACCACGTTCGGAAGTTGACAAAAGTCAAGGTGCACTACCACAAAATCCTGGGTATTGAGAATAAAAAATAATAATGTCACTTAATCCGCGTAAGCGAATACTTTCACGAATCATATGGTAAAAAAATATCAGAGGGTCATAGCAATAGTCAGGAATATCCTGATGATAATTGCTTTATTGACAGGCAAGCAGGTAATCGCCCAGGAATTAAAATCCGGTACCATCAACCGAAAAGTATTGGTTCAAAGGCATAACATAAAGCTTACTGATCTGGATGCGGCAGGGCCAACACAGGTTGGTAACGGGAATTTCGCCTACGGGTTTGATGTTACGGGTATGCAAACCTTTAACGATAAATTCACCACCATGTCACATTGGAGCTGGCACAGTACACAACCTCCAAAGGGTCTGACAGCTGCTGATTTCATAAAAACAGAGCAGGAAACACATGGCCGCGCGGTACCATACGACCTACCGAATCCGAAACAACCCGAACTTACCCAATGGCTGGCCAGTAATCCACATCGTTTTAATCTGGGGCGCATTGGTCTTTGGTTAAAGAAAAAGAGCGGTGATATGGCTGGTAAAACTGATATCAAGGAGCCGGTTCAATATTTCGACTTATGGACTGCAATGGCCGAAAGCAACTTCACCATAGAGGGTATACCGGTCAAAGTAACTACAGTGGGCGACCCTTCAAAGGATATTGTAGCGTTTAAGATAGAGTCGCCGCTGATCACTGCCGGCCGCCTTGGTGTCTTCATTGAATTTCCTTACGCCAGTCTTCAATATTTTAGTACAGGTTCTGATTATCAAAAACAGAATGCACATCAAACAACGATACGCAGTGAGGGGCATAATCAGGTCAGCTTTAACAGAAAGCTGGACAGCACTACGTATCAGGTAAAGGCTCGATGGACAGGAGTAGGAAAAGTAGAGAAAGAAAAGGAACATTATTTTAAATTCAGTCCTGAAGGATCGAATTCCGTGGAATATGTGTTTTGTTTTTCGCCCGACCGCGTTACTTACGCTATGCCAAGCTTTACACAGGTATGCTTAAACAGCGCTGCTGGATGGCCTGATTTTTGGAAAAGTGGTGGTGCAATTGATCTCTCCGGGAGTAAAGATAGCCGGTGGATGGAGCTGGAGCGGCGAATAGTCTTGTCACAATACCTGATGAAAATAAATGCATCGGGAAAATACCCGCCACAGGAAACCGGGTTGGTTAATAATAGCTGGTATGGCCGGTTTCACTATGAAATGTACTGGTGGCATTCAGCTCACTATGCGTTATGGGATCGGTGGCCATTACTGGAAAACAGTCTGAATGTCTATGCTGACAACTTATCCTCATCGCGAGAAAGAGCAAAATTACAGGGATATGAAGGTGCCAGGTGGCCTAAATGTACTGGCCCTTACGGACGGGAATGGCCGGACCAGACACATGCCTTTTTAATCTGGCAGCAACCCCATCCCATTTTTTTTGCCGAACTGGATTATCGTGCCCATCCTACCTTGAAAACATTAAAAAAATGGGACAATATCATACAAGAGACGGCGGATTTTATGGCCTCCTATGCATTTTTAGACAAGGCCAGGAATGAGTATATATTAGGCCCGCCTATGAAAACAGTTCCGGAGAACAATAATGCATTTACTACACAAAACCCCGCTTTCGAAATGTCGTATTGGCGATTTGGACTGCAGACCGCCCTGCAATGGAAAGGCAGGTTGAAGGCAAAGCCAAAGGCGGAGTGGGAAAGCGTATTGAATGGATTGGCTCCAATACCGGCAAGAGACAGCCTGTATGAACAATGGGAAGGCATCGACAGCATGTGGACAAAATTTAACTTTGAACATCCGGCTATGACGGGGGTGTTTGGTGTTTTGCCCGGAAATGGCGTTGACCTGAAGATAATGGAAAAGACTTACCAAAAAGTACAGTCTGTATGGAAATATGATACAGGTTGGGGTTGGGATTTTCCAATGGTAGCGATGTGTGCAGCCAGACTTGGACATCCGAAAGACGCGGTGGAGATGCTTTTACATCCGTCTAAAAAATTCGGATTTGACAGCCATGGTCTTGTAGGCGGCGGCAATCCTTATCCATATATTCCTTCTAACGGAGGCCTGTTGTATGCGGTGGCTATGATGACTGCCGGCTGGGATGGTGACAAAAATATTCATCAACCGGGGTGGCCAAAGGATGGCTCTTGGGTAGTAAGATGGGAGAATCTTAAAAAAGCGCCATAAAGTAAAGACGAATGGTGAATAACCTGGTGGAGTCTTTTCTTGAGCGGATCAATGCTAAAGATTTACAATATTTTCTCGTAAATTCAGATACTTTAACGCTTAACCAAATATTGCGATGAATAAATTCTATATCATGATGTTCTTCCTTACCCTGACATTGGGTAAGGCATACGCTCAGTCGGAAACTTATCAGATAGAGACGTTGAGTAAACCCGAAAAATTAATGCCAACTACCGCCAGTAATAAGTTGTACGAAAATATTGATAAGAATTTCGTGAAGCTATCGGTTACGGATGATCTGACAGACTTTGGTACACATCCTGTCATTTTAGGTTATCTTAGGGCTTATCAAAATCATTATCCGGTGACGATCAGCCCGGATATTGCCTGGCTGCTGATCTGCCAGGGATTCGCAAATCACGTGAACAATGCACCGGAAAAAATCAGGTCGCAGATTGTAAATTTTGAAGGAAAAAAAATGCTGACCGTGGAGCGGGATATGTCTGGGATAAAGAACCTGGCCGATTTCCAATGGGAAACTGTGTTTCCGGAGTTTGCAGAGCAGATCGCTGGTTTTACGGGAAAGACATTGATCGATAACTTGTCCGCTGATTTTACAACGACTACGCCAACGGTGCGGGTGGCAACTCAAATTACGATTATGGAGTCTATGAAGGAGTTTTTTAACTATAAGGTTTCCTTTGTCGGTTGTGGTATTCCTGAGGTTACCGTTGAAGGAAGCGTTGGAGACTGGAAAAAAATCCTTAAGCGGCTGGACAATCTGTCTAAGTATGATCTGAAGTGGTGGACGTCGGAATTGAAGCCCGTTATTCAGAAAATCATTGACACAAAGGAAGGAAAACTTGATAAGCAGTTTTGGATGAACATGGTCAAATACCACCAGCTTGGTGCATACGGTTCATACAATGGCATCGATGGCTGGCTGTTGAAATTTTACCCTTACCTGCAGGGCGGTTCTCCTCCTGTAGCGGAAAAGAAAGTGACTGCTGGCAATGTACCTATGGATGTGATGCTGGAGAATACAGACGCCCCGTCCTATAAAACCAGAACCCTTTATTTACGGCGATCGGAGTTCAAGGAGATCTTGTTCGTAAATACGCTGCCTAAAGAGATGGTTAACGTGCCCTTCATACTTGAGCTAAAGGATGAGAGCGGGGCTGTTAAAGAGTCTTTAAATATGGAATTCTGGGCAGGTTTTATGGGGGTTAAACAGGATAAGCAATCGTTTAATGTGAAGCCTGAAATTGGCTGGGCAATAAATCAAAAAACGGAAAAGAAGTAAAGGGGTGGTAACAAGTTGACGTTGAGGTAGCCCTCCTGCATTGGTTTCTTGGGAGCCGGAAAAAGAATCTATTTGCGTGCAATCCATTGTATAATAGCAATTTTTGTATTGTCAATATTTTGATTTTTATTTCAAATAATTGGATCAATATTAATTATATTGAAATATATGTTTCTTATGGGTTTTATTTTGATTTGTTTTTTGAATTTCAGCTGTTATCTTTGCCCTGACTTACTTTCAAACTATATGTTAAAGACAGACACAGCGAATGATATTGTTAGCAATACTGAAGATGAGCTTACCCGTTTTATTGATCCTTATACCGACTTTGGCTTCAAGCATATTTTCGGTAAAGCCCCTAACCGGGACTTTCTGATCAAATTCCTGAACGGTGTGTTCAGGGGAAGGAAAGTAATAGTCGATATTCAGTATAAAAACACGGAATACAAAGGCCCTGGCCGTGATTACCGGAAAACAATATTTGATCTGTACTGCACCGGCGATAAGGGTGAAAACTTCATCATTGAAATGCAGAAAGCCAAAGTCAAAAATTTTAAAGACCGGAGTATTTTCTATACGGCAAATCTGATCCAGGAACAGGGTGTAGGAGTGGTTGCGGATTGGGATTATCTGCTGCCGGAAATCTACTTTCTGGCGATTATGAATTTTAAGTTTGACAACAGCCATCCTGATCATTTTATTCATGATGTTCGTCTGATGGAGGTAGAAACTGGTGAGCAGTTTTATCCGAAGCTGGGCTATATATTTATTGAGATGCCTAAGTTTAAAAAATCTGAGGGCCAGCTTGAAAACGAGTTGGATGAGTGGCTTTACATCTTAAATAATTTAAAGAAATTAGATGATATTCCATTATCTTTGAGAGGAAAGCAAGAATATGAACGTGTATTCGAGATTGCAGAAGTTGGCAACTTAACCCCGGAAGAGATGAACGAGTATCAGCAAAGCTTAAAAATTCAACGTGATAATGCCAGTGCGCTTAGCTATGCAATAGAAGAAGCTAGGGAAGAAGCTAATAAAGCAGAGGGTTGGGCCGAAGGTAAAGCTGAAGGTAAGGCTGAAGGTAAGGAAGAGGGTAAAGCTGAAGGTAAGGAAGAGGGTAAATACGAAAATGCTGTAGAGACGGCCCGTCAAATGCTGACAGATAATGAGCCTATAGAAAAGATTTCAAAGTATACAAAGCTATCATTAGAAGAGATTGGATCACTGATTTAAATTCGCCCATATGAAGACTTCCATGGATGAGCCGGATGATCCTTAAATTAAATATTGCGGAAGCGAGTTCTGATATAAACGAACACCCAGGCTAAAACCGCCGTTATAATCAGGTCATATAATAAATTCACTCTCAAAAAAGAGATCATCATAGCACTTGAATCTGCTGTCTCAAAGCTTTTCTTGTGCAGGTAAGGAAACGGAAAGCCTGCTTCAACAAATGAAAATTGATTCCACAGGAATGGAAGCGCAGACATCAGCATGAAACAGGAGATAAATGTTATAAAGAATTTCATAAGGAGGTTAATTTATAAACGAATATAATAAACCCTGCTTTGGACAATATTCATACTGTGACTGTAATGCTTCTGGTCAGCTTGCTTTTATTTTTGACAAGTCGGATTGGTAAAATCAATATTTCAGACTTCCCCGTAAATAAGTAAGGACACCGGTAGACCAAAGCGCTGCAGAAAAAGGAACCAGGAACCGGGCGGAAGGTGCCTGGTCTAATCTCTATAGGGTTTGTTGTCCGCTTATCATCGGCAAATATTTCTCCCTGTTTTCATAGATGATCCAGATCAGTATGGCACAAAAAGGTAGTGCAATAGGTAAACCGGAGGCCTCGGTCACAGTGTTGGTGAGCATGATCCCTACCATTACAGGTACGATAATGAGTGCACCGAGCGCGCGTGTTCTGGGAAAGATGATGAGCAGGCCGCCCACCAATTCCGCCCATGCAATCAGTGGCATCAGCCAGCCTATAGCCATGATGGCGGTCATCGCTTTTACCAGGGGTTCGGGCATATTTTCCGGTACGGGCATATAGTTAAAGAATTTGTTGAGCCCGGCATTGATGAACATCAGTCCGAACAGCAGACTGAGTACGAAGGTGATCTTGTTTCTCATTTTATATTTTTTTAAGTTTTTTAGCAATTCGCTTTTACAAATATACCAGGTCGTTTCCTAAATGGTGCTGGCTTAAAATGACAATTCTAAGGGCAAATTGCGACATCGCATTTGTAAATTGAGAATAGTAAGTTAGCACTTTCAAAATGATTTCCGCCATTCAATATGGTTTTGATGATGAGGCTGATTGGCTATGATTTGGGCTGCTGCATATATGAAAACCGTACTTGTCTATGGCCTGACAGTTTTATGAAACAGAGGTTATTCATACGCTAATGAATTGCACTCATAAGATGCATTTATTATTTGCGATATGGAAAATTTAAAATCTAATATTGTTATTCAGGATCTGTCCATGACTATTATACGCAATCAAGCACGTGAGATAGACTGGAATGATCGTTTAATTGGCATATTAGGGGCAAGGGGAACAGGAAAGACTACGCTACTGTTACAGCGTTTAAAAGCCGAATATGGGTTCAGTGGTGATGCGATGTATATCACCATGGATGATATTAATTCTTCCATCTGCTTCGAGAAAGGCGCAGCAGAATTTTGTTATTTTGGGGTATGAAAATCAATTGCCGCATCTCTGATTTTTTACTTCCTGGCATCATTACCATACCTGCTTATCGCATCAAGAATCATAGGCTTACGGTCACCCAATTCGTAACACAATTTTAAATCTGCACGTATTTTATCCAGATCTTCATCTGGTATAGGCACTTTATCCTTTGTTGCCATTATGGTGACTTCTTTGTTTGAGCTAAGCGTCCGGCCATCTTTGAATTCATATTTTCTTATCCTGGTGAATGCACGGTTGCCAAGTGCCTCCATGTATAAAGGTTCCATTTCAATTGCCTTGTCAAAATCGACAACAGCATTGTCAAAGTCCATGTTATTGAGCCTGGCAGTACCCCTGTAAAAATACACGTCAGCATATTCCGGATTTAATGCTTGGGCCTCGTCAAGTTTCTTAATCGCTCCTTTAAAATCGCCATCTTTCATTAAGCTGGCACCTTTATTTAAATTGCTGAGGAACTTAGTTTGCTCTTTTGACAACACCTGCTTATTGTTGACGTAGTTTATCTCCAGTTTCAATTTTCCGGAGGAATAATAGATCTGCCAGAGACCTGCCTCTTTTTTATTGAGAAAATTTCCCTGCTGTCTTAACCTTCCGTTTAAGAAGTATTCCTTTGATTCTCCGTTTTCAATCCCATTTTCATAAGTGTATGAATGTCTTTTGTTTCCGTTAGGGTAATAAACGGTTCTGATCCCTTCAATAACACCTTCCTTTAGCACGCCTTCGCCCTGTATTTTGCCGCTCATAAAATAGTCGATGAACTTACCGCTGAAAGGACTGTCGGATCCTGTATTGTACCAGCGCCCTTCTTTTTTCTCCATCAATTTTGTAGTAGCTATTTTTTTGAGTTCCGCTGAACGCGCAGCATAGGCTTTGGTAGTGAGCATCATTATTTTCTCAAATTTTCCCTCATAGCCTAGTGCTTTTAATCGGCTACTGTTTGTAATTACTTCTAAGTTATAGATGTCATTATTTACAATTTGATCCTCATCATCAGGATCATCATAAATCGGGATGCTATCAACTATGTACAAGATGCGTTCTTGTTTCTCCTGTGAATAGGAGAGCGAATGACAACAAATAACGAGCAGCGTTAACAAGGTTCTATTCATAAAATAAAAGTAGCAAAAAGTTCGTGGCATTGTGTTAAACACAAAACTACCGCACTAAATCAAACTTGATTTTTCTTTTTTTAGGAAGGGGCTTAGCTGGAAGCGGGAAAAAGAATCTATAAGCGCTTTTTAAAAGACGGCAAATACCCTGGAAGAGAATATCCAGGATCATCCAGTGGAAAAATTCGATAATAAAACCAACTAGTACAGACATAACACTAACATGACTTTAATAAATGTAAAAATAAATTACTAAAATTTGGCTTATCTGTTTAATTAAGTTCAGGTTCTTATGGATTCTTACTTAGATGTAGCATTATCACTTTGTCACGGTGAAGCTGGATTCACTGGTAACACGCTGCTCAAAAATTGTTACGGTAACCTTTGTCGTGCTGGGAGCAGCAGAATGCGGGATGGTAAACTTTATGGTATTTTCAATGACTTCATCAATGTCAACGTAACCAGGCCCCAGGTTTATATAGCCATTAGTCCCAGCTGACCTGAAATTAGCCCCTTTCACCGTAACCTGGGTACCCGGGCCACCAGATAATGGAGAAATAGATTGAATGACTGGTCCTTTCACTACAAAAGTGCCGGGGACCGGATACCTTTCACCGCTATTCATCTGAACTGTCATTTTAAACTGATCACCGTTGACACCCATTGGTACTTCTACCGACAATTCTGAATCTGAAATGGTCCGTCCCTCAACTCGCTTATCTCCAAAAAATACAGCAAATGAAGGACTATGGCTGAAAGTGTTTCCTTTAATAATGATGGTACTTCCGGTATATTGCGCAGCAGGCGAAAAGGAAAACATTTCGAATGGTTTTATGGTCAATTGTTGCGGTGCAAGTATAGTGAAAGGCCCCGATGTAAGGCTCAGCGGATAAGTCCCCGCTGGCATATAAGGTATTGAAGCCAAAATATCCCCTTCATAAATCCCTGCAGAAGTAGATAACGTTCCCACATTGACCTTTGCGAAGTCAAATACTTCAATGAGCGGGAAATTAGATCCTTTTATCGTCAGCTGGTCACCGGCATATGCAACCGTTGGAGAAACTGATGAGATAATCGGCGGCGTAACCGTAAACTCACCCGGAAGGATGACCTCTACTCCGTTAACCTTGAAACTTACCTTATTTTTGACCGCTTTAACACTCGGAACGTTGGTAACAAATTCCTCGGCTGCACCGGTGTGCGCCGCTTCTTCACCTATTTTCACTGCAATGTTACTGACGGTACTAAATCCTGCAGGAAGGTTCTCTCCAGTGAAATGAAGAAGTGTACCTATCGGACCTGATTTGGGACTGAAGTCACGGAAAGAAGCAAGAATGACAAAGTCATTATCAGCCCTAATGATCTGACCATCAATATTGACGTCGACCGTGACCCATTCTTTATGGCGCAATGGAATACCCGCAGGTACTTCTACTACGATCTCTTTGTCGGTTGCGGATACGATCCTTGCCTCAAGCTGTTCGAAAAGAACTTTGAGCTGTTTCGTCCCGGAAATGAAGAAATCTCCCGAGATGGTGATCTTGTCACCGATCTTCCCCTCTAAAGGATATACGCGCTGAGAGGATAACTTAGGCATATCCACCCTGATCCGTTCGCTGTAAACAGTTCCGGATTCGTTGGTATAGTAGGCTTTGATATATAATTCGTCGCGATCGTCTACATACATTCCGGGATTGAGGCCTTCGATAATCGTGGTAAACTCCCCTGTCTTTGCTTCGCTGCCCAGTGAAACAGTCTTCATAGTCGGCCCGTCAAAATACCCCCTTACATCGTAAACAAATCCATAATCCTGAACCTTTATCTTTCCCTTACTGGTCAGACTACCTTTCAAAGTAACCCTGGTCGGGGAAATGGGAATAATTTCGAGCGCAAATACACCCGGGTGGGTGTCTTCCTGATCTGACAGTTTTTCACCCTTTTTACAGCCTGACAGGATAACTAACAATGCAATGGTAAGGGTTGTGAGAAGGCAGATATGAGTTTTTCCAGTGTACATGAGAGCGTATTATGAAGTTTAAATTTCTGCAAAGATAAAAATCATATTACATAGTTGGACTACAAGGTGTAAATAACATAGGTACCTGCGACGCCATTATATTCTATATTACTTTAGAATCAAGTTTAGTATTATGAAAATCAATTGCCGCTTCGGCTCTCAAGAGTTTATGACAAGAACGAGCACTAGTTTTTTATCTGAGGTTTCATAAACTTGTATCTCTGCAAGTACCAGGTCCGCGATGTCGTGACCCCAGATTCCGTATTTACCATTGGTTTCGTTGCGGTTGTACATCTTAGTTCGCTTTTCTATCGGGATAGTTTTGACAGTTGCTGTAGCTTCCTCTTCGGCATAAATTTTATAGTAGGTCTTGCTAATCTCTTTGAGCAGAAACTCCCTCGTAAAACCAGTTTCAGAGTTAAGTTCAAACTTATATTCATTTCTTAATGGATAATCTATCAATACGATTGCTGTCTTCCGGCTGATTAAAGTCTCTTCTGCGTCTTTAAGCTCTGGGATATCCTGTTCAGGTTTTTCCAAACTGGCCCAGGGTATAAGGCCGTCTTCGAAACTGGCGGTGTCGGTTGTCTTGACCTCGAAGGAAATGGTTCCAAGGAATTTACCCAAATAAGCATAGTCTTTTTCTCCTGATGTTTTCTCCCTTTGTTTGATGATCTCTAGTGGATCGGCTAATTGTTTACTTGTTTTGGCACTGCAACCAAACAATGCGGAAAGAATCAGGACTGAGAGCAGATGTTTCATATTGTAAAAAATGGGGTTTAATCAAAACTGAGAGGCTAGGGGTAGTCATTCTTCTATTCTGACCCCTTTAAATATTTACTAAATACATTGATATACCGGTCATCAAAAGTGACAACGGTTATATGTTTCCACTTAAACTTTGTTGTGTTTGTTCGAAACACTCCTTCAGCATTAAAGTACCAGATTCGAACGTATTTTTCCTTAACCTTAATGATCGGGCCGATATCAAAAGTGCTTTCCTTCGGATGTTCGTTTTCAATAATTACATTAAATCCCAGTTTTTGGATGCTGTTAAAAATTGTTGACCAGCTCGTTAAGTCAACGTTACGTGTATAGTTAATTTCATCCCAGACTTTCTCAGATCGCATGATCTTGTCGCAGCACTTATCATTACGATTATTTCGAATCTTAATAACAGTATCCAATGGTAAGATTTTAAATCCTTTTAAAAGGAAGTCGTCACTTTCTTGCAGGATCAAAAACTCTTTCGTGTAGTCTACAATATACCCATGGAAGTTGCCAGCAGATTTGCCGTCAATTTCTCGAATTATCGTGCAATATGTTTTTTGTTTAAAGTGTTTTTTGATTTTCGAAAGCGTATTCATATCCGAATGTAAATAATTATTTTAGACTTAGAATTTAAAGGTGTAAATTCCTTTAAAAAGATTAAAGAACCTATATGAAATAAACAGAAAGCTTTAGTCGAATTAATATTATTTACGAACTAGCACGTATCTTTAAAAGATAAAAAAGTTGATTCCAGAGACTCCATCTAAATATGACGCAACAAAAAAGTAGACTGATTCTTTTTCTTCCGGCTTTGATATTAATATTAAATGAATTGATAAGGACTTTTTTGAGGCCAATATATGGTCAAAGAAAATATGGACTACTTAGTGATATATTAGGATGGCTTCCCAATTTTCTTGCTCCTTTGGGTTTTATGTCAATAGCAATAGTTATAGTTATTCTAGTGCAAAGCTCATCTGGCAAACCCATTCCAAAGAAATATAAAATATTATTGTTATTTGTATTTACTATCGTCGGTTTAACAGGATTTCTTCTACACGAAATGACACAAAAAGGGACAGGGCTTATATTTGACATAGCTGATATTTATGCAACAGCAGCAGGAATATTTTTGGGAGCATATTTATTCTTCCTGTTACAGCAAAATAATTCTATTCAAATCCGGAATTGACTAGTTTTCCCGAAGTCGCCAAAATTCAACGCATCATTGATGAGATTCTGCCGGGGAATAATTAGCAATCAGAAGAGTTTTTTAATAGCTGGTTGGTAAGCCAGGAATCTGCATTTCCAACATTCCAAAGTGTAATGCCCCAGCGCTGATTTGCCGGTACGTACTTGCGGTATAGATCATAGTAGTGTAACAACAAACAACTTTCTGTGTCTTATTTTTAAAACATTGACATGACGGCAAGAACCTTTTTAAAAGCCACAACAGCCTTTGTATTTATTTCTGTCTTCTTCAAAACAAGTTCGGCTTTAGCACAAATACCAGTTGATAGTATTTATTCCATCCTTAAAAAGGAGGTCGACAATAAACGAAGCAAGAGCATCATAGTAGGCATTGTTGACGCAAATGGCAGGCATGTGATAAGTGCGGGCGTTTTGAGTGACAAAGATCCCCGTCTGCCGGATGGCAATACCGAGTATGAAATTGGCTCGGTAACTAAGGTGGTTACTTCGTTGGTATTAGCCGATATGAATTTAAAAAAGCAGCTCAGCCTTAGTGATTCACTTGTCAAATTCCTTCCTGAATATGCAAAACCGCAGGATAAGAACGTGAGTGACATTACACTTTTAAATTTAGCAACGCACACTGCCGGGTTCCCGCGTTTCCCGGATAACCATTACCCCAAAAATCTTGAAAATCCTTACGCTGATTATACAGTGGAGCAGCTGTTTGAATATGTTTCCAGGTTTAAACCGGACCATAAACCGGGTTCTCAGTTTCAGTATTCCAATACCGGCTATTCGCTGCTGGGGCAGGTAATGGTAAAGGTATCCGGTAAAGATTATGAATCACTGGTAAAGGAACGGGTCTTTTCGCCTTTAAAAATGAACAGTACTGTAATTACCCTGACGCCGGAACTTAAAAAAAATATGGCCACCGGGCATAACGAATATGGAAAACCTGTTGCGAACTGGGACATGCCTGCTGTAGCGAGTAATGGTGCTTTGAGATCTAATGTAAATGATATGCTCAATTTTGTAGCAGCAAATTTAGGGCTGATGAAATCTGATCTGTACCCGGCTATGGAACTGTCTCATGTGAAGCAGGTTAAAAAAGGCGGGGATGATGCCTATATCACTTTGGGCTGGACGCTTCTGGACGATAACGGTAAACAAATCTTATTTAAAGATGGGGCAACTGCTGGTTACCGTTCCTTTGTTGGTTTTGATAAAAAGAAAAACAGGGGCGTTGTGGTCTTGTCAAACACGGTTAACGATCTTAATGATATTGCCAAGCATATTCTGGATTCGACGTATGCCTTAAAACCTTATCAATATCAATGGACGCTGTTGGATACCATTAATTCTGCGGCTAAGCTTAAGGGAGCGGATGCCGCCATTACTTTATATCTTCGGCTTAAAGAGGCTAAAAATGCGGATCTCGTATTTGATGAGCGTGTGCTTATTTATGCAGGCGATGAATTGCGAAAAGCCAATAAGATGGACGACGCTATTAAATTATACAAATTTAACCTGACGGAGTATCCAAATTCTACACAGACTTATGAAAGCCTGGCAGACCTTTATACACGAACTGGTCATGTTAAAATGGCGGTTGATGTTTATGGGAAACTACTAAAAACAGACCCTAAAAATGCAACCGGAATCTGGAGGTTAAAAAGGCTGTCAAAACCGTAATATTATAACATCCGCTTTTGCATACGATATTTTCCTCTTATCCTCCTTTAACCTCCCAAACGCGTCACACCGTATCCCATACGAATCTCACCCGGGCTTGACGGGGTTGGGATACCGTCAAACCCGGGTGGTATCCGGGTCGGATTAATTTATAATCTCTCCCTTATTATTGGCCAGCTTTTCACGCCATTTTTGAAGTTCCTCTGGTGCCATTCTCTCCCAATCTGTCACTTCGCCAACGATTTTTAATGGGGATTGTGAGCGATAGGAACGTGTCGGATTGCCTGGAAATTTTTTGTCGGTAACATTCGGATCATTTTCAAAATTCCCTGTCGGTTCAATCATATAAACACGCTCAGGTCTATCGCTATTTGCCAGGGAAGCAGCAAGTCCCGCACCGTTAACAAGGCCTGTGAAATAAATGTGATTCATTTTGAGTTCGGGTTGATAGTTAGAACTGCCCCCTGGTGTCAGTAAATCGCCAACCTTTAAATCTGCTTTCGTGCCATGATAAAAAGGACCCTTGTCAGAAGGTTTATCTTTAAATGAGTTTGCTAAGTCATGATTCGTTTTTGCCTTGTCAGGGTCGTTTAATTCCTCATAGCATTTGGCAATGTTAAAATATAGAGATGGGTAAGCACTCTTAACTGAGTCGTCGTTTATTTTTAATGCAAACTGCAAAGCCGTTTCCAGCCATTTGAGTTTGTCTGAAACATTTTTTTGATGTCGGGCTACATAATAAGCTGCAATAAATTTTTCTAAATCGTCAGTCGCTTCGTTCCAGGCCTGAAGAAAAAGTTTGTTTGCTTCTTCAGGTTTGCCTTGTTCTTCCATGCCCATACCCTGAAGACTGAGCTTGACTACATTGTTGCTTGGGTTGAATTCCATTTTCTGATTTTTCTATGATTGTTCGTTACTAAGGTTATTTGTTGTTTCGATCATGATTTCAATTGCCTTTGAAAAATAGGTTTCAATGATCTTGTTTTCCTCTTCTGAAAATGAAGCGGTAAGCATTTCCGACTTGTGCCGGAATTCTTTATAAAGCGGCGCCAAAAGCGCCATGATTTTTTCGGTGTTTGGTACGATGATTACCTTTCGTCTGTCGTCCCTGGAAAATTGTCTTTCCAGTAAATTCTTCTTTTCAAATCTGTCTATTAAACCCGTAACGGCACCTGTGGTCAGTCCCGTCAAGTTTGAAAACTCGCCAGCTGTCATTTGTCCCCGCTGAATTAAAAACCCTAAGTATTTATGATCAGTGCCTGAAAATCCTGCCTTTCGGCCGATAGCTTCATGCATTTGAATAGAAGTATAAGCATATGCCTGAACTAGTTTTCTGATTCGATCAATATCGCTCTTACCCATGTATTGTCTTACTTGATGATTATCTTAGTTACAAAGATAAGTTTAATTTTTGAGTAATTCAAGTAATTACGGTAGAAATTCTAGCTATCTTATAATAGTAACTCCCCCCTTTAGTGAACTGCAGCTCCCTTTCAGGTCTATTACATAATAATAGGTACCAATAGGGAGGTCAGTTCCTTGCCACCTTCCATCGAATGGTTTATCATATCCGGTGGAACTGAATATCTTTTGTCCGTTTCTGTTAAATATAGTGACCGATATTCCGGTATATTTGGATAGTTCCTGTATTTGCCAGCTATCGTTGATGCCATCACCATTTGGGGAAAAGGTGTTGGGGATTTGGATATTTGGTTCTCCCAATATGAGTTTGAGCGGGACTTTTTCGCTTTCACATTCTCCGATTTTATAGCTGAGCACATAATTCGAAACCAGATCTGTGATGATCTTAAATGAGCCCATCACATTTGAAGCAACAGGAGTGATAGCAGATCCTTTATATAAGTTGTACACCCCTGAGTTCATGTGAGCATCTCTGACACGTATGATGACCTCGGTACCGGGACAGGCGGTTACCGGATCTGTCTGTGGGGGAGCTATGAAAGAACCGGTATTTGCAATATCGATGATGCCTGTTACGGCCTCACAATCATTTTGATCTTTTACTGTAAGGCGATATTGTCCAGCATACACGTTGTTGAGTTCAGGTGATGAAAAGGTAAGTCCGGTGTTGCTTTCCTGCCATTTATAGATATAAGGCGGCGTACCACCGCTAATGCCGATGCCGTTTATTGAGCCCTTACCCTGCATGCAGTTGTCCTTGTTCACGGATAGTCCTTCGTAATGGATGGTCAGTTTCGGAACCAAGCCCACATTGACTTGTCTGTAGAGCGTTTCACATTCACCATCCATGGTAAAATAAATGGCATAATTGCCCGGTTTTAAGTTTGGAGTGCTGGCTGTGTTTCCTGCAGGGAGATTGTTTTCATCTGCCACCCGGATTTGATCGGGCCCGATCCCTGATCCAAAGTCGATGCTGATACTGCCATTAAATTCGTCGCAGTTCGCAGGGGATGTGGTAATTTGGTATCCGGGATATGCGGTAATGGCGGTTTCAATGGTGAATGGCCGGCTTTCTTTCTTACAACCTGAATTATTGCTGAAAACCAGATGGTAGGTTCCCT
>NZ_DATHGC010000111.1:0-8464 GCF_035317785.1 Pedobacter sp. | reverse complement strand
TTGTCAGCTCCTCCTGTCAGGTTGCTCTCGCCACGCAAAATAATCTTGTTTGAACCGGCCGGGCCTCCGTTTGACCTTACCATGTTTAAACCTGCTACTTTTCCCGAAAGTGCATCTATCCAGTTTCCGGATGGCGCATTGGTAATCTGATTGCTGTCTATTTTAGTAATGGCATAGCCTAATGCCCTTTCTTCTCTCTTGATACCCAAGGCAGTAACTACTACCTCATTCAGTTTGCTGTCGGCAAGCACCAGCCTGATCGTAAGCTCCCGGGTCTCTTTGGTCACTTTAAGCGCTGTTACCTGGTAACCCAAATAAGAAACCTCGAGTATCGCGTTCTCATCTATACCCTTAAGTGTAAATATACCCTCGCCATCTGTTGTTACTACTCTGCTCGTGCCCTTAACCCTTACTGTGGCCCCATACATCGGCTGACCGTTTTCGTCCAAGACCTTGCCGCGAACATCAACAGCCTGAAATCGGGCAGCTTGTTGCTCAAATAAACTTTTGTCTTTTTGCCTGATGATGACTGTTTTGCTGTCTATAGAAAAGCGCAGCGGCTGGTTCCTGAAAACCTGTTCCAGTACCTCGTCGAAGTTAAGTCCTTTAACGTTGATCGTTACAGGTATTGCTTCTTTTAAAACGCTTTCTGTGTAAATGAATTCATAACCGCTTTGTGCCCTGATCTCTTTAATTACTGCTTTTAAAGAAGCATTTGTTTTAGACAGACTGATTTTTTGAGCCAGTGTTGAGGCACTAACCTGCATAAAGGATGCTATTAATATCACGGTGGTTAATCGCATAATCAGCAAAATTTTGAAGGCATGCCATTCGGGCATGACCAGTTTCTTCGTATAAATTCTATACATTAGTACTTGTTTGGTTAAGCAGTATGCCTGTTGCCTCGAAAACAAAGGGCAGCTGCGGTTAATGGTTAATTTATTGACGTACACCGAACTTTAACCAGAGGTGCTAGTAACACTTCTGGTTTTCTGGTTTTTACGGCTACCTGGGGCTTTATCGTAAATCTTTTTTCATATGTTTAATTTTAAGTTTAACAATTTGTCTATTATTTATAGCTTATTTATTTTGATACCAGAATTTTCCGGCCCTCAATTTTAAAATGTGCCCCTCCCGTAGACTCCAATATCTTCAGCACCTGAGAAGCATGGTCAAAACGGGATACACCACCGCCAAATTTCTCGGTTGGCATTTCTCCGGTATAAACCACATCCACGTCATACCAGCGGGCGATCATGCGCATGATGTACTGTATGTCATCGTTTTCAAAAAGAAACTTACTGTTCTTCCAGGCTATTGCCCGTTCGGTATCTACCCTGGCAACTGAGATGGAATGTTGATCAAGGGACGACTGATCACCCGGTTTTAACATTTTGGATCCCGGTTTACCAGAGACTTTTACACTTCCCTGCAAAAGGGTAGTAGTCACCGTTTCCTCATCCGTATAAGCATTAACATTAAAATGTGTGCCCAATACTTCAATCTTTTGGCCTTCGGTTTCTACGATGAAAGGATGGACCTTATCTTCAGCCACCTCAAAATAAGCTTCCCCCTCAAGGTTTACCCTGCGCTGAGGTTCATGTAAGCTTGTGGCATAAGTTAAACTTGAAGCCGCATTCATCCATACCCTGGATTTATCAGGTAAGGTAACCATATAGGTTTCACCTTTAGCTGTACTCAGTTTATTGAGCTTACCGGGATCTCCTGAACCTTCACCGATCTCGTAAAGCAGTTGTCCATCTGCAGTTTTGCTTACCCTGATACCCGCTTCCCTGGCGATCTCGCCCTTTGCCGCATCAGATAACCTGATCTTTTTTCCATTGGCCAGTGTTAATGTGGCACCGATCTTTCCGGGAGCCACATCTTGCGACACGGTAAAGCCATTATTTGGTTCTGCATTTTTAGCATTAAAGAAGTAAATGCCAAGTGCTATTAAAGTAAGCATAGCGGCGATACTTGCGGCCATACGTGGCCATAAACGCATCGGGCTTTTCTTGGGTTTAGCATCAATCTTATCCGTTATCCTTGCAAAGGATTGGTTTAATATGCTCAGCAGCTCCGGTTTGTCCAGCAGCTGATCTGCAAGGGGGCTGTCTAAACTATTTTCAATCAGCAGTAAAAAAGCCGCGCTGTCAGTTCCAGATTGCAGGTGTTCAAGAAATTGGCGTGCATCCGCTTCGCCCAACTCATTGTTAAGGTATTTATAAAAAGAGGTTTTTAGTTTTTCTAAATTTTCCAAGTCTTATCCGTTTCTTGCTAATACACCTGGAAAGGGGCGAACATCTGCTCTAAAATAAAATAATTGCAAATATTTTTTAAATGTGCCTTAAACTGACGATAGGGGGTATTCAGAGATTTTTTAAGAAGAGTGAAATTACAGTTATCGTGACTGCGGCCCCAAAAGAAGAATGGCGGTCTTTCAGGAACTTTGTTGCTTTAACAATATGATCGTTAATGGTAGAGGAAGAAATGCCCAGCAGTTTGCCTACCTCTATATAACTTTTGCCTTCAATCTTGCACAACTTGTAAATCTGTTTGCGCTGCGGGGGCAGCTCTTCAATGGCATTCAAAATAAACTGGTCGTTTTCCCGGCAGGCAATGGTTTCTTCAATATGGGTGTACAGCTCAGAATTTTCATGGGCCAGGTAAGCCTTTAGCTTTTTGTCCAGGTTTACCTTACGGATGAAATTGTATACAGTGAACCTGGAAATCTGGAACAAATAAGCTTTAAAAGCCTGTTCGGGATCAATCAGTTCCCGTTTCTCCCAAACCTTAACGAACACATCCTGCAGAATTTCCTGCGCATCGTCAACAGATTTGACCATTTTTAGAATATTCAGGTAAATTCTGGGGCTATAACTATGGTAAATTTTTTCAAATGCCGAACGGTCTCCCGATTTAAGTGCAATCAGCAGCTGAATCTCCCCTGAATTATTTACCCTTTCCTGATGCATATGGATTTCCCTGTTGTTTTGCAAAAGAACACATTCAATATTAACTAAATTTTCCCGAATTATTAACAAACGGCACTTAAGTGTTTCCTGATCCAATACATTCGCTCTGGTAAGAACATTAACTATTTTAGCACAGCAGATTCAAGTGTTCAATATCTTTATTAAGGTGAACAAATATTAGTGAATTATTTCTACATTAAGTTTCCATATTGTTTATCAGAAGAATTGTTAAAAAGATCATATCGTGAGGATATCATTTGAAACCATGCAGGCAACATTTTCAGGAATCTTGCTTAAAGAAGGATTTACCGAAGCTAAAGCCCGGCAGTGTGCTGCTATTTTTGCTGAAAATAGCCGGGATGGAGTATATACACATGGCTTAAACCGTTTTCCGGGTTTTATAGAAATGATAAGGCTCAAGTTGGTCAACGGAGATGCCGAACCCACACTCGAAAGTCACAACGGCTTAATCGAGCAATGGAACGGGAATCTGGCACCCGGAATGTTAAATGCCCAATTTTGTATGAACAGGGCTATCAATTTGGCTAAAGAGAACGGCATTGGCTGTGTAGCGCTCCGCAATACAAATCACTGGATGCGGGGCGGCACTTATGGCTGGCAGGCAGTGAATGAAGGATGCATAGGAATTTGCTTCACCAATACCATTGCAAATATGCCGCCCTGGGGTGGCACTGATGCCCGTCTGGGCAATAACCCACTGGTCATTGCCGTGCCGCGCAAAGAGGGGGATGTCGTTTTAGATATGGCGATGTCGCAATATTCAGTGGGGAAATTGATGCAATATCAATCAAACAATGAAGAATTGCCGCTTCCCGGCGGATACGATGCAGAAGGAAATCTAAGTACCAGTGCTGCCGACATCATCAATTCGAAAAGGCTGCTGCCGGTTGGCTTTTGGAAAGGCTCCGGTCTGTCGCTCATGCTGGATTTATTGGTAACCATTCTCAGCCAGGGAAATCCGACTCAAAACATCAGCAACAACGAACAGGAATACGGTATATCCCAGGTGTTTATCAGTATCCGTCCGGCAAACAATGAAATCAGTAACCAGTTAGCTGACCAGATAATAGCCTATACCAAAAGTAGCGGACTGGCTAATCCTGATCAACCAATTAACTATCCCGGAGAAAATACACTAATGACCAGAAACCGTAATTTAAAAGAAGGAATTCCTGTAAATGAAAACATTTGGAATAAAGTACTTGCCATGTAACTCCATAAACATCTGCTTTATGCCTATCTTCATGTTATGCGAATGAACTAAAGCAGGCGCTTTTTCTTAAATTAAACGAACAAATGCAATACAGCTATTTTAAAAAAGGATTAATATGCGTTTTAGCGGCCTTCCTGTCATTTGGTGCAAAAAGCCAGGAGCCAAAACTGCCCGCAAGCCACTTAAAGATTATTTATTTCGGTTCCTCTGTTCCATATGGACAAGGCGCTACCAACCATAAAGGTTATACCAGCTTATTTTCAGATATCCTCAAAAATCGTATTTCTCCAGGCGGCTATGTATGGGAAACAGTCAATATAAGTATCGGAGGCGACAACACCCTAAAAGTATTGAACAGGTATAAAACCGACTTCTTACCGCAAAATGGCAAATATGTCATTTTTGCACTGGCCCTGGGTAATGAAGGCATTCATGAAAAAGGACAACCGATGTTCGATCAGTTTGAAAAGAACATCAAAATCCTGATCGGGAAAGCAAGATCCGATGGTTATACACCGGTCATTACAAATAGCTATACCCGAAACGATTACAATGAAAGGGATTACAGCTTCATAAAAAAGATGAACCTATTGATCCACAGATGGGATGTTCCAAGTATTAACCTGCTTGGTGCAATAGATGATCTCTCTGGTCACTGGGTGAACGGGTATTGGGATGACGGATTACATCCAAACGATGCCGGACATGCAGAGATGTCTTATACTATCGTTCCTTCATTGTTTGATGCCCTGGAAAACAAAAAGCCAATACCTAAAAGTGTAAAAGGGTCCTATATTAAGTCATCTAAAAACAGATCTGAAAGCAAATCATTAGCATTTACTCCAGAACACGTTGTACATCCATTTACAACGGCCATTAGTTTTAAGACAGGTGACCCCGGAACGTTGCTGCAGCTTTCCGATGCTGCAGGAAATGGAACAATCTCGGTCAATAAAGAAGGACGGCTTGTCTATTCATCGGCCAGGTCGGGAGTTGTCAGCGGAACCAGCATTGTCAATGACGATAAATGGCACAAGGTCATTGTCACGCATTATTATGCGAAAGGAGTCACCATGCTTTATTGCGACAGTACCTTACAAGGCACAATAGCCGAAAAACTAGTGACGACAGATCTCCGGATCGGGGGAACCAATATTCCTAAAAAACTGGCTTATAAAAACTGGGTATTCTACCGGTCGGCCATGAACCCGGACGAGATCAAATACCTTGCAAAAGACTCCTTATTAAAATCGAGTCTTGAATTATATGCACCGCTCGACGGAAAAAAAGTAAGTGTTTCCGATCCTCTGATTAATCTGGCACAAAGCATGAATACCATAAAGGAAGTAAAATAATCAATTTGTTTGATGCTGTTCTTCAGGCTGTACCAGAAACTTCAGGTACTCAAGCGGTGTTTTTCCGGTATAGGCTTTAAAATCTTTTAGAAAGTGGTTTGCGTCGTAGTATCCGTTTGATATCGCGATTCGCATCAGATCTACATCTCCCAATCCAACCAGGTCAAGATATGCATGAATAAAGCGCTGGAGCTGAATGTATTCTTTGGGCAAGAGTCCAATATGCTGGGCAAAACTCCTTTCCAGCCACTTATAGTTTACACCAACATCATTGATCACATTTCGTACAGTGCTTTTCCCTTTTATTTTATGGATATAATCCAATGTTTTATCTAAGATTCCGGGGGTGTCGATTCCCGTAAAAGAACACTGAACATACGATCCGACAAATGCTGCCTTTTCTTCAACAGAATTACATTCGAAAAATTCCTCTATGCTGAAGTTATTGTTCTTTGCGATGTATTCAAATGAGGTAACCGGATGATATCTAAAATATTGAGCGTTTAAACCAAACAATTGATAGAAAGCGCTTGGGTAGAAACGAACGATAAAAACCTGGTCTGTATGATTATTGTATTTTACATAAACATTCTTGATTGAGCCGGCACTTGCCCATGCCGCTTTAATTTCGAAAGCATCGCCTTCTCCTGTTACCACCACCGTATCTTCGCGACTTTGCAAAAACACCAGCACGGGAAACCCGTCATTGAAAATAAGATGTGTATTGTTCTCTGGATCCCTTGAGAAAACATAAAATCCTTCAATAATAGATTCAACCTCTTTTGAAGGGCTGATTCTATAGCCGTCCTCATTAAATTCCCCTAATTGTATCTTCTTCAGATAATTTATTGGCATGTCGCAAATTTACGGGAAATGTCAATGACGGGAGAATAATCCCATGTCTAATATTTACTATGAGCACAATTTAAATACCCCGAGCTTTGCGCAACACTGAATAACATCATTTTATGGTTATAAAAACGGAAGAAGAGCTGAAGGGAATGCAGCGCGTGAGCGAAGCTGTTGCGATTACCTTACAAGAAATGAAAGCGTATACCCGGACAGGCGTGTCGACAAAAGACATAGACGAATACGGAAGACAACTATTAGAAGCTCTTGGTGCAAAATCTGCCCCATTCGAAACCTATGGTTTCCCGGGTTATAGCTGCATCAGCGTCAACAAAGAATTTGCTCATGGTGTTCCTTCAGACAAAGTCATTCTAAAAAATGGAGATATCATTAACATTGATGTATCCGCCGAACTGGATGGCTTTTGGTCAGATAATGGATGCTCATTTGTTGTAGGAGAAGATATTCAGGGCATACAACATTTGATAGATACTTCAAAAGAAATATTATTGGAGGCGATTTCTCAAATCAGCGGAGGAGTAAAAATCTCTGATATCGGAAAACTGATAGAAACCAAAGCCAAAAAAGCAGGATATACTGTTATCCGGGATTTAGGTGGTCATGGGGTTGGACAAAGTTTACATGAAGCGCCTGACGGGGTCATGAATTATTACGACCGTTTTGACAGCAGGCGATTCAGAAAAGATTCGGTCGTTGCCATTGAAACATTTATCTCCACCCGATCTAAACACATTAAAACAATGTCAGATGGCTGGGCCTTTAAAGGAAATGAAGGCGGATTTGTAGCCCAGCATGAACACACAATACTGATCACCTCCGGCAAACCTATAATTTTGACGGCGGCGAATGGAATATAATAAATGTAAGTCTCTTTATCTCCGTTTACTTAAATTTATAGCTCTTTCTATTCGCGGACGATTATATCGTTGAAGAAAAATTGGATAAAGATTTAGTAAGACATTTAATACCAGTAGCCACACAGATTTAAGAACTCCAAATTTGAATGCCACGAAAACATTAAATCCAAGGACGATAAGTAAGATGATGAGGTGGTCTAATTCAGATTTTTTGGTTTGATAATGTAAATTCACCAAAGCTCCGGTACTTTTCCCTATGGGGAAAGATTTCCTGATCACAGCCTCCCAGCCGATCCAGACCAATATTTTCCTGAAAAAATTGATTCCAAGATGTTCGTATATTTTCCCTCTCCGCTCCCATCCCTTTTCGTTATAGTAGGAAGAAGTAAGCGGGCTTTTTAGTGCCCCGGTAAAAAAAGTCACAAAGAGCATCAACAGGAAATTCAGGATCCAGGAGAACGAAAAACCATCCATTTTGATGTAGTAGACCAAGGCACAAATTGAGCCAATTGTAATTATTGCGATTAAAGCTAAAATTAAGGTCTTTCTCATTAATTAATTCATTTGGGATGCTCAGATGCGCACAACGCTCAATATAGCAATAGATCCGGTTATAAAAAAACCGGAATCGATGTCTTCGATTCCGGTTAGTACGCTATGGCATAGTTATGTCTAAAAAGTTCTTTGATCATCTTAAAATTTTAGCGCAATTTCCATTTCAGGATTTTACAGTTGCCAATGTCATTGCGGCTCAGTCAATCCACGACCGAGCCACAAGAAAGGTTGGCAACCGTTCCTGTCATGGCTCCGGCCCGATCCGAAGCCATGAAAGCCGCCGTCTCCGCCACTTCCGAGAGAGTCGGCAAACGTTTCAACATCGTGCTTTGGGCCATTGCCGAGTCTGGTAGCCATTCTTCCACCGGTTGGCCGTCGGCAGTGTCTTTATACCAGATAAGCGTCTTGAAGAGATCCTTCGTGTAGGAACCCGCTGCTGGTGCGTCTGCAATAGCGTGGGGACGGAGGCAGATAACCCGGATGTTTCTAGGCGCCAGTTCCGCGGCCAGAACCCGCGAGAAGGATTCCTTACCGGCGCAGGTTACGCTGTACGCTAAAGCGCCGGGCGCAGCCATTTTAGAACCCGGCGTGGATAAGGTCAGGATCACACCGGAACGC
>NZ_DATHGC010000110.1:0-10962 GCF_035317785.1 Pedobacter sp. | reverse complement strand
GCTTCAGCTTTTTTAATGCGGACGGTCCCGGAAATTATAAGGTCGTTGTTGAGGGCATCAATGCGGCCGGTGAGCTGGCCAGACGGGTGTACAGGTATGAGGTCGAAGGCGGTACGCAAGCTCAGCTTCCGGAGTTACCCGCCTCCAAGAATAACGATCTGGTAAAAGCCCTGCAGGGCATGCAGCAAAAGATGCCTGCAGAGAAACTCTATGTGCACACAGATAAATCCTATTACAATCTTGGTGATACGATTTGGTTTAAGGCCTATCTTTTTGATGCCGCAACGCTCACTGCCTCCAAAAGGAGTGGCTTGCTGTATGTTGAGCTAAATAGTGATACCGCGGAATCGGTGAGAAAGATCAGTATCCCTATAAAAGACGGCACCGGATATGCGCAGATTGGATTGAGCAGGAAGATGTTCCGGGAGGGTGGCTATACCCTTAGGGCCTACACCAACTGGATGCAGAACTTTGGAGATGATTATTTTTTTACCAAAAGATTTTATTTGGGAGTTCCGTCGCAGGATACCTGGCTGGTCAGGTCCAGTTCAAAGATCGGCAAAGTTGAAAACAAGGACCAGTTGCAGACCGAGCTTTTTTTAAGCAGGGCAGATCAGACTGCGGCAGGGCTTAAGCATGTAGAAATCCGGGTTCTGGAGGGGGACCAGCTGCGCTATAAAGTACAAAAGCAGACCAGTGCGGACGGAAAATTGTCAGTCGATTATGAATTGAAGGAAAAAGCGGACGGGCGAAACATGAGACTGGAGATCGTGGCTATGAGTCCAGAAGATGGTAAACAGCGTCTGATTGTGCCTGTAAATGTGAAGAGAAACCAAAATATTGATCTGCAGCTCCTGCCGGAAGGCGGCACACTGGTTGCCGGGTTAAAATCAACCGTAGGATTTAAGGCGCTTGGTGAAGATGGAAAGGGTTTGTCTGTTGCGGGAGCACTATATGACAGCAAAAACAACCAGGTTGCTGCGTTTTCCAGTCTTTATAGAGGGATGGGTTCATTTGAATTTACACCTAAGGCTGGTGAAAGCTATACCGCAAGACTCACAGAACCAAAGGATACAGAAAAGATTTTCACGCTGGAGGTGGCCGCCGCATCAGGGACGGTGTTGACAGTGGTCAATCCAGAGCGGAATGACTCTGTTACTGTAAATATACAGGCAGTCTCAGGTATGGACCTGTCTGCGGCCGGAGGTTATCTGGTTGCTACCTCAAGGGGTGTTGTGACCTATGCGCAGCAACTGGATGAAAAGATCAACAATTATAAGATCGCAAAAAACCTTTTTCCGGCGGGAACTACGAGGTTTACTGTATTTTTAAACAAGGCTCCGGTAAACGAGCGCATTGTATTTATAGATCAGCCGCAACCACTCCAGATCGCAGTGAGTACGGACCGCTCACGTTATTATAAGCGGGAAAAGGTGGAGCTGGAGATCGCTGTAAGGGATAAAAATGGCGTGCCTGTAAAGGGCAGTTTCTCCGTAGCGATCACCGACAGCAGCCAGGTGAACCCGGATACGCTGGATAACTATGGAATATCGGCAAGCTTGCTGCTGAATGCTGAACTGAGAGGCAATGTGGAAAATCCCGGCTATTACCTCAGCAGACGCAATGAGGCAGGCTGGCAGGCATTGGATAACCTGATGCTCACCCAGGGCTGGACAGGTTATAACTGGAAAAATGCTTTTATGACCCCAAAGAAACCTGAATTTGAAGCAAATCCTTATTTCAGATTAACCGGAACTGTTGTCAATATTGCAAACAAGCCGGTTAAGGGTGCCCAGATGCTGATCTCATCTCAAAAGCCTGCTTTTATTGCGCAGAGCCTGACGGATAGTGCTGGCAGGTATATATTTGAGAATTTGCCGCAGATAGACTCGGGCTCGTTTTTTATCCAGGCACGTACCCCAAAGGGAAGAACTATGAATTTTGGCGCTGTTTCGGTAGATAAATTTAAGGCACCGCCAGTACCGGAGAATTTCAGGGACCAGATGCTGCCCTGGTATGTCAACAGCGACGCGACGCAGCTCAACTACGTAAAACACATGGCCGATGCGGAAATCAGGAGCCTCAATCTAACGGGAAATCTGCTCAGGGAAGTAAAGATCAATTCCCGAAAGACCATCAAAGGTTCCTATCACTATGGCGGCGCAGATATTGTACTGGATGAGGCCGATATCAAAGCTTCAGGGGTCATCGATCTGTACGAGCTGCTGCGGCAGCAGTTGCCGGGATTTAAAGTGGTGATGAGGGAGGGATTTCCGGCCATCATGTTCAATAATTATTATCTCAGGATCAGTATTGATGGCAATGGGCTTCCTTTCCAGCTAACGCCTTTCCCAACAGTGAATGAGGTGATTGCAGAAATGAAAGAATACAAGATCGCGTCATTTGTTGGCCTGGAAGTCATGTACAGCAGAAGATTTACCAACAGGCTTTTTGGCGCGCCAAGGGTGTCACAATTTACTCCGGGCGGTGCTGCATCAAGAATGAAGATGTCATCGCTGGAGATTTCGGCAGCGGGTTATCCCGGGAATATCAATTTTAACCGGCTTGGCGGTCAAAGTTACACGGACTGGATAATTGGTTTGCTGAACGGTGACCCGGAGGTCGCTTCAATTGAGATCACGACACGCCTCAAGAAGGGCTGGATCAGGAATAACAGACCCGACTATGCTACTTACCGGCCATTGCCGGTGACCTACCCGCAGGAGTTTTACAGCCCGAAATATACCATAAATGACAAGCATACGCTGCTACCTGACTACCGTTCCACGATCTTCTGGAAACCGGATGTGACCACGGATGTCAACGGCAAGGCAAGGTTTAGTTTTTATACATCGGATGTCACCGGGAATTATACGGTAAATCTGCAGGGAAGTGATATGGATGGCAATATTGGAAGTACAGCTTCCACTGTGAAGGTTTTTAATCAGGCTCCTTAGCCAGTAAATCTATTTTTTATGAAACGCTCCTCATTAATTTTGTTAACCACTTTTGCACTGGCCCTGCTGGCCTTTGCCCCAAGGATAGAAGAACCTGTAGAAAGATTTGTAACCGCATTTCAGCGCTGGACGGATGGCAATCCGCAGGAAAAAGTATACCTGCACATGGACAAGCCCTACTATGCAGTTGGCGATACAGTCTGGTTTAAAGCCTATGTGACCATCGGCAGCCGCCACCAGTTGTCCAAACTGAGCGGGGCATTGTATGTAGAATTGATCAATGAAAAGGATTCCCTGCTGCATGCGGTAAAACTCCCGCTTACGGCCGGTATGGCCATGGGCGATTTTACCCTGGGCGATGAATACAAGGCGGGTAATTTCCGGATCAGGGCCTATACCCAATGGATGCGCAATGCCGGCGAAGAATACTTTTATGACCACACATTTGCTGTGGGCGACCCTTTAAATGTTGTCCGGCCGGGTGATGCGGCGGATCGCGAAAAATCGGAAATGAAGGTTAAAAACCAGAAAAAGAATGAACGGCCACCCGATTCTCTTTCCAAAAGCGATGTACAGTTTTTTCCCGAAGGCGGTAACCTGCTCAACGGCATCAACTCCAGGATCGGATTTAAAGCGGTAGGCGCAAACGGTAAGGGCCTTGCTATAAAAGGGACTGTTCTGGATGAAGCAGGGCAGGAGATTACCGGTTTTGAAAGTTTACACGCTGGAATGGGGGTGTTCAACATCAGGCCTCAGGCCGGTAAGAGCTACAGTGCCAGAATAACCTTCACCGATGGTTCGGCAAAAACAATCGTGCTGCCCCGTGCTGCGGATCAGGGCTATGTGCTTTCGGTATATCAGCCCAACAAAGACAGTATTCTGGTCAGGGTCAGGACCACGCCCGGGCAGTTCCAGACGCCCCGGTCAGTAAATCTGCTTGCACAGTCAGGTGGCCAGGCCATTTTCGCCTCACCGGTAGAGATCTCCAGAGTGATGACCTCCGTCTGGATACCGAAACGGAACTTTCCCACGGGCATCACGCAGTTTACCCTGTTTGACAGCCGCGGTGAACCTGTCAATGAACGGATCATTTTTATCAAAAGTAATGACGGAATGGAACTGAAGATCAGTTCTGCTAAAAAGATCTATAAAAGCAGGGAAAAGGTCACCATAGACCTGGAGTCCATGAACAGTTTTGGTGAGGCAGTGCCGGGCAACTTCTCGGTCTCGGTGATCGATGAAAACAAGGTTCCTTTTGATGAAGCCAATGAAAGCACTTTATTGTCAAACCTCCTTTTGAGCTCAGAGATCAAAGGTTATATCGAGCAGCCCAATTATTATTTTACAAATGAAACTTACGATGTCAACAAAGCTTTGGACAACCTGATGCTCACGCAGGGATACCGGCGCTTTACCTGGAAAGAAATACTCGGCACAACTCCTGCAAACAAACCATTGTACAAAGCAGAGTCTCTCGGCACAGAAATATCCGGCAGGGTCCT
Source organism: Pedobacter sp. (assembly GCF_035317785.1). Taxonomy (GTDB): domain Bacteria; phylum Bacteroidota; class Bacteroidia; order Sphingobacteriales; family Sphingobacteriaceae; genus Pedobacter. The sequence continues at coordinate 6,503 of NZ_DATHGC010000110.1, read as the reverse complement.
CAGCCTGTCGGGTACACCTGTGGTCAATGGCACAGTGACGGTAATGTCGCTCACACCAGGATTCCTGGAACAAACAAAAACAGATGCAGACGGCCGGTTTAAGTATGAACCGGTCATGCTGGCGGACAGTCTCCGGTTTGCGGTACAGGCAATAAGCGCCAAGAAAAGTAAAAAAGTAGAAGTGATTCTGGACAGCATACCCAAACAGGTCATCGGTAAAAACTGGAACATACCCGGTTTCAATGAAAATATCGAAGAAAGCTTTAGCGTATACCTGGAAAGCAGCAAAAAGCAGGATGAAGTTCTGGTCAGGACAGGCAGGCAAAGCCGGGCCAACAGGTTGAAAGAAGTAAAGATCACAGCAAGGAAACTGATCAAATCAGAAATGAGGAGCCAGGGTATCTTTCAGATTCCCGATGGGCATGCCGATTTTACCTATATGATGAAAGACGAAAACTGTGCGAGCCTGGGGATCTGTCTTCAGGGAAGGCTCGGTTCGGTCAGCTTCAGGCCTTATCCTGAACTGCAACCGGAGGTGCTTAATATGCCTTATTATAGAAATGGACCTATGCAGGTATTTTTAGACGGCAGGAGACTAGATAGTTTAATAGAGATCAGCCAGTTGTTTGATCAAAACAGTGTCGATCCAAAAGACATCATCAAGATAGATGCGGTGACCAATAATATGGCATTGATGCAGTTGTTTAGTAAGCCTGGCAAAGGTTTCTCAACGCCTACCCCTGGATTGTTCATTTATACGAGAAAAAAACGCACACCAAGGTATACGCCAAGCATCGTTAACATCAAACCCAAAGGTTTCAATAAAGCCCGTGAGTTCTATTCGCCCCGCTATGACCGGCCAAACGTCAGCAACCAACTGCCCGACCTGCGCTCCACCATTTACTGGAACCCGAAAATAAAAACATTTGCCAGCGGAAACGCAAGTTTCAGTTTCTTCAATGCTGATGATCCCGGAACCTATAAGGTAATAGTTGAAGGCATTAATGCTGCTGGAGAACTGGCCAGGCAGGTATACCGATACGAAGTTGAAGCAGGTCCGCAGGTGCAGATCACAGATAAGGAGACCGGCAATACCACTGAAGTGGTAAAAGCCATGAAGGTGCTGCAGCAAAGGATGCCAGCCGAAAAGCTTTATGTGCATACCGATAAACCTTATTATAACCTGGGTGATACGATCTGGTTTAAGGCCTATCTTTTTGATGCAGCCACACTTGCCGCTTCAAAACGCAGCGGTCTGCTGTATGTAGAGCTGAACGACGATACCGCGGAGGTGGTCAGGCGGATCAGCATCCCGATAAAAGATGGCATTGGCTATGCCCAGATTCCGTTGGTTCCGAAGATCTTTCATGAAGGCGGCTATACCATGCGCGCCTATACCAACTGGATGCAGAATTTTGGCAGCGATTATTTCTTTACCAAACGGCTTTACCTTGGTGTGCCCACACAGGACACCTGGCTGGTCAGGTCAAGTTCAAAGATGACCAGAGTGACCGATAAAGATGAACTGCAGACAGAGGTCTCACTAACCCGCTCTGATCAGTCGGCTGTGGGTCTGCGTGATGTCGAAGTGAAAATAATGGATAGCGACAAGCAATTGTATAAAGAGAACCTGCGTACAGGCACAGATGGCCGGCTTGCGGTCAATCACGAAATCAAACGGAAAGCGGATGGCCGCAACATCAGAATGGAGATCCGGAACCTCAGCAAGAACGACGGCAGCCAGCGCCTGCTCATTCCGCTAAACATCAAAAGAGACCAAAACATCGATCTCCAGTTCTTGCCCGAAGGTGGCAATCTGGTTGCAGGTCTGAAATCGGCCGTAGGATTCAAAGCAGTTGGCGAAGATGGCCTGGGAATTCATGTAATGGGTACAATCTACGACACTAAGGAAAATCCGGTAACTGAGTTTTCAAGTTTATATGGCGGGATGGGATCCTTTGAGTTTACACCAAAAGCGGGGGAGACCTATTTTGCAAAACTAACACAGCCGGCAGATCTGGATAAGGTCTTTAATCTGCCACCTGTTAAGCGTGATGGTATCGTTTTACATGTTGTCAATGATGAGCAAAAAGATTCACTGGACCTGAATATTTCTTCGACCAGCGCCACAGACAGCAAGAGTACTTATTACCTCACGGCTACCTCCAGGGGCGTTATAACCTATGCGCAGACCATTGACCTTCAGCAAACAAAGCTGAGTATTTCAAAAAGCAGGTTTCCCCCGGGCATTACCAGGTTTACTTTGTTAAGAGATAAAACTCCTTTGAACGAACGGCTGGTATTCATTGATCACCAGGAGGACCTGCAGATTGCTGTGAAAACGGATAAACCGGCTTACTATAAAAGAGACAGCGTTAACGTAGTTTTGGAAGTCAAAGACAAAGACGGTAATCCTGTAAAAGGGAACTTTTCAGTGGCGGTAACAGACGACAGCCAGGTCACACCGGATACTGCCAGCAGCTATGGGATTACATCCGCTTTGCTGCTCAGTTCAGAATTAAAAGGGGCCATTGAAACTCCGGGGTATTACCTGAACAAAAATAACAGGCAGCGCTGGCAGGCCCTTGACAACCTGATGCTCACACAAGGCTGGAGGGGTTACGACTGGAAAGATGCATTTGCTGCGCCAAAGCCAGTCGAATTTGCTGCGGAAACGCACTTCAGGCTGTCGGGATCGGTCGCTAATATTTTAAAGAAACCTGTCGCCGGAGCTCAAATGCTGATCTCTTCAAAAAAACCGTTTTTCATAACCAGTACCATAACTGATGACAAGGGTAAATACGTTTTTGAAAACCTGCCCCAAATAGATTCCGGTTCTTTTTTCATCCAGGCAAGGACCCCTAAGGGTAAAACCATGAATTTCGGAGAGGTTACCGTCGACAAGTTTAAGACCGCTGCGGTGTCTGAAAGTTTTCGCGACCAGGTACTTCCATGGTATGTAAATACCGATGTTGCCCAGCTCAATTATGTGAAGCGCGTTGTGGCCAAAGCTCAGGAAAAAAGCCTCAGGCAATCAGGGATCACATTAAAAGAAGTAAAGATCACCACCAAAAAGATCATCAAAGGTTCCTATAACCGAAACATCTCAAAGGGTGCTGACCTCATATTTGACGAACAGGACATTAAAGAATCCGGGGTTTTGGACCTTTATCATTTGCTGAAACAAAAAGTTCCGGGTTTAAATGTAGTGATGGAGGACGGTCTGGCGACACTGAAACTGAACAACTATATGGTCATCATTGAGATAGATGGAGGCGGGCTCCCTGTGAGGATGAACGGGAACCCTAACGTTAAAGAACTGATTGAAGAATTGAGCGAATTTAAGATTGAAGGCTTTTTAGGAATGGAAGTCATGTACAGCCGGAAATATACCGGCAACTATGCGGTGCCGGGTATTGGTGAAACTTACAAATCGAAATACATCATTGCATCGGAAGTAGCGCTCCGCTCAGGATCACAGTATGTTTTAGACCCTGAAACGTTTATACAATTACAAGACAAATACGGGAATCCCATTCCCTTATACACAGTCCAGCCATTTTATAGAATTAACCATGCACAATCGGCAGGATACCTGGAACTGCGCGTAAATGTACTTACCAATAGACTAAGAGAGATTGCGGTGATCGGGATCACCACAAAAGGCGGACGCGGCTGGTATAGGAACAACAACCCTGATGTAGCAACATACAGGCCATTGCCGCTCATGTATCCGCAGGAGTTCTACAGTCCGAAATATACAGTAAGCGCAAAAGACAATACGGAGCCAGACTATCGCTCCACCATCTACTGGAAGCCTGATGTCGTTACTGATGCCGATGGTAAGGCGACACTGAGCTTTTATACTTCGGATATCACTGGTAGCTATCACATTAACCTGCAGGGCAGCAACATGGACGGGCTGATCGGCAGTGCGGGTACTACTATTAAAGTCGGGCAAAAAGCACAATAATGAATATATTAGGGTTCTAAACCATACTCCGATGCGTCAAGTCCTTTTTTTTCTGCTGATCTTCTTTTTTTGTGTACAGCTAAGTAATGCCCAGGTAAAAGTGGCCTGTATCGGTGCCAGCATCACCTATGGGCATGGTATCCAAAAGCGGGAGACCTTTTCTTTTCCCGGGCAACTCCAGATACTGATGGGCACCGGGTACCAGGTTTCTAACTATGGAGTTAGCGGAACTACCTTACTGACAAATGGCGACAACCCATATGTCAAAACCGCTCAGTATCAGCAGGCACTAAAAAGCAATCCTGATGTCGTTTTCATTGACCTGGGCGGCAATGATGCCAAGTTGATCAACAGGGTGCACCTGAATGAATATGAGGGAGATTACCGGAAAATGATCAAAGCTTTTCAGGACTTGCCATCGCATCCGCGGGTGATCCTGATGCTGCCCATGGTTTCTTTTGTGAAGGATACGACCGGCATCTGGGATCCGGTGATTGTAAACCGGATTGCGCCAAAAATAAGGAATGTGGCTTATGAGACCGGACTTGAAGTACTGGACATGCACCAGCTCCTGATAGACCACCCCGAGATGGTACCAGACCTCATCCATCCTGATGTTCATGGATCTGCTATCCTTGCTATGCGGATGTATGAAACACTCAACGCCAAAAAAGACGAAGGATTTGATGTGTTCAAGGACTTGAAAGATTTTACCAAAGAATCCTTTTACGGGTATGACTGTGCCGGTTTTAAACTGAAAGGCCGGGATTGCAAAGTAGTGAAGCCGAAATGGTCTGCCATTGGTCATCCTTACATCTGGCGGGCAAGATTCTGGGGGCATGAACCGCAAGCAGACATCGCTTTGCTGGAACGTGGATTCCATGTCGTCTATTGCGATGCTGCAGAATTGCTTGGAAATCCGGAAGCCATCGCGCTCTGGGATGATTTTTATGCCATATTGCTTAAAGCAGGCCTGTCTAAAAAAGCTGCACTGGAAGGCATGAGCAGGGGAGCCATTTATGTTTACAACTGGGCGGCAGCCAATCCTTCAATGGTAGCCTGTGCTTATGTAGATAACCCGGTACTGGATATGAAGACCTGGCCGGGTGCTAAGGAAAATGCCTTGAAATACAAGCAGGAGCACGATCAGTTTATGAAAGATTATGGACTGAGCACTGATGAAGATGTACAAAATTTCAGAGGAAGCCCAATCGATAAAATAGCGCAAATAGTAAATGGAAAGTACCCGAGCCTCATCCTTTGTGCCGATGCCGACGAAGCGGTATCACCGGAAACGAATACGCTGGCTTTTGAAAAGAAGATCAAAGCAGCAGGTGGTGTAATTACCGTAGTTCATAAACCCGGTTTCAAGCACCACCCGCACAGTATGCCAAACCCTAAGGTTATTGTTGATTTTGTCCTTCAATCCATTTCCTCGCATTGACAAAGGCCTCCATCCATGGCGTAACCTCGTCTTTGCGTCCTTTAGGATAATTTGCCCAGTGCCATTGAAACAATGAACGCTCAATGTGCGGCATCATCACCAAATGACGGCCTGTCTCGTCGCATAGCATCGCAGTGTTGTAATCAGACCCGTTCGGGCTGGCAGGGTAGCTTTCGTATGCATATTTAGCTACGATCCTGTACTTGTCTTCAGAATAAGGCAACTGGAACCGGCCTTCGCCATGCGATACCCAAACCCCCAATGTACTGCCAGCCAATGTAGACAACATTACAGAATTGTTTTCCGGTATAGTGAGTGAAGTAAAAATACTCTCATGCTTATGACTGGCATTGTGCAGCATTTTAGGTTTTACCTCATGGTCTTTATTGATCAGTCCAAGTTCTACAAAAAGCTGACAGCCGTTGCAGACACCCACAGAAAGGGTGTCCGGACGGCTGAAGAATTTCTCCAACGCAATGCGGGCCTTCTCATTGTACATAAATGCACCAGCCCAGCCTTTGGCCGATCCCAAAACATCAGAGTTGGAGAAACCACCCACGGCACCAATGAACTGAATGTCCTCCAGTGTCTCACGGCCTGTAATCAGATCCGTCATGTGCACATCTTTTACATCAAAACCCGCCAGGTACATAGCATTCGCCAGTTCTCTTTCAGAATTACTCCCTTTTTCACGAAGAACAGCTGCTTTAGGGCGGGCCTTGTTACTGTCTATCGCAGGTTTCTTGCCGTCAAACTGCGCCGGGAAATTGTATTTTAAAACGTGGTTTTTGTAGTTGTCATAGCGTTCTTTCGCTTTGACCGGGCCGCTTTGTTTTTTATCTAATAAATAAGAGGTTTTGAACCAAACATCACGTAAGTGATCGATATCCAGATTCAGCGCTTCATTGCTGCCATTTTTGATGTTCAATACAGCATCACCAGTCACTTCGCCAATTTTATGGAAAGTAACACCATTGGCTGAAAGTATTGCTTCTGCGCCAGCATCTGCCTGGAATACCACACCGATATTCTCTGCAAACAATACTTTGATCAGGTCTTGTTCACCCAAAGCAGAAAGATCAATAT
>NZ_DATHGC010000109.1:0-14728 GCF_035317785.1 Pedobacter sp. | reverse complement strand
GCCGGACCGCCTTCTGAAGCCGCCTGGTTAAAAACCCCTGTTTTGAATAAAGGCATAATTTCTGACCAGCCAATGATGAGGCTGTTCAATGCGAAATAACTGTCCGGGTATATTGCAGAATCGAATAAAGTCGGTTCCTCGCCCAGACGCAGGTAAGTGCCTTCATAGGAAACGAGGACATTATCTACGCGTGAAGGATTTTTCCCGTTTACCGCATCGCCTTCCCTTAATTGAAGGTAGTAAACTTTATACGTGATGTCGTTCCTGTCTACATCTATCGAATGCAAAAGGGGGCTGTCCCATAAAGATTGCTGTTCGGCAGCGTTGGTGATTTTAGAAATGACCACATCCTGATCGTCAGAAAATCCGGGATGGTCGATGTAGGAAGATATATAATGTCCGTGAAGATAATCAATAATTACAGCCGAGTCGTTTTCATATTGAGTCCCATATTCATGAAGTATCTCATAATCAAGGTCATCTGCCTTGTTGCAGGAAAATAATACTACTGCAGCAGACAGGGCAATAAAATAAAACTTAAATTTGTTCATTATAGCTGTTTTTTTAGGTGCGCAAGATACAATATTGATTTATTTTTGTAAATAATTTAACGCCGAATTTAGAAAAAATATGAGAGTCGATAAATACCTGTGGTGCGTACGATATTACAAGACGCGGAACATGGTTACCGAAGCCTGTAAAAAGAACCATATTACAGTGAACGGACAGGTTGCGAAGCCATCTAAGGAAGTGTTTGCGACGGATAAGGTTACGTTCCGCAAAGACCAGATTATACACACGATTACCGTTTTGGATGTCCCGCCCAGCCGTGTCGCGGCGAAACTCGTAGACATTTACAGAAAAGACGACACGCCGCCGGAAACCTATGCACACCTCGAGCTTTTAAAATTATCCAAAGAGCATTACCGCAAAACCGGTGAAGGGCGCCCTACGAAAAAAGACCGCCGCGACCTGGATGAATATGGAAATGAAATTCCGGACGAAGATTGGGATTCCTGATATAAATTATTACCTTGTTGCACGATAACAACGCACGAACATGACTCAGAACATCATCCTGACCCATCAGGAAATCGAACACAAGATCAGGCGCATCGCCTATCAGATCTACGAAACTTTTGTAGATGAAGAAATGATCGTGATTGCCGGAATTGCAAGTAACGGTTATTTGCTGGCGGAAAAAATCGCGGCTACGCTTTCGGAGATTTCCAATATCAAAGTGTCGTTGTGTGAAGTCAGGATCAATAAGCTCGACCCGAAAGCGCCAATCACCACTTCATTAGACCAATCGGAATATGAGAATAAAGGGCTGGTTTTGGTGGATGACGTACTCAATTCGGGGACGACATTGGTTTATGGCGTGAAGCATTTCCTTGAAGTGCCGCTCAAAAAATTCAAGACTGCCGTCCTGGTCGACCGCAACCACAAGAAGTATCCCGTCAAAGCCGATTTTAAAGGCATTTCGCTGAGTACTTCGCTGCAGGAGCACGTGCAGGTAGTTTTTGAGGCCAAAGGTGACTACGCCTGCTTAAATTAGGAAACTTTCTATCCCGGAAACGATTTCATCGGGTGTTTTCCCGTCAATACTTATCGTATGGGAAGCCTGGGTGTAGTAATAGCTCCTTTCGAAAAGGCTTATGGCGATAAATTCCTTCATCTTATCCAAATCCAATTGGGCGATCAGCGGACGGTGTTCCTTTTCGGGCAGCAGCCTTTCGTATAGCGTATCGACAGAACCTTTGAGATAAATCGAAACGACATTGCCGGCTTTAAAAAAATCGCAGTTGTTGGCATAGCATGGCGTTCCACCGCCGAGGCTCAAAACAAGATTTCCGGGCTTTTGCATGATTTGTTCCAATAACTGGTGCTCCAATTTCCTGAAATAGATTTCACCGCGCTTTTCAAATAGTTCACTGATGGAAGCATGGGACTCATTTTCAATTACATCATCGAGATCTGCATAAGGGAAACCAATATTTGAGGCTAGTAATTTCGCTACAGTCGACTTCCCGGAACCCATATAACCCAGCAAAATTATTTTCTTCATAGTAATAAAACCTTATATACTAAGGCGTTAAGAGTAAATATCAAAAAAAGGCAAATTTAAAAGAAAATTGCTTTGAAAAATAAATAATAACGCCTTATATTTGCACCCGCATTGAAGAAATGAAAATTGACTTGGTAGCTCAGTTGGTAGAGCACATCACTTTTAATGATGGGGTCCTGGGTTCGAGCCCCAGCCAGGTCACAAGAAGCCCAGTGAGAACTCGGCTTTTTTTATTTCGGCGACGTGGAGAAACTGGTAGACTTGCCAGCTTGAGGGGCTGGTGTTCGAAAGGACGTGTGGGTTCGAATCCCATCGTCGTCACAACAAAGAATTCAAATTTCCTCAAAACCCCGTAAACCTTATGGTTCACGGGGTTTTTTATTTCTCCCACATACCAAAAACTGTCATTTAAACGCAATGCCTTCGGGGTACAATTCGGGGTACTCAAATTTTGATTCATTAATGACCCCGAATCGTCTACCAACCCCAGCAAAATAAACCTGTTCAAAAAATGAACATCTTGTTTTGTTTTGATACTTAATGTAAATTATTAATATCAAAAAAGGTTCAGCCATGAATGCAAACATCACAATCTCTTCTATCTCAAAAGAGCAAAACCCAACAAAAAAGGAGAAGTTCCAATTTATCAACGAGTAACTGTAGACGGAAGCCGAATAGAAGGAAGCACCGGAAAATTTCTTCATCCTGGCTTGTGGTCAACTGAAGGCGCTAAAATGAATGGTAAGTCCGAAGTAGCTCGTTCAATAAACAGCCACCTTAATAAATTACTTAACGATGTTAATGAAGCCGAGAAAATATTGATAGCAAACCGTAAAGCTGTCAATTACATTAACATGAAAAAAATCCTGAAAGGTGAAAATGATGTTGAGCGAACAATTGTTCCAGTTTTCAAAAACCACAATGACAAAATGCTTGCATTAGTGCCGACTGGTGAATATGCGATTGGAACATGGAAAAATTTCAGGACAACTTTAAAACATCTTAAGAATTTCATGATGTCAAAATATCAGATTGAAGATATTTCTATTTATGATATCAACTACGCCTTTGTAATGGATTTTGATTTTTTTCTTAGAACCAAAAATGATAATTGCAGTAATAATACGACCATAAAATATGTCCACAACGTTCATAAGATTTTTACAATTTGCTTAGACAACGAATGGATTCAAAAAGACCCGTTTGCCAGATACCATGAAAAATTATCGATTGTCGATCGAGGCTACTTAAATCAATATGAAATTGACGCCATTTGCGCAAAACGATTTGTAGTTAGAAGGGTGGAATCCAAAAGGAATTGACTTTCCATCTTGCCCGGCATTCCTTTGCAACGACTGTAACTCTGACAAATGGTGTTCCATTAGAAAGTGTTGGAAAAATGCTTGGCCATAGAAGTATCAAATCTACACAAATTTATGCCCGGGTTCTTGATGATAAACTAAGTCACGACATGACGGTTTTGGAGCAAAAAATTGGCGACGTAAATCTAACGTTTTCCAATAATTTAGAAAAAATTGTTTCATAATCTTCCGCTCGTTAAACAGAAATCAATTTCACTTTCCAAAAAAGCTATATCAAATCAATTGCCAATTTAGCAATACCTGAATTGACATAAAAACTTTCAAAAGCCTTCCCTGCGAAGGCTTTTACCGTATACAAACTTGCCAAATTACCATATTAAATTCCCGAATTGAATACTATACTTTTAGCATAAAAAAAACAGATTATATAATTTTGGGCTACTACCACCTCAATTCATTCCCAAATAATATATCATGCACAATCAATCCAATCAGGAACGGATTCGAAACCTGTATCAGATGCTTTTTGAAATGGCAACCGGTAATTTGTCATTTAGGATTCAGAAAAGCCAACAGGATGATCAACTCGACGAACTTGCAAATATCCTCAACTCTTTGGCGCTCGCCATGCAAACCTCACTTAAGGAATGCGGTTACGTTAATCCCCATTACACATACCAAAGTCTGGTGCAATCAACTTTTGTTCTCGATAATGACTATGCTATCAAAAGCTTCAGCACAAATGTTTCTACGTTACTCAGTTATTCATTCACCCGAAGAACTGTTTGAATGCAGCTTCACGAAAACATTAGCCGACCAATCTATCGCATATTGGCAACTCGTTACAGAAGATGCGGCGACAGACGTAAACTACCACGTAACTATTCAACTCATTTTCATCACGCGGAACAAAAAGCTCGTTCCATCCTTCTGTACTATTTCACGACTGCTTTATAGTGACAAGATTATTATCAGCACGGTTACGACCATTTTGCAGGACGCGCTTTCCGATATTCCCGGAAACTTCAAAAATATCCCACCACGAATTTCTGATGCCGTTCTGATTCAGGACGTCCACGACTATATTTTGAAACACCTCGAAGAACCGCTGCCAACTGTCAAGGAGCTTTCCAAAATTTTCGGCACAAATGAATTCAGGCTAAAAGATGGATTCAGGCATTTTTTCAATACCAGCATTTACCAATTCTACATCGAAGAAAAATTGAAGCGCGCGCATTTATTGATTCAGCAAACCGACATACCTTTAAAAGCAATCGCGCTGATGTGTGGCTTTAATGACTACACCAACTTCTACAAATCTTTCAAGAAAAGATTTAATTACTCACCAAGCGACCTTCTGCGCGGTGATGGCGACGGTTCCTGATACAATTTCGATTTTTGCATACTGCTACTCCCGACTCAGCAACTGTTGCAGTGCGTATAAGCAGCCGCAAAAATGGTGAAAGCATCATGGGAATCCTGAACCTTCGCGACACATCGCAAACAATACTAAATCTTGATTTTTTTGCAAAAGCAGCCCGTTCTCACATGTTCTGTTAAATTACTGAGCCGGAACGTTATTGTCAATTATAATGACCACCTTTGACGGTTTCACTTACGAAAAAGCCGCAATAGTTTGCCTTTGATGCCCCAAAGAAAAATTTTAATTTCAGTTATTCATTTAGTGTTCGACAATGTGATTTTCGCGTGGTCAACTTTACAACAAAGACAATGGATAAAAGAAGGAAGGCGGACACATCTGCGACAGCCGCAACGCAAATTCATGAGAAAAGAGTACAAAAGGATTCTGGGCAGCTAAATACTACTTACGAGGATGTCCTTATGCAAAATGCAGCATTGTTGCTTGCTAATAAATTGCTGAAGAAATCGGAACGCGATATACGGCAACTCAATACGCAGTTGGCCCACAAAGTTATTAAGCGGACGACACAATATGCGTTTATCAGCCATATCAACCAAAGTATAGTACATACAAACAATGAAGCCACTCTTTTCCGGAAGCTGTGCAGGACAGCAGTCGAAGTGGGCAGATTTAAATTGGCGTGGATTGGTCTTTTTGACACCACCAGCAAAAAGATGAACGTTACTGCACAAAATGGCATTCCTAAAGAAGACATCGCCTTATTCACCGATGTGTATTGCCAAAACAATGAGGTTCAGCATCAGGTATTGCTTACAGGCACCTATTATCTCTGTGATAATATATCCTGCCATCCCGACTTCAAAAAGTGGCAACCTTTTGCAACAAAGAACCGTATCCGCTCTTTTATGGTTTTGCCAATAAGGCGGCTAGGCATCATTGTTGGCACGTTCAATCTTTATGCGTCGGAATTTAATTTTTTTGATAAGGAAGAAATCGCCCTGCTCATGGAAGTTTCAGGCGATATTTCATTTGCACTTGACCTTTTTGAAAAAGAAAAAAAGCAGAAAGCTACAGAAGAACTTATTATTGTAAATGAAAAAAGGTTCCGCTCGCTCGTAGAGAATGGAACAGATGCAGTGGCTATTTTGTCAGCCGAAGGCAGCGTCATTTACATTTCGCCTTCAGTAGAAGGGATATTGGGATATACCGAAGCGGAAGCTATGGAACTTGATATCTTATCCCTAATGCATCCCAGTGATGCAAGCAGTATGGCAAAGGTCTGGGAAATCGTTTTACAAAGCAGAGGCATACCTGTTCCGGGCCATACGGGAAGAATGCTGCACAAAGATGGCACCTGGAAATGGCTTGAGGCTACGATTACCAATATGCTGCATGACCCGTCAATCAATGGAATAATAGATAATTTTCGTGATGTAACGCAAGCGAAAGCATCAGAAAGGCAACGGGAATTTGACAAAGAAAATCTTTTGCACAGCCAGGAGAAACTTAAAGAAGCACAAGCATTGGCTCATATGGGAAGTTGGCAATTGGACTTTAAAACCAATTTACTGCAACTTTCGGATGAAAGCTGCAGAATATTCGGTGTCTGTAATAAGGATAACCAATTGACATTTGCCGCATGGTCTAAATTGGTTCACTCCGATGACCGTTCTTTTGTTTTGAAAACTATAAAAGCGTCTCGTGATTCATTAACGGATATCTCCTACCATCACCGCATCGTGCGCAAGGACGGCACCATAAGACATATATATTCTGAGAGTAAATTTGTTTTTGACTTCAATAACAGTGCTACAGGATTATATGGCATTATGCAGGATATCACCGAAAGGAAAATGGCAGAAGAGGAACGAGAAAAAAATACTGCCGATATCCTCAGCCGCAATAAAGACCTGGAACAATTTTCTTATATCGTTTCCCATAATCTAAGGTCGCCGGTTGCCAATATCATAGGGCTTTCTGAGGCTTTACGTGTAGAAGATCTTGACCCAAAAACCAAAGACGAGGTTATGGAAGGAATTTCGGATTCTGTGATAAAACTCGATGAAGTCATTACTGACCTTAATTATATTTTACAGACCAAGCAACATGTAAGCCATAAAGAAATTGTGCATTTTTCAAAGATTGCAGCTGATATCAAAACAAGTATAGACAAACAGGTTGAAAAAGAGAATGCATTAATTGTTTGGGATTTTGCAGAAGCTGATAAGATGCTTACTGTTAAAAGCTACCTTCACAGTATTTTTTACAACCTCATTAATAATAGTTTAAAATACCATCAGCCAGACGTGGCGCCTTTAATAGAGATTAAAAGCCGCAAGCAAAAAAATAAGATTTTGCTAATATTTAAAGATAATGGCATTGGGATTGACCTGCAACATAAGGGAGAACAGGTTTTTGGAATGTACAAGCGATTCCACCCGCAGATTTCCGACGGCAAAGGCATGGGCCTTTATATGGTAAAAACCCAGGTCGAATCGATAGGAGGAAAAATATATATTGAGAGCCAGGTAAACGAAGGCACGACATTTACCATTGAATTCACATTATGAGTATTAAAACAGCACCCAGCCAATTCATTATCATAGATGATGACCCGATCAGCAACTTATTGTGCCGGATTTCCATAAAAAGTTATTTTAAAGATTCAACCATTTTAACATTTAGCTTTCCCGAACAAGGATTTGAATATATTGCGAGTGAATATTCACAAAGTTCAAGCCTGCTGCCTATTATCCTATTTCTCGACATTAATATGCCCATCTGGAGCGGTTGGGATTTTTTGGAGCACTTTGAAAAATTAAGGAATTTAAAAGCTTCTTTCAAAATATACATCATGTCTTCTTCAATTGACGCAAATGACGTAGCGCGTGCTGACGCCAATAAAAATGTAATCGATTACATCAAAAAGCCATTCAATAGGGCCTGCCTTGTCAAAATATCGGAAGATTACCTGAAAGAAAGCCAGGATTCCGCAGTATAGCAATTTAATCAAGGTACGATACTTTTAAGAAACTCCTTTGTTATTGGTTTTTCCTGAAAGACCGCCATGTTTTTTTCGTTTTGCAGTAGCATGAGATCATTGTCATCGCAGGTAGAAGAGATCACAAATATCCTGCAATTGTTTTTCAATATATGGGATAATGTGTCATATGCTTTCATAAATTGAAATCCGGTTATTATCGGCATGTGTATATCCAAAAAAATCACCTCTGGCAGGACAGCTAAATTTTCCTGATTGTCCTGCAAATATTTTAATGCCTTTTCGGGCTCTAAATATTTCATTATATTTTTTCCGAAATTATTCTTTTCAGCAATATGCGATGTGATAAAAAGGTCAATTTCGTTGTCATCAATGACCATTACACGCTCAAAAAGATGTTTAGTTTCTTCAATCATGGCATTAAGTTTTTTAATATTATAACAAAGGAAGTACCTTTTCCTTCTTCAGAATAAACTTCTATTGAACCTTCAAGACGATTAATGATTTCTTTTACGATATAAAGACCAATGCCTGAACCGGCTATTTTCCCCGATATACGGAAAAACATTTCAAAGATTTTATCATGGTATTTAGGGACAATGCCGATACCATTGTCTGTTATCCTGAGATGCAGATTGTTCCTGTCTGATTTTCCTGTTATTGTTATATTCCTATCGGAATTATCCAGTTTATGATATTTGATGGCATTAGCAATTAGATTTTCCACTATAGTATTAAAACGGTGCATATCCGTATAAAAATCATGCTGCTGATCGATTTTTACTTCAAAATTTATTCCCCGGGCTTCCTTCATGTTGCGGAGTGCCGCTACAATTTCATCAACGGTTTCCTGCAAGGGTATCTGTTCTGCTACAATATCTGTGCGGTTATTCCGCGAGTAATTCAAAATATTACCGATAAACCTGTCAAGACGCTTGATACTGTGCCTGATCATTCCTGCATATTTAATTATATGGGGTTCATTACTTTCTTCATCAATTAATGTAACTAATCCAAGTACGGAAGTAAGTGGTGACCGCAAATCGTGAGACACGCAATAAACAAAACGATCAAGCTCTGAATTGGTCTTAGTCAATTCTTCAGCCCTCTTTTCTTTTTCCTGGTTTTGAAATATCAGTTCTTTGTTGGCAATGGCCAATTTTATTGCCTGTTTTTCTTTTGCTTTATTTTGAAGCAAATATATATACGATGCGATAAATAAAAGAATGGTAAAAACATTAATTAAAAAAAACAAAACAACTGATAAGCGATTGAACATTATCATGTCATCCCGGTTTGTTTGTTCTCGTTTTTCAAGCAATACACTTTCCTCTTGTTGTATGGCTTCTGTGATTTGTTGTATGTGGCCGGATAACTGCTGATACTTTTTCGCAGCGATCTGAACCGTGGCATTTTCCAATCCCTGTTTTCCTGTTAATCCAATCAGCCCGATTGAAAAATCCAAACGTTTGTTTACATAAAACTTAAGCGAATCCAGACGCAGCTGCTGCAAAGCATTGTGTTTTGTAAGTTGCTTGAGCTGGCCTATATAAGCAGTGATCGTTTTTTCGGCCGCATACAGGGTTTTAGCGGATACGCTATCGTGAGTTACAACAACATGCATGGCTGCAGCTTCTATATCCTTGGAAAGGAAATTTATCTTGTGTAATTGGGAAATCACCTTCGTGGAATGCTGTACTGCTTTATGAGAATCAATAAGATCCTGATTGCTATTATAAATACTATAGCCTATGCTTCCATTCCCAGCCAGAATAATGAATGCAAAGAGGGACAGTTTTTGACGAATATTAATTTTCATTACAATTTAGGGGCGTTTCGTACCGATTTTTATTTTAAGTTTTGGAGTGTTTGCTAAAGATAGCCGGTTTTGAATCTGATACATTACGTAATTGAAGTATTCCCTTATAAGATTGATTGTAGAGCTAAAAAAAGCCCGGGATATTAAACCGGGCTAATTAATAATAATGATTTTTTTAATTCACCACTTTTTTGGATACCGTTACATTATTGTCTGAAGTTATTTTTACGATCAGGACTTCGTTGGCGGCATTAAGCGGTAATCTTGTTTCTGAAGCATTGATGTTTGTTTGCTCTGCCAGCAAACGTCCCCTGATGTCATAAACCTGTACGCGTGACATCGTAGTATTTCCTGTATTGATAACCAATTCCTGGTTTTGTTTGTAAACGATGACATTATTGGAATTCCATGTAGGCTGTGTTATTGCCAACAGGGTCTGATAGACAATTTCGAAACGATTGTTAAAAGTCCCTGATTCGGTTGCAAAAGTATAGCTGTCCGCTTTTAAATCATGTGTGGTATTAGTCAGGTTGTCTTTCAGGAAGATGTCCTGGCTCGTTTCAAATAAACCGATTGTATGATCTAATGCAATAGTATAACTCCCGGCAGTAGTCGTTTTGAAACTCAAAGGCACAACATCCGCCGCATTAAACGGGACCGCGCGCCCCTGAATTGTATAATCCGCATTGTCTAAAATGGAATTGAGTGCCATATCACCATCCTGAAAATATTTCCCATCAAAAATATCCACTCCCTGTGTAGCATCTGTAATATAACCTACGGCCATTTGTGAAAATGCCCCTGCTGCATTGGTTGCGTTTAGCCAGATCGTATTCCTCTCTTCTGAATTCGCGTTCCTAAAAAATTGATTGGTATTATTTGCAATCCTTTGTGTATTTTTAAAAACCAATGCTGTTTGCGAAGGTTTTGCAGCTACAAAGAAACCCTGCCCGGTCTGGATTATTCCTGCGGGATTTACTACCTGTGCTTCCCCATTGCTTGTGAAAGTGCCTCCCGCCCAAGTGCAATAGGCATTGTTCGAAGTATTGTTGTTGGTCTCTCTCCAAAAATAAAGCGTTCCCGTAATTGCATTTGTGTTTTCTGATACAAATTCTGTCATACTGATTGGTGAAGGATATGGGTTCCCAACCAAATTATAAATCTGGCTGCCGCCATTGTTAACCATAGTTACCGGATAATTCCCATTATTAGGAACTCCTGTAAATTGACCGCTCCAAACCGTGGCTACAGCAGGATGGGTATTAGGCATCCGGATTAAATAACCCTGAGCAGTTGCAAAACTATTCGTAGATGGTGTAATCGCGCCATAGAGATTCGTTGCAGAGTTATAAGCATAAAACCGGTTCGCCAACGTAGAAGGAGAGAAGCCCTGCAAATTCTGGCTTGCTACCGGCGAAGACCATAATGTATAGTCCTGGCGAACCAAAGGAGAACTGTTTCTTTTTACAATAATATTTCCAACATTGGCAATATCCTTTGACTGGATTAAGTTGGCGTTATTTTCCAAAGTGAAACTTCCTGAACTTACAGTCAGCGCATCATTCAAATGCACATTATCCCCGGAAGAAATGGTAACTGCTGCATTGTTATCCACTGTCAGGCTACAGGCATTAATGTTTCCTGACGACGTAAAATTGCCTGAAATAATGGCAGCAGTTGTACTGTCGGGAGAACCATTGCTCCATGTTGTACCATTCCATGATGTTGATTTTACACTGATTACGGCCGGAGCCGAATAGACTTCTTCACAAGACCCGTTTTGGACTACAGCTCTGAAATAGGTAGTCGCTGATATCGGGCCGATAGCTATCCCTGAAAAGGAAGCCGCAGTGTTAGCTAGATTCTGCGGAGCACTAAACCCGATATCGGAGGCACTCTGCCAATGCAGGATGTCCCCGATATGGCCAGTTAAGGTTAAATCATTCGGTACTGATCCGGTACAAACCGTATGGTTTGTAGACAGGGTTCCACCGTTAGACGGAGCAAGCGTAACCACATTAGCGTTATCCGTTGCGGCAATACCGTTAGCGTCTTTTATCGTAAGCATATAATTTACGGTACCAATAGTTGTTGTTGGCGGTGTTGCCGTATCCTGTGTCCCTAATCCTCCTGACCATAGATAGGTATAAGGTAGATCTCCATTAGTTGGGGATCCGTTAAGAGTAACAATCTGATTCTGGCAAAATGATCCATGCTCATAAATAGCAGCGGTAAAAGCAGCGCCGTTTATGCCTGTGAAAACAGAAGCCTGTCCTGCTGTAAGTGCCGCTCCCGATACTGTTAATGTCGAACTTCCTAATGCGGCATATTTTACCCATGGATTGGTTGCCTGATTGAAGGTACCGTTTAATTGTGCGGCACTGATGCCACTTTCCACTCCGGTCAAATCCAAAGCGGTATAAGTTCCTGTTATTGTAGCCACAGCTCCGGTAATTCCGGATTGGTTTACTTTCCAATAACGACTAAGGTTATGATCGACACTGGCATTATTTGGATGAATGGCATCTGTAACGGATACGCCGATATGAGCGTTGGAAAAGGAACCCGAAGTTACTGAAACCGTTATAGGAGAATATTGATTCGTACCTGTCGCATCCCCGATAGGAAAAGTATAAGAACCGGTAGCCGTATATGTTCTGCGAAGTTCACCGGTACCGCTTGCAATAATCATCCTGGATGCTGAAAAAGTGCCCGAAACAGGATTTACACCTAAAGTGAGGTTATGCGTTCCTATACTTAAGCTGCCCGATGTTAAAGTCAAGGTACCGTTAACGGTAACGCTAGTTCCTAAATCAACATCGCCTAAAGTATTGTTAATGATAAGATTATTGAATACGGGAGTCGAAGTTCCTGAAATAAGCTGTGCTTCGGAACCGATCATAGTGATTGTTTTTCCGGTAAAATCAACAGGCTGATTAAGAATCAAATCATCCGCGATTTTTAACGATGTTGGAAAAACAGCGCCTGTACCGCTAATAACCAGATTATTGTATTCCGATAATCCTGCATTTGGGTTTATAATCGTTTGGTTTGTACCTGTATATTCTATCGTGTTTTTCAGGGAACCCGAAGACAAAGAACCGTTTAATGTAAATGTTCCTGCAATACGCATGATATTGTTCGTCAACGGCCTCAAATCAGCGCCGGTATTAACGGTAATGTTATTAAAATTGGTAACCCCCGAAATGGTAGCATCCGGACTTGTAAAAGTAACGTTACTCGTTCCCGTCCCGGGATTATAAATGCCGTTATTAATCCAGGCTCCTGCGCCTCCATTTACTATAAGCTGAGAATTGGCCGGGGCATTTAAAATGCCCCCTGCTTCAATGTCGAGTATTCCCAACAATACTGTAGCATTTAATGTAGGGTCATTAGGTGTAGTTGCAGCATCAGGAATGTATACTATCGTATTATCTGATGGCGTTGCATTAGGCGTCCAGTTAGCAGCGGTTGTCCACGAATTACTTACCGAACCATTCCATGTTAATGAAGGTGCCGCAGATTCATCAAGGGAAAGCAATACTGCACCGAATGAACTGCCGAAATACAATCCAACATTTACATTGGCCAGTTCAACCCAATTATCAACCGTATTGTAATTTGATCTTCCTTGTTCCAAAACAGTACTTGAGGGAACAATGTAGGCCCAATCTACTAATTTTGACTCTATATTTCCGTTAAGCTCAGAGTCAAGATAGTATGCCTTGACAATTGCTGATGTACCGGAGCCTCCGGTTTGGATGAAATCATAAGTGCGTTTAATAGCACCTGTCCTCCATGTCGGGGCAACACCAATAGCTATTTTCAAGCTCATCGAAGATGGCAGTGTGCCGATATTTGGAAATAATATTGAAGTATTGCTGTGACCAAAAGTGTATAATGTATTTGCTATAATAGTGTTTCTGGTTATTATTCCGGTTACATCACCAAGACCCGTATTTACTGCATTTCCTCCCATGGTTAGCGTATAACTGGCCATTGAAAGGCTGCCTACAGTTGCCGATGGATTTGCTGCGGATAAATTCAGGATGCCATTTACGGTAAAAGAGCCGGCTGCCGTAGCACCGCCTGCGCCAGAAATGGTCAGGTTCTGATAAATCCCAGTTGCAATAGTCTGGGCCGCCGCCGCATTGTATAGTATTGTACCAGCCCCACTCCAGGTTTTGCCGGAAGGTATTGGGGAAGCAGTGGTGTTTTGCGTGGCGATTGTGCCATTGTTGGCAATTGAAGCCAGGCTGCCCGTCAGCACATTGGTGCCCATGTTTAAGGTTTGCCCGGCCGCTGTGGCCAAAGCCCCATTGAATACAACCGGGTTTAATATAGTTACTGTGTTGGCGGCTGTTGTTGCAACACTAAAATTATTTAGAACGTTTGTGGTTCCCAATGTCGTCTGGTCAAAACTCAATGAAGGACTTACGGCGCCATTGATTGATAAATTACTTGAGGCACTTCCTTTTATACCTGCAACAACATTATTTACCACATTGCCGCCAAGCGAAAGCGTCTTACCGTTGATATCAAGCTTTCCGCTGTTAATAGTCAAATCAGAAGAAACAGTGGTATCGCCTGAAAGCGATGCATTTCCCTGAACCACAAAATTTTCAGCAGTTCCATTAAAAACAGCATAAGTTGTGGTAGGGTTGGCAACTAAAACAATATCATCCAATCCGAATTCATCAAAATCAACAGAGCCGGAAACCGTGGCGCCTGTCCAGCGCATATAGTAATAATTGTTATTGGCAATATTCAGCCCTGTCAGCGTCACCACCCTGTAATAGGATTTCCATCCCGGAGTGACATCTGCGACAGCAGGTGAAATCACATTGATCCCGGCTATACCGGTATATGCCGAATTATCTGCCGAGTGGCTGAAGTTAAAACTGCTCGAGGATGCTTTATCATTATATATGTATACCTTATAGCCAATGCTAACTGAAGTCACGGCAGCGCCTGTCTGATTCTGGAAACGCAATGTCACAGAACCCGGAACAAAATCTCCCGTTGCCGGCTGTATCCCCAAAGAAAAATTGTCTTCTGACGTTTCAAATGCATATACGCCTCCGTCGATAACATCTCCGCCATCTGAAGTGCCGCGGTCGAAATCCTGATCTTC
>NZ_DATHGC010000108.1:0-14157 GCF_035317785.1 Pedobacter sp. | reverse complement strand
GCACGCTTGGTGAAATAGCTGATCGTCAGCGGGACCATAGGGAAAATACAGGGCATCAGGAAGGCCAGGAAACCCCCAACCAATCCGGCGATAAAGGTCTCCCATAAGGTTTTTTCCTTTTCAGCTGATGAAGATGTTTTTGCTTTGGGCTGGTCATGCTGTGATCCAGAGGCTGATATCGCGGTGCGCTCTTTGGCAATCGCCGGAGAAACAACTGCGGTATCCGCAACAACATTTGTATCTGGAACAATTTCGGTAAATTCGATGTCATCCAATGAAGTCTCTGCCTGTTGGGCATAGGCCAAATTTGATAAACCTATGGATATAACAGTCCCCATAACAAGCATTTTTATGCCTGTTATACAATTATTCAGCATCATCTAAACGATTATTTGGTCACAGGAATAGAGAACTCCACAGTTTCCGGAGGAAGACATTGCTGGTCATCACACACCATAAACTCAAGAGATCCTTTTACCGTAGGATTTGCTCCTGTAAACTTAATTTTCTGCTGAAAGATCGCAGATTTCTCAAAATAGCTCACATTCATTTCAAATGACTTTTCAAACTTGGTAATTGGCTTTGGTTCAACTGTCTTACCTACCAGTTTGTATGCTTTTGAAACGGGGAAAGTAAAAGTCGTTCTTACCGGTCCGCCATCAGCCATATTCTGAGAATAAATATGCCATCCATCTTCAATAGTTGCTTTTATAAACAAAGTTGCTTCAGTAGCGGAAGTTTTCTTTGCCACATAGCCCCACTTCACCGGCTTTAAAATTTGGCTGCTTGCAGATAAGCTTAAAAATAATCCTGCCGCGAATAATAATAAGTTCTTCATGTTACGCTTTTATTGTATTTGTTTTTGTTATAATATTTATTTTTAATTAAAGCCGATCTATTGGATCGTAACCTGTAAATATGGTTTCCGTCGAGATGAATGATTCTTTAATACATTCCTCCTTTACTAAATCGGTGCTAAGATACTTTTTATTGCTGTCACACAACAACGTTACCACTATAGCTTCGACACCTAATTTTTGTTTTAGTTTAATGGCTCCGATTACGTTGGCTCCTGAAGAAATACCTACCGCAAGTCCCAGTTCTCTGGCCAACTTCTGTGCCATAATGATTGCGTCTCCGTCATTGGCTTGTATAACTTCGTCCAACTCGTTTAATTTTACAATTTCAGGAATAAACTCATCAGAAATGCCCTGAATTCTATGACTGCCTACCTTGTAACCTGTTGTCAGGGTCGGACTTTCTGCCGGTTCCAGAGGATGGATTTTGATCATAGGATTGTGAGATTTCAGACGTCTGCCTACTCCCATCACGGTCCCGCCGGTACCAACACCAGCCACAAAAGCATTAGGTATTAAACCCGCCTTGCTCAACTGCTCCCAGATCTCCATGCCTGTAGTTTTTTCATGCGCCTCTTCATTGTACCTGTTTTCAAACTGCCTGGGCAGAAAAACACCGCCCTTAGCTGCCAGTTCTTCACACATTTTGATACTTCCCAGAAAGCCGCCCTCTTCTTTGCTCACCAGGATCACTTCCGCCCCCATACTTCT
Source organism: Pedobacter sp. (assembly GCF_035317785.1). GTDB lineage: Bacteria > Bacteroidota > Bacteroidia > Sphingobacteriales > Sphingobacteriaceae > Pedobacter. Next base: position 12,589 of record NZ_DATHGC010000108.1, on the reverse strand, counting down.
GATGATATCGATCCGTTCCTTGCTCAGCCAGTTTGGCATGATGATCTTTACCGTATGACCCAAAGCTTTTCCGATGGCGGCAAAGGCAATACCTGTGTTGCCGCTCGTAGCCTCTACAATAGTATCACTCGGTTTGATCGCACAATTTTTATAAGCTTCAAACAAAATATTCAATGCCATCCTGTCCTTCACACTGCCTGTCAGATTATAATGCTCACATTTTACATAAATCTTCCCGGGCTCACCTTTATAAGTGTAATGCAATTCCAGCATTGGCGTATTGCCCACCAGATGCCATAAGTGTTCAAACTTACTTTCCAGATCTGCACTTAAACACGCGGCCTCTTTTGTTTCAATTAACATATAAAGTATTATTCTAATTATTGTCAAAACTCAATATTATAAAGCATACTCACAATGGATACCAATATATTCCATAAATTATTCGGAAAATTGCTCTAAAACTTTATTTATTTCTATTATTGCATTTATTTAAATTCATTATTCGTCTTTTTTTCAATTGATCATTTTAAAAGCTCATGCAGTTAAACTTAGATACCGTAGACATAGAAATTCTAAAATTCCTGCAAAAGGACGCGACATTAACCAATAAGGAACTAGCTTTTAAGCTCAATAAATCAATTGCAACCATTCACGAACGGATCAGAAGACTAAAAGAGCAGGGATACATCGTGCGTATTGTAGCCATACTGGACCGGAAAAAAGTAGACAGGAATCTGATTGCTTTTTCACACGTATTCTTAAAAGCCCACACGGCAGAAGCGCTTGGTGAATTTGAGAGTGAGGTGGCAAAATTCAGCGAGGTCATGGAATGCTTTCAGATGACCGGTGCCTATGATTTCATTCTCCGTATAGCAACCAGCGATATGGACACCTACCATCTTTTTCTGCGCAACAAGCTGGCTACGCTGCCAAATGTAAGTACCGTTCAGAGCTTTTTTGTGCTTTCGGAAACCAAGAGTGATACCGCCTATCCGCTATAAGCTTTAGGTACTTCCTTAAAAATTTAATTTACTTACTAATTAATCAGCAGTACCCTCATGGTATATGGCTGGTACATGCGTTTAAATCCTTTCGGCGATAACTCAAGTTTCTTAAGGGCATCTCTTGGGCGTCTTTAGGGTTATGGGCCTAGCAACCCCCTAGTAAGGCCCTTGAGGGGGTCGAGAGAATATGGCCACAGAAGCCACACAAAATAGACACAACCAGAAGGTTGCCGCCCAAGATAAAAGGGCTGCTCTATACAGAACAACCCTTCCAAACAGAATAAAAGTACTGAAGAATTTTAAATTCCGCCACCCAGAGAACGGTATAGCTCAACAGACGCACTCAGCTGAGCAGTTTTTATCGATGCCAGTTCCAGTTCACTCTGCAGTGAGTTGCTTTGGGCTGTAATGACTTCCAGGTAAGTTGCCATTCCATTCTTAAACAACAGGTTGGCATTTTTTACGGCCTGCTGCAGTGTGCCTACGCGTTTTGCAGAAATGTCGTACTGACTTTTCAATTTTTCAATCTTTACCAGTTCGTCAGATACTTCACCTACGGCATTCAGAACAGATTGCCTGAATTGGATCACTACCTTCTCCCTGTCGATTTTTGCCAGTTCATACTGCGTTTTCAATTGTTTTCTTTGAAATATAGGCTGGGTAATCCCGCCTCCTACTACACCAAACAGCGACGCAGGAACATTGAGCCAGTTACTTGCCTTGAAAGAATTCAAGCCACCGCTGGCAGTTATGCTCAGTGAAGGGTACAGACTTGCCTTGCTGATCCCGACTTTGGCATTCGCTACTGCCAGGGACAGTTCCGCACTTTTCACATCAGGTCTTCTGCCCACCATTGCTGATGGCAGGCCTGCCGATAAATGCTCCGGAACCTTAGTTTTTTCCAGGCTGCTCAGTCTTTCCACTGCACCCGGCAATTGGCCGGTTAGAATGCGCAGGGCATTTTCCTGGAGAGTGATGTTCTGCTCCAGCAGGGGGATCAGCTGTGCGGCTACCAGTTGCTGGGCTTCAGCCTGCTGAATGGCTAGTGAGGTCACCTGTCCGGCATCAAACTGCATGTGGATGATGTTCAGTGTGCTGTCATTCAGCGAAAGGTTCTTTTTGGCAATGGCAAGCTGCGCATCCATCATCAATAGCCGGTAATAGCCTTGTGCTACACTGGCTACGATGCGGGTCTGTACTGCTTTCTTTACCTCTGCAGTTTGCAGATAGGTAGCCAAAGCCGCTTGTTTCTGACTTCTGATCTTGCCCCAGATGTCTGCTTCCCAGCTCAATCCAAGATTGGCATTATAATCTTCAATATGCGAAGTTTTTAAAAATTCGCTGGCACTCAGTCCATTGAGACTATTGTCTGAAGGCCTGCTCGAATTGGCAGTCACCTGCAAATTGATGGCCGGCAAGTTGCCAAGTCTGGATTGTTTGAACAGCAGCTCGGATGCCTCAATATTTTTAACAGCCAGCTGAAGGTCATAGTTTTTTAGCAGGGCGGTATCGATCAGCCTCTGGATATCAGGCTCTGAGATAAATTCTTTGAGCTCTAGTATTGCCACGCTGACAGTATCAGCAGTCTGTCCGCCCCTGAAGGCAACAGGCACTGCATCTGCCGGTTTGGCGATGTCTTTTGACACCTTGCAGCCTCCGGCTATTATTGCGGCAAACAATACGATATATAAATAATTATGCGATTTCATGAACGAGTTCTTTTACGTGATTTGGATGATGTCCTACAGGTACGGGTCTTTTTGGACTGATCCTTTCCTGTAAATATTGGAAGATGATGAACAGTACAGGGATAACAAATAGTCCAAGGATTACTCCCGAAACCATCCCTCCTGCCGCACCGATACTGATCGAGTGGTTACCCTGTGCAGACGGCCCGGTGGCGATACTCATCGGGAACAAACCGACAACAAAGGCTAGTGAAGTCATGATGATCGGACGCAGTCTTAACTTCGCTGCTTCCAGAGCTGCTGCAACCAATGGTTGTCCTGCCCTTCGTCGCTGAACCGCAAACTCGACAATCAGGATGGCGTTTTTGGCCAGCAAACCGATGAGCATGATGAGTGCTACCTGTACATAAATGTTGTTTTCAATGCCTCTCAGTCCGATGGCTACAAACACTCCGAAGATACCTGTAGGGATAGAAAGTATGACCGCCAGCGGCAGGATATAACTCTCATATTGTGCGGCCAGCAGGAAATAAATGAACACCAGACACAACAAGAAGATGATGGTTGATTGTCCGCCCGATGACAGCTCTTCCCTGGTTTGTCCGCTGAATTCATAAGAATAGCCGGAAGGCAGTTGCTGTGCGGCTACTTCCTGGATCGCCTTAATGGCGTCTCCCGAACTAAAGCCCGGTTTTGGAATGGCATTGACCTGTATAGAGTTAAACAGGTTATAACGTGATGCGGTTTCAGAACCATAGATACGGTTTAGTTTGACCAGGGTATTGATCGGCACCATTTCACCGGATTTGTTTTTCACAAATACCCGGTCTATGGTAGAAGGATCTGCCCTGTCAGCTACATCAGCTTGTACGATCACCCGGTAATATTTACCGAAACGGTTAAAATCTGAGGCTTGTGAGCTACCAAAATAGGTTTGCATGGTCTGCAGGATGTCTTTGACACTTACGCCCAGCTGATCTGCCTTTTCGTCGTTGATGTCCAGCTGCAATTGCGGATAATCCGCTTTGAAAGTAGTAAATGCTACTGCAATTTCCGGACGTTTCATGACTTCACCGATAAAGTTATTGGCCACCCCGCTAAATTTATCCAGTTTGCCACCTGTTTTATCCTGTAAGATCAGATCCAGAGCTTCCACATTACTGAAACCCGGAACTGTAGGGAAACTGAATACGAAGAAACTACCACCTGAGATGCCACCCAGTTTGGCGCGTACCTGGTTCATAATGACATTAATGTCCTTTTCCGAACCGCGCTTGTCCACCGGTTTCAACAGCACAAAACAAATGGCAGATGAAGGGCTTGTAGAGTTGGTCAGCAAACTGTAACCGGGAATGGAAGTCACAAACTCAAATGGTTCCATCGCACCTAACGTGTTCTCCGCTTCTGTCATCACTTTGGAGGTTCCTTCCAGGGAAGTACCTGAAGGTGTATTTACTGCGATAGCGATAAAGCCCTGGTCTTCAGTTGGGATAAATCCTGATGGCGTGGTTTTTACCATCCAGATCGTAGCCAGTGTAATTAATGCCAGACCGCCCATGCTCACCCATTTGTGACGGATCAGGAATTTTAGCCCGCCAACGTATCTGTTGGTCATCGCATTGAAACTGCTGTTGAAACCTGCGAAGAATTTCTGGCTGAAGGTTCTTTTTACCGGGATATTGCTATGCTGATCGTGATGATCTCCGGAATGGTCTTTCAAAAACAAGGCTGCCAGCGCCGGGCTAAGTGTCAGCGCGTTGACTGCGGAGATGACGATCGCGATGGCCATGGTAAAGGCAAACTGCCTGTAGAAAACACCTGTTGAGCCTTCCATGAAACCAACCGGAAGAAATACTGCGGCCATCACAAGGGTAATGGAGACAATGGCACCGGTAATTTCATGCATCGCTTCGGTGGTTGCTGCTTTAGGTGACAGGCCCTTTCGCTCTATCTTTGCGTGTACGGCCTCGACGACGACGATCGCGTCATCCACCACGATACCGATGGCGAGTACGAGGGCAAACAAGGTAAGCAAGTTGATCGAGAAGCCAAACAGCTGCATGAAAAAGAAAGTACCTAGTATGGCTACCGGCACAGCGATGGCCGGGATCAGTGTAGAACGGAAATCCTGCAGGAAGATAAATACCACGATAAATACAAGGACAAATGCTTCTATAAGGGTATGTTTTACCTGGTCAATAGACTGGTCAAGCGCAACTTTAGTACTGTAGAAGATGTTCTGCTTGATGCCGTCAGGGAAGTCTTTGGCAGATTTTTCCATCAGTTTATTGATGGCGATCTGGATCTCATTGGAGTTGGATCCGGCCAGTTGTACTACCCCGATCACAATTCCTTTTTTACCGTTCAGCCTGGTTAAACTGGCATAAGAATAGGCGCCGAATTCAATTCTGGCCACATCTTTCAAACGAAGAATGGTACCGTCTGCATTGGCGCGGATGGCAATGTTCTCATATTGCTCAGGTTTGTTCAGTTTCCCTTTGTATTTGATGACATACTCGAATACTTCTTTACTTTTCTCTCCGAATCTGCCCGGTGCAGCTTCCAGACTTTTGTCCTGTATGGCGGCAGTGATTTCATTTGGGGTAACCTGGTAAGTAGCCATCTGGGTTGGATTCAGCCATACCCGCATTGAGTAATCCTTAACCCCGCCAAATATACTGGCAGCACCGACACCCGGGATACGTTTGATCTCAGGTATGATGTTGATCTGGGCATAGTTGGCCACAAAGGTCTGGTCATATTTTTTCTCGTCTTCTGTATACAGACCGATGGCCATGATGAAGTTGTTCTGTTGTTTTGCAGTAATGATACCTTGCTGCACCACCTCGGCAGGCAACTGGCTGGTGGCCTGGGCTACCCTGTTCTGAACGTTTACAGCTGCCTGATCGGGATCTGTACCCAGTTTAAAGTAAACGGTTATGGCAAGTGAACCGTCATTACTTGCGGTGGAGCTCATGTAGCTCATGTTCTCCACACCATTGATTGATTCCTCGATGGACGGTGCTACTGAACGGAGTACGGTTTCCGCATTGGCACCCGGATAAACCGCCGTAACCAGCACGGAGGGCGGGGCAATATCTGGAAACTGCTGCAACGGCAGTTTAGTCAGACCAAGTATGCCGAGTATAACTAGTAGTATAGATATAACGGTGGCAAGTACTGGTCTCTGTATGAATATCTTAAACATTGTTGTCGTTTTTATTTAGTAATTAATTGAGCAACTTTCTCTGCTGCTTTTTCTGGTTTGATCACCTGACCTTCCTGCAGGCGGTCAATTCCGCTCAGTACGATCTGATCTCCGATTTTCAGGCCTTCACCAATCAGGTAATTGCTTCCGCTCCTGCCAATGATGCTGATCGGTACTTTCTTCACTTTGTTGCTGTCTGCGACGGCGAATACGAAGATCTTATCCTGCATTTCAAGCGTTGCCGACTGTGGTATGATCAGGGCATCTTTATGCTCCACGCTCAGACGTATTTTACCGGTATTGCCTGATCTTAACAGGCCTTGTGCATTCGCGAAGGTTGCCCTCAGAGAAATGGAACCGGTTTGCTTATCAAATTGTCCGTCTACCATGTCTATCTTTCCTTTCTGGGCGTATACGGTCTGATCGGCAAGTACCAATGCCACTCCGGGGATCTTACTGGCTTTTTCAGCAAGTGTTTTGCCCGGGTATTTGGCGTTAAACCCAATAAAATCGTCTTCGCCTAAGGAGAAGTAAACATGTACCTCATGAGCATCTGACAGTAATGTAAGCGGCAGCGGATCTGAAGGATTCACCAGGCTTCCCTGTTTTTTAGGCAAGCGGCCTACATAACCATTTACAGATGCTTTAATTGTCGTATAACCTAAATTGATATTGGCGGTTCCGACGCCTGCTTTAGCTTGTTCCACATTTGCCTGTGCTACTGCTAAGGCGGCTTTTGCGCTTTTCAGCTGGAAATCGGAAACTACCTTATTGGCCACCAGTGGGGTAAGTTTCTCTACTTCAAGCTGGGCATTTAACAATGCGGCTTTAGCAGATTGCAATGATGCTTTGGCGATGTTCAGCGCTTCTCTGAAAGGAAGCTCATTGATTTTAAATAATGGCTGCCCTTTTTGAACCAAGGCGCCTTCGTTGACGTAGATCCTGTCCAGTGCTCCTGCTACCTGCGGGCGGATTTCCAGATCTACTGCCCCTTCTATTGATGCAGGATATTCTGTGAAGGTCGTCTCAGAGCTTTGGGTTACTGATGCGACCGGCAGCGCAGGCGGCGGTGGCGGCGGAGGTGTAGCGGTTTGACCCGAGCAACCGTAGATGAATATGGCTAAAAGTAAAATTGATATTTTCATAACGTGATTAGATAGTTTAACAGTGTTAAGTAATTGGAGGTAGTGCGGGAAATTTTTCATATATATTAGAGTTAAGAGGTGATTCGTATAACGACTATAAGTAGTTTAACGGTGTTAAGTACGTGTTAATAAAAAAGTTTCTATACTGTTATAAAAACCCGTTTGCATTTCATTAATGTTTAATCGTTGATGTATTTTATTATTCCTTTAATGGCATCCTTTAAAATCCGCTGGTTCATTTCTTCGTTGCGGCCCTTGTTGACCAGGTTTATAGAAATTAACCCGTGTATAATGGACCAAAACGTATAAAACTTTCTACAGACCATATCCTCAGGGGGATTTTTGACGGTCATGATCTTTTCAATTACTTCATAGATCAGGTCGTCTGCGAGTTCTGCTTCCGGCATGGATTTTTTAAGCTCACAACAGTTCATGTCTACTCCGTACATCAGCTGATAGAGTTCTTTATATTTAAAGGCAAAGTCCCAATAGGCGACCCACATGGCTTCCAACTGCTCAGCTGGTGCTTCATGCTTGTCTCTCGCAGCCCTTACCTCTCCGGCTAAAATAATATAACCCTTTCTGGTCAGTTCCAGCAAGATGCCTTCTTTGTTTGAAAAATACTCATATATAATAGGAGCAGTATATTCAATCTTATCGGCGATCTTTCTCATACTCAGTGAATGCCATCCCTCCTCCTTGACAATTTCCAAAGAAGCATCAAGAATATTTAATCTTGTTTCTTCTTTTAACCTGGCAATACGTTCCTTACTTCCCATGATAACAATATGAAAGGGTGTAAATAATTTAACACCGTTAAGCAAATGTAAATACTATTTTCAAACAGCGTATCATTTATTTGTCAAATCGCGTTTAAAATAATAAAACTATATTTACAGAATTCACCTTATTATTGCAAATTCGCCTTTGCATTCAAATAGAGACGGTATGAACAACAGCGTTACATTAAAGGACATTGCTAAAGCGCTTAATCTTTCTATTTCTACCATATCGAAATCATTAAATGATAGTTATGAGATAAGCGTTGAAACTAAACAAAAGGTTCTTGAATATGCTCAGAAACATCATTACTCGCCAAACCGGCTGGCAAAAGGGTTAAAAGAAGGTAAAAGCAGGTCTATTGGTGTAGTCGTTTGTTCTCTTGATAATCATTTTGTGGCGCAAATGCTTGACGGTATTGACAGGGTAAGTACAGAAAAGTCTTACCAGATCATTATTATGCAAAGTAAGGAATCACAGGATCAGGAAAGGGCATGTCTGGAGTTGCTTTATGCTGGCGGTGTTGATGGTATTCTGATCTCACCTGCCTGTGAAACTACTGATTTCAGCTACTTGACGTCACTCCAGGATGCGGGTCTGCCTTTGGTAGTATTTGACAGACTGAGTGACCAGATCAACACACACAAAGTAGGCGCTGATAATTTTAAGGGTGCTTATGATGCCACCGTACACCTGATAAAAAGTGGTTACAAAAGCATTGCTCATCTAAATACCAGTACTGCACTCAGCATCTCTACTGACCGGCTGAATGGTTATAAGCAGGCACTGACAGACCATAATATAGCATACCGTCCTGAGCTGGTGCGGTCATGTGACTATTCGGATGCTTACAAATTAAATAAGGACCTGGAGCGTGCTATCAAATACTATATGGGTCTGCCGCTCAGACCGGATGCAATATTTTCAGCTGGGGATCAGATCAGTACGAGATGTCTTGCTTTATTGAATAAACTGGGATATCGCATTCCGCAGGATGTCGCTTTGATAGGATTTACGAATACAGATCTTGCGGATGCATTAAATCCTGCTTTGAGCACTGTTCACCAGCCGGCTTTGGAAATGGGACAGCTGGCAGCAAAAAAATTGATCTCGCTGATCGAAAGTAAGGACGACACGCCGGCAGAATATGAAACGATCAAGCTTCAAACCAGTGTATTGGTCAGGAGGTCGACCTAACTGAATCCTAATAAACGAAAACGTTTGCGTTTTTATATATCAGTCAATTCATCTCATTATCTGGTCTAAGCTGTATAATTGTAAACCAATATTTTAAACCGCAATGCGACATAAAGAAAATGTATTAGTATTTGGTGAGCTGCTGCTCAGATTCAGCTCTGCCGATGAAAAATTTATAAATAAAAACCATACTGTTTCTTTATTTCCCGGCGGCTCAGAAGCTAATGTTTCGGCTTCGCTCGGCCAGTTGAATGTTCCGGTAAGTTATTTGACCTGTGTGCCGGACAATGCGCTGGCTGCCAATGCGCTGACAGCCTTATCGGAGCTTGGCGTGAATACTTCTAAAACTGTACTGCGGGGATCAAGGATGGGTTTGTATTTTCTATTATCGGCCAACGGCTTAAGCAGCGGGCAGGTGGTATATGACAGAAAATTCTCCTCGTTCAGCAATCTTAAACCGGGCGTGATAGACTGGGATGAAATGATGAAGGATCAAACCTGGTTTCATTGGACGGCCCTTACTCCTGCTCTGAATGAAAACATGGCCGGCGTTTGCCTGGAAGCTTTAACTGCCGCCAGAAAAAATGGATTAAAAATCTCCGTCGATCTCAATTACAGGAACAGGCTTTGGGATTTTGGCAGAGAACCGATCGAAATTATGCCTGAACTCGTCAAATATTGCGATGTAATCATGGGAAATATCTGGGCAGCTAATAAAATGCTAGGGACCGGCATCGATGACACTTTGGACCGCAATACCAGTGTCGTGGATTACCAGGAACATTCGGCAAAAACTGCGCAGGAGATCTTCAGTTTATATCCGCAATGTAAACATGTGGCAAATACATTCAGATTCATGGACAACCCTACCCATAACCTGTTCTACGGTGCTTATCATACTTCTGATGGAAATTATAATTCCAAAATCTATGAAACAAATGAAGTAGTAGACAGAATCGGTAGTGGTGATGCTTTTATGGCCGGTTTGATCTATGGCCTTATCAGTTTTGAAAACGGAACAGATATTATTGAAACAGCAACAGGATCCGGTTATCAGAAATTATTTGTTAAAGGTGATTTTGGTGATGGTTCCTTCTATTAAAATTAATTATGAACAATACAATAGCCAATACATTACAAACGATCCAGGAGCATCCTGTTATTCCTGTTTTTTACCATCAGGATCCGCAAAACTGCGTGGATATTTTAACAGCATGTTATAACGGTGGTATCAGGGTATTTGAATTCACCAACCGCGGTGTACATGCGGCGCACAATTTTAAAGTTTTACTGGATCATAGAAACGCGCATTTTCCGGATCTTAAACTGGGAATAGGAACGATCAAAACACCCGCGCAGGCTGAAGATTACCTTAACATTGGCGCAGACTTTATTGTAAGCCCGATTGTCAAAGCAGAGATAGCGAAAGTGAGTGCTGACCGCAATATACTTTGGATTCCCGGCTGTATGACACCCACTGAGATCAACTATGCCGAGGAGCTTGGAGCGCCGCTGATTAAACTTTTTCCGGGGGACACATTGGGGCCCGGTTTCCTGAAAGCGATCAAACCGCTGTTTCCTGCACTCAAATTTATGCCTACCGGCGGAGTAGATATCGATAAGGATAATATTGACGGCTGGTTGAATGCAGGCGTTTCTGCATTGGGTTTCGGTTCAAAATTGTTTAACCATACCGAAACCACCGGGGCAGGATACGTCTGGCTCAGCGAAAGGTGCAGGTCCTTAATAAAAATTGTAACCAGGAAGTAATCCAACTCCCTGGTTACAATACAGTTTACTTGCCGTTTCTTCTGTCATCCTGATCGTAAAGATCAATCACTTTGCCCTGCAGCCTGATCACTGTGCTTTCAAGTTCGCTTACTTTTTGTTTCAATTGGTCGATAAGCTGAGTTTGTTCACTAACACCCTCTTCACCCACATCCAGTAACTCTCTGAGAGTTAATTTATGTACTTCGGCAATCTGATTGATCCTGCTGAAATTTGGATCAGTAATGCTTGTTTCTAATTTGGAATACGCCGGAATGGATATCTCTAAGAGATCAGCCATGGCTTTTTGATTTACCCCCTTTTTTTGACGTAAGATTCTGAATTTTTCCCCTAATGTTTTCATAATCACTTTATTTAAAATTCCCTCAATTTTAATTGAAATAAATTTAAGAATTATTAAATAAAATATTAGGTTATTACTGCATTTTTTTTATTTATCTATTAACCCAAGTCTTCTGGCTACTGCAATTTTTAAATTAGTTAAGCTGTCATTTGACTTTAATACAAGTAGTTGTATAAAAATATCGCCATTAAAAGATTACGCGCCAGTTAAAAATTATTGTAATTAATAATCGTCTGTAAAAGCAAAATCGGGCTTTCTGTGCATCCATTTGCCACTGGTGAAGTCAGGAAATTCTACAGTTTGATTACCTAACTCTATAGATTGCTCACTTAAAGGCGTGATTGCACTCCATGCAGCCGCGTCATAAACATCCAGAGGAGTTGTTGTTTTACGTTTAACCGATTCGATAAAGGCATGTAATACAAAGAAATCCATCCCTCCATGCCCTGCACCCTGAGCATCGTTACCATACTTCTTCCAGAGCGGATGATCATATTTTTCAAGCCAGGCCTTAGCCGGATCCCACTCATGGGGCTTACTTATTCCTTCTACGTAAATACTCTTGTTTACATCCATCCATAGTCCTTTAGTCCCCTGAACCCTAAAGCCCAGTGAGTAAGGTCTTGGTAAGTTGGTGTCATGCTGCAAAATGATCGTTTCGCCGTTTGAGCAGTCGATAGTAGTTGTTACAATATCGCCAAGCCTGAAGTTTACCTTAGCATTGGGGTGAGATGCGCCGCCCCCGGCTACTATATGATTGTGCAGTCCTCTTGATTTGGTGGCGAAAGAATTGAGCGTTAGAAAACGGTTACCTCTATTGATGTCAATACAATTTGCTACCGGTCCTATTCCATGTGTAGGATAAAGATCGCCGTTGCGATGAACCGAATGATTTGTACGCCATTTTGCTTCAGAGAATCCTTTTTCATTAAATTCTACCCCTCCTCCGTATGGTTTGATGCCGTCGTTGAATTTAACCTCTCTCAGGTCATGCTGATAACCGCCCTGTAAATGCATGATTTCACCGAATACCCCTTGTCTTACCATATTTAGTACAGCCAGGACATCACGTCTGTAGCAGACGTTTTCGAGCATCATCACATGGGCGTTATTTTTTTCGGCGGCATGGACGACATCCCAGTGGTCTTCCAGGGTAATACCAATAATAACCTCTGAAGCAATATATTTAATGCCGGCTTCTATAGAGCTGATGATCATTTCTTTATGCCATTCCCATGGGGTGGCTACCAATACCGACTGCAGGCTCTTGTTTTCAATCATCTTTTTCCAGGCATAGTCATCGCCGGTAAAGATCTTTGGCATGGGTTTCCCGCTTTTAGCAATCATGGCTTTGGCGGTGCTGATCATTTTAGGTTCCACATCACAAATGGCCACAAGCTCTACATCATCTCTTTTTAGCAGCAATTCTAAAT
>NZ_DATHGC010000107.1:0-12746 GCF_035317785.1 Pedobacter sp. | reverse complement strand
ATGTGAAAAATGAAGTGATCCTGACTGATGCAGCATTGGGGGCCGATATTGGCTATCCATCCAGTGTTCAGCTTAATGATGATTCTATATTAACTGTTTACTACCAGGCCGAAAAACCGGGAGGGCCAACTCTTTTGCAAAGTACTCATTGGCGCCTCAGCTGATGGAGTAATAAAAAAGCGGCAGATTTTATCTGCCGCTTTTTTATTACCTGTGAAACCATAGATTTTCTCTAAACCTGAAAAATAATATGAAAGTACTATAATATAGTATGAGTCTCAGTAGTAACTAGAGGGTATCTTTAATTTTGATTAACCCTCTGGTAAATAATCAACTGCAACAAACCAACCAACGCGATAATATGATGAAATTTTACAGGATGCAAATGTATGAGGAAGATATATGCCTCAAGCTTTTTAGGATTACAAAATTAATAATGTGCATTGTCTTTCTTCAATTAAGTTCAATGGCTAATGGTGCAGACAATGCCGGTGCCGCTGTGCCTATAAAAGGAAGGGTGACTGATCAGGATGGAGCGCCCTTACCTGGTGTAAGTGTAAGGCTTAAGGGAACTCAGATAGTGACAAACACTGCTGGTAATGGGAATTATACTATTAATATACCAGCGGCTAATGGGGTGCTTGTCTTTAGTTTTGTTGGTTATATCACCAAAGAGGTGTCTTTAAAAGATGAATCGAATGTCAATGTGGTGCTGGAGGAAGATGTTTCAAAATTGAATGAAGTAGTAGTAACAGGTTATGGATCAGTGGCAAGAAAGGATCTGACAGGGTCGATAGGTGTTGCTAATGTTGAAGATATGCAAAAAGCACCCGTTGCCTCGTTCGAGGAAGCACTGGCGGGAAGGGTAGCCGGCCTCCAGGTGGTTTCCCAGGATGGCAAGCCGGGCTCATCCATAAATCTGCTCATCAGGGGACTTGGCTCTATTACCCAGGACAGTTCTCCTTTGTACGTTATCGATGGTTTCCCCTTACAGGATGCCAATACAAATTCGATAGACCCTAATGATGTAGAAAGTATATCTGTATTGAAAGATGCTTCGGCGACTGCCATATATGGAGCAAGGGGTTCCAATGGAGTTGTTGTGATCACCACAAAAAGAGGACAGAAGGGAAGTCCGAAAATCAGTTATGCAGGAAGCTACGGGATCAATGCGCCAACAAAGTTCATTGCGCTGATGAACCCTTTACAGTACATACAGCTGCAAAGTTTGTCTTATGGATCTGGCATAAAAGCTCATGTGGACCCGGCGGCACCGTTTTTCAGGGAAGGCCGCACCGTTGAAGATTACAGAAATGTTGAAGGTGTCGACTGGCAGGATAAGCTGATGCAGAACGGGCCCCAGCAAAATCATTCCCTTTCACTGACAGGGGGAACCGACAATACTACTTATTCTGTTTCCGGACAGCTGTTTGGCCAGGATGGAATTATTTTTAACTCCGATTTTAAGCGGTACCAGGGAAAGATGACACTGGACCAGCGTGTCAATAAGAAATTAAAAACTGGTTTGTCGGCTTTCTATTCTAATGTAAAGACTACCGGCAGAAATCCGGCGTCGCAGGGCCCTTCATCTATATTCTATCATGCGTATTCTCTGCGCCCGGTTGAGGTAGCTGGTCTTGAATCAAATTTTGAAGACCTGCTGTACGACCCGGAAACACCTACACTTGACTTGAGGATCAATCCTTTTGTTTCGCTTCAGAATGAAATCCGCAATTTGATCGATAAATCTTTTGTGGGGACTTTTTATGGGGAATACAACATTATCCCCGGACTTAAATTCAGAGCTGACGCTTCTTTGAACTCCCGGACCAGCAGGTCAGAGAACTACAATGGGTCCTTGACTTATTCAGGAGGACCTCTGAGTACCAACCGCCTAAACGGTTCATTACTAAATTCAGAACTCTTGCAGTCACAGGTCAGAAGTTCTTTGTCTTATGACAAGCTGTTTAACAAGGTCCACAAGCTAAGCCTTTACGGTGCTTTTGAATTTACCGATGTACAATCTAAGTTTAACAGCTTAGCCGGAACACAGTTGCCAGATGAGTCGCTTGGGATCAATGGCATAGAACTAGGGATAATTTCCCCTGCACCGAGCACACGCGCAGAATCCTCATCTTCAGCACTGGTTTCTGGTCTTACCCAGCTTAATTATAATTACAAAAGCAGGTATTACCTGACCGGAAGCTTCAGAGCGGATGGCTCGTCCAAGTTCAGGCCTAAAAATCGCTGGAGCTATTTTCCTTCAGGATCTGTAAAGTGGAAATTGAGCGAGGAATCTTTTTTAAAGAGCCTGAAATTTATATCTGATGCAAACGTCAGGGTAAGTTATGGACTAACCGGAAACAACAGAGTTGGCGACTTTGCTTCTTACGCTGCGGTTGTTTATAACAGTCCGTTATTACTCAATAATATTTTACAGCCATTGAGTGCAGTGGTAAATTCTCTGGATAATCCTGATCTGAAATGGGAAAAGGCTTCTCAAACAGATGTAGGTCTGGATATCGGCTTTCTCAAAAATAAAATAAACCTTACAGTCGAATATTATTACAAGAACATATCAGATTTATTGTTCTCCACTGCATTGCCAGGTTCGACCGGTTTTGCAAGTACTGTAAAAAATATTGGCGCAATAAGTAACCGCGGTTTTGAATTTAGCTTAAATACTGCAAATGTATCTGCACGTAATTTTACATGGACCAGTAACTTTAACATCACCTTCAACAGAAACAGGCTCGAATCACTTTCTAATCCTGATGAAGAAGCAACTACCCGTCCGATTGCCTGGGAATCGACGTATGTGAGTACTGAACTTTACATCGCTAAGGTCGGGCAGCCTCTCGGCCAGATATTCGGCCACATTTCAGAGGGCTTGTACCAGATCGGTGATTTTGACAGACTGGCCAGCGGTGGTTATGCTTTAAAGCCTAATATACCTCAGTATTCCACAGGAACGGTTGCGCCGGGCGATCCTAAGTACAGAGATCTGAACAGTGACGGAATCATCGATAATAATGACCGGGCCGTGATCGGAAGAGGATATCCATTGCATTATGGCGGGTTCAGTAATAATTTTACCTATAAAAATTTTGACCTGAATGTGTTTTTGCAGTGGTCGTATGGTACGGAAGTAGTTAACGCGAACAGGATCTGGTTTGAAAGCGGATTTGGATATCAGCAAAGACCTGGACAAAACCAATTCGCAGCCAATGCCAACAGATGGACACCGGAAAACCAGAATACTGATGTGCCGAGGTTTCTTGCAAATAATCCTGCATATTATTCTTCACGATATGTGGAAGATGGTTCTTTTCTCCGGATCAAAACAATCAACTTCGGATACGTACTTCCGCAAAAATTGCTTCAAAGGGCAAAGATCTCCAGGTTCAGAGTATATCTCGCGGCACAAAACCTCTTTACCTTCAGTCATTATCAGGGCTATGATCCTGAAGTGTCAACCAATCAGACCGGTCTGACACCAGGCATGGACTGGTCATCTTACCCGAGAGCGCTAAATATTACTGCAGGTCTTAATGTAACTTTTTAGAAAATGCTTATTAATAACATAAAAATGAAATTCTTAGCTAAATTATTACCGATATTTCTTTGTTTAGCCATAGTAAGTGGATGTGAAAAGGCACTGAATAAAAGTCCTGAAGATTTTCTTCCGGTTGAAAATTATTTTACCAAAGAGTCAGATGCGGTCCTGGCACTGAACGGTGTAATGGATATGATGACCAAAAGGGATTATTACGCAGGCCAGTTTCCTACCCGGATGCTTTCGGGGGACGATCTTTTTGTGACGCTTACTGGTTCCTATCCCGCCAATCACATTGCTGACGCTTCAGATCTGCTGATCCGTAATCTTTGGAATAACTTATTCAGTACGATACAGCGCGCCAATATTTTGCTTGCAAACCTGCCTAAGGTATCGATGCCAGAAACAAAAAAGAATGTAATCAAGGGAGAAGCACTCTTTTTAAGGGCATATGCTATGTTCATGCTGGTTGATATGTGGGGCCCGATACCGATCAATCTCGTGCCAACCTCAGGACCTAATGATGTGGTCCGTGCCAGGCAACCCGTTAAGGACGTTTATGCACAAATTCTTCAGGACATGACGGCAGCAGAGAAACTTGTGCCTGCATCGGCAAGTGCCGCTGAGTATGGCGGAGGGGGTTATCCAGCCAAAACTACCGTCCAGGGAATCCTGGCGCGTGTTTGTCTGACCATGGCCGGTGAGCCGCTAAAAGACATTTCGAAATATAATGAGGCAAGAGACTGGGCAGCCAAAGTTGTGGCCTCAGGCGAACATAAATTAAACCCGGATTATACTGATATTTTTATCAGGATCGCCTCAGATCAGTATGATAAAATGGAAGTGATGTGGGAGATCGATCTTAATTATACCGCAGGCCTGGATGAGCATGGATTAATTGGCAGCCTAAACGGGATTCCGGGTGCAGATGTTTCATTTGGCTACTCTTTTGGGCAGATGCATGTCACGCGAAAGCTGGTCAATGCATATGGTATAACCAGTAATGATATGCGGAGGGACTGGAATGCCGCGCCTTTTCAGTATGTGAGCAATACTACAACGGGTGCCAAATCAAACTTTACTGCTACCCAGCTTTACGAAAGATTTGATTCAAAATACCGGTCGCAATATTATCCTGTAAAACACAGGGACAATACCGGGATCAATTTTCCTGTTCTGAGGTATTCTGATATTTTGTTGATGCTGGCTGAAGCAGAAAACGAAATAGACGGACCGACGCCACTTGCTTATGCGATGGTGAATCAGGTCAGGGCCAGGGCCTATGGTAAGCTATTGCCGGGGGCAACTAACTTGACTGAGGCGGATATTGCTCCGGGAATGGACCAGGTCACTTTCAGACAGGTGATCATGGATGAAAGATTAAGGGAGTTCCCTTCTGAGGCCATTCGCAAACATGACCTCATCCGCTGGGGCATCTTTATATCAGCGATCAAGGGTGTTGCAACTGATGCAAACAACCCGGCGCTACCACTTTCCGGCTTGAGGGGGCAGGTGACCAGTATCGCCAACAGAGTAGGTAATAAAGATGTATTGTGGCCTATTCCGAACGCTGAAATCAGTTTAAATAGCGGTATGACACAGAATGAGGGGTGGTAATTTTTAGAACAAAATAAAATGAAAAAAAAATATTTCTTAATACTGCTGTCGGCTTGTTTATGTGCATGCAGTGACAGTGAGGTGATCGAACCAGATTTTGAGATCACGCTTCCCAAGCTTAATTACGCGGTAAATGAGCCTGTTATTTTCAATTTTACGGGAACCGCTGATATCATTACTTTTTATTCCGGTCAGAAAGGCCGGGAATTTGAATTCCGTGAAAGGGTCAAAGTTAAGGGGATACCGCAGATGTCTTTTAAATCTAACAGGCAGTTTGGTAATACCAGTCCGACGGTAATTGACACGAGTTTAAAAATCATGACATCAACCAATTTCAAAGGTATTTATAACGCTGAATATGTCACTATGGCAACCTGGAAAAATATAACAGACCGGGCGATACTCCCGGTAGTGAGCAGGGCCACTCCTGATGTTTTCTCAGGAGTTATTGATCTTTCGGACCAAAGTACACTCGATTCCTCATTATACATTGCTTTCAAGTACAATGGGTCGAAAACAGCTTTCTCCCAGTATCAGTGGATCATCAAAGAAATTTCTATTGACAATAAACTGGAGGACGGATCACTGGCCAACATCAAGACTAGCGCCACGCTTTCATGGGCGCAGGTAGATATCCTCAATCCGACCAAAATCTGGACATTTGCTGCAGCCCAGATCACCATGACAGGCGGGCCTGCAAATGAACCTGATAATGAAGACTGGATCATTTCACAGCCATTAGAACTGGATAGGGTGCAGCGCAGCCTGGGGGTTGCTGTAAGAACAAGTCCGCTTGCAAAAATACCTTCATATAAGTTTGCAGGTTATTCGGCCCCGGGGACTTATAAAGTAACTTTTGAGGTGCTTAATGCCAATAAGTTTGGTTCGAAAGCGAAAATTAAAGAGTTCTTAATTACAGTGGAGTAACTAAGATAAAGAGATCTGGTATCATAAAATTAAAATATGAAAAATTATACTAAAATAATGGTCATTTTACTGAACTTTCTTCTCCTTGCCGGGAGCTTTACCTCGTGTAAAAAGAGTTCTTTTGAGAATGGCCCTGCTAAAGTCAGCCTATATCAAATCACAGCTGACGACAGAAATTTTACTTTGTTCAGGGCGGCCATTAACAGGGCAGGCCTGCAGGAAATGTTTAATGGAAAAGAGCCGCTGACTATTCTGGCTCCCACCAACCAGGCCTTTATAAATGTGGGCCTGGGTTCTGAAGCAACGATCAATAAATTTACACCAGGATTTATGGACAGTCTGGTAAGAAGCCATATCATTCCGGGAAGGGTGGACGTAAGCGCAATTACAGGATCTAAAGAAGTTGCTACGCTGAACAGAACTGCCACTATTGCTAAAATAGGCAATACGGTTTATACAAATGGAGGTGACATCACACGGTTGAACCTGGAGGCGACTAATGGCTTACTAAATGTTACTACAAAAGTATTGGTAGCCCCTGTACCCAGTATTTTGGACTACCTGGCAATACCCCTGAATACTACCTATACATTTTTGGTTGCGGCGATAAACCGGGCAAGTCAGGGAAGCACGAACTTTGCTGAAATGCTGAGGGGGAATGGAGCTTATACGCTTTTCGCTCCAACTAATGCTGCCTTTATTGATGCCGGTTTTGCCAACATCGCCGCTGTCAGCACGGCTGCTCCTGCTACGCTCGAAAATTTACTAAAATACCATTTGATTGAAGGACGGAAGCTTTCATCTGACCTGGATAGTGTTCCTTTAAATACCCTGGCGAATGTTCCGGTCTATTTTGACCGCAACAGTACAATAGCTTACACCACAAATTCTGCCAATGGGATCTTATTCAATCCCCAAATGTCATCTCCGGTGGTTACTTCACCAAACTACCTGGCCGGCAACGGAGTCATACATTTTATATCGCGTGTTTTGCCCAGACCTGTTGAAACAACTACCCTCCAGCAAATCAATTCAAACCCTTCACTCTCTTTCCTGTCCGCGGCGATAGTACGGGCGAGTCAGGGTACCGGAGATGATGCTTTCGATTTTACTAAGCTGTTGTCCGACCCGCTTCAGTTATATACGTTCTTCGCACCAACCGATGCTGCATTTCAGGCGGCCGGATATCCGGACATGGACGCTATAAACGCCGAAACACCAGGGACGCTGGCAAATTTATTAAAGTACCATTTGATAAAATATAGACAAAACAGTATAAATTTCACCAGTAACAACTATGTATCTACATTATTTCAGTTGTCGAATTCAGCAACCGGAGTAAAATCCCCTGCACCTATAGTGCTCAGCAGAACAGCGGCGCTATATAGCGTTTCAGGGGAAGGGAATACTACTGTAGGCACAGTGAGTCCGAGGGACATCATAACAACAACCGGCATATTGAATGTGGTAAATCTGGTATTAAAACCCCGAAGTGAATAATTGAATAAAAACTATGGTTAATCGAAGAAAATTCATTGGCATGGCCGGTATGGCGGCTACTGCAGGCTTAACAATTGGTCCTGCGTTTGCGAGGGAACCCCGGCAGCACGGAAATACGGGAGAGATTTCTGTAACGGAAGGACACGTCCCGGCTGCTGATGCCGTACAGCAGATCGCTGATGTCATCGAAACCAAAGTCATTTGCCGGGAAGAGGGAAGGTTACTCGGGCAGGGCACTGAATACAGCTTAAATATTAACGGCCATGTGGTAGTAGGCAAACGGGTTGTAGAACCTAACCGCTACCTGGGCTGGCCGACCATCACTAAAACTGCTGAAGGTGAACTGATCGTTGCCTTTTCCGGTGACAGAGATGCGCACGTCTGCCCATGGGGTAAGACCCAGATCATCAGAAGCAGTGATGAAGGAAAAAGCTGGACAGATGCCCGGACAATTACCAGTACGCCTCTGGATGACCGGGATGCCGGGATCATACAAACAGCTAAAGGAACACTATTGGTCAGCTGGTTCACTTCTCTGGCTTTTGAAAATCCGGTTTATGAATCAGCGTATAATAAATATTTACGCGTTGGTGAAAAAATACCTGAAGAAACGCGTAAGGAATGGCTGGGGAACTGGACGCGAAGATCGGAAGATAACGGCAAAACATGGCTTAATCCAGCGCGCACGGCTGGCACCGCACCCCATGGACCTGTACAGTTAAAAGACGGCCGCTTGCTCTATATCGGTATTGGGAAATGGGGTAATGATAAAAGTTCGCTGATTGTTGAGGAATCTGCTGATGACGGCAGAAGCTGGAATATCATTTCCAATCTTCCCAGACCTGAAGGTTTGACCGCTTCATTGAGCGAGCCCCACCTGCTGGAATTAAAGAGCGGCAAGATCATTGCCATGATCAGGCACGAGCCCAAAGACACCAGTCAGTGTTTTTTGCTGCAATCTGAAAGTCTGGATGGCGGAAAAACATGGACAGCATTGCATCAAACTAAGATATGGGGATACCCCCTCATCTGATACAGCTGGCAAATGGCTGGATAGTTGTGGTATACGGGTATCGTCGTGAACCGTTTGGGGAGCGGGCATGCGTTAGCCGGGATGAAGGCAAGACATGGGACATCGCCAATGAAATCGTGCTCAATAATGCGGCAAGCAGGGACCTTGGTTATCCCTCAAGTGTGCAGCTTAAGGACGGCTCAATATTGACGGTATACTACCAGGCAGAAAAATTTGGACAGCCTACCTCGCTTTTAAGTACACACTGGAGAATAAAGTAAATGTCTTTAGAGGGGATTAGCAGAATAGGATTAGGCTGTGTAACATTTGGCCGGGAAATAGACGCAGCGGCTTCTTTTAAAATGATGGATCATGCCAGGAACAATGGCGTAACCTTTTTTGATACCGCTGCAGCTTATTCAAATGGAGCTTCTGAAACTATAGTAGGTAAGTGGCTTAGATCACGTGGTGCAGCGTCCTTATCGATAGTTATATCTACGAAAGTACTGCCGCCCTTTGCACCCGAAAATTTAGCGCTGTCCGTCAACGGTAGTTTGATGCGGCTTGGAACTGAGGCCATTGATGTCCTTTTTCTCCATCGATGGGATTCAAGCCTGGAATCAGTTGAAACGCTGAAAGCGCTGGACGGTCTTTTGTGCAGCGGAAAGGTGCGGGCGCTTGGAGCAAGCAATTTTACCCTGGGGCAACTTAGGAATATTGTCAGCATTCAAAAAAATCATGGACTGGCTGCCTTTTCCTATGTACAGAACAATCACAATCTTGCTGTCAGCGATATTGGGATTGCCTTTGAACAGTTCTGCATATTAAATAATATTGATATCATAACGTACAGCCCGCTTGGAGCCGGGTTTCTGACAGGTAAACATCAAAATGGAATTTATCCGGGCAGCCGCTTCGATTTGATAACCGGACATCAGGATGTCTATTTTAACGAAAAAGCGCAGCGCAGACTTCATCAGCTTCTGCTGATTGCGGGCAAGACAGGATATAATCCGGTGCATCTGGCTCTCGCCTGGGCGCTTCATCAGCTGGCGGTAACCTCAGTATTAATTGGAGGCAGAACGACAGCGCATCTTGACCAGGCTTTTTTGGCGCTGAACTTTGATGATCCGGATATTTTTGCTGAACTTGAGTCAGTCTGAATATCAGTTTCTGCTGACTGAAAAATAGTATTACAAATGCAAAAAAAAGTAACAGGAATGCGGACTGCTGAGACATACCTTAGATTCCTATGAAAACAGACCAAACACCTACCCATTCAAAATTGCTGCCTAAGGCCTGGTTGATGGTTATCCTTCTTTGTGTAGTAGGCTGCCTTAACTATCTGGACCGCATCATGATCACTACGATGAGGGAGTCAATTGTAGATGCATTGCCGATGACCGACGCCCAGTTTGGATTGCTTACTTCTGTTTTTTTGTGGGTATATGGTCTTCTTAGCCCTTTTGCCGGCTTCCTTGCCGACCGTTTTAACCGTAGTCATGTGATTATCGCCAGTTTATTTGTATGGTCGATAGTCACTTACCTTACTGCTCATGCAACGTCTTTTGAGGAGTTGCTGGTGACACGAGCCTTAATGGGGGTCAGTGAAGCATGCTACCTGCCTGCGGCTCTGGCGCTAATTACGGATTATCATAAGGGCGGAACACGTTCTCTGGCTACCGGGATTCACATGGGAGGCGTCATGGTTGGACAAAGTCTGGGATTTCTTGGCGGCTGGATTGCCGAGCGGCACCATTGGACAGATGCGTTTAGTGTTTTCGGAGCAATCGGGGTTGTGTATGCGTTTGTGCTTGCGCTTTTATTAAGAGATGCCCCGGACAGGCCCGATTCAACCGAGCCTGCCGTAGAAAAAGTGAACTTCTTTGAAGCAATTAAGGATCTGTTTAAAAGAAAGTCCTTTATATTATTACTTGTTTTTTGGGGTCTGCTGGGAATTGTCGGATGGATGATCATGGGCTGGCTGCCAACTTATTATAAAGAACACTTTAACCTTAGCCAGGCACTTGCAGGTTTATATGCTACCGGGTATATCTATCCTGTAAGTCTTGTTGGCGTATTGCTTGGAGGTATACTGGCCGATTACTGGGCTAAAAAAAATCCGCGGGGACGTGTCCTGGTGCCTGCGATTGGCCTGGCAATAGCGGCTCCGGCTATATTTATTGCCAGCAGTACCGGCGTAGTTTATATTGCTATTATATGCTTTATGTTTTATGCCTTAACCAGAATTTTCAGCGATGTGAACCTGATGCCCATACTGTGTATGGTTTCAGATAAGCGCTACCGTGCAACAGGATACGGAGTGCTCAATATGTTTGCGTGCATTGTTGGCGGGGCAGGGATTTATGTGAGCGGAATTATGCGTGATGCAGATGTAGATCTGTCCATTTTATTTAAAATTGCAGCCGGTAGTATGCTGCTCTGCGCCGCAATATTATTTACCCTTAAAGTGAAGTACAGCGATGAACAAGCATAATCACCTTTTTATTAACCCTGTTGTTTTCTTCCTGATATTTTATAGCTTAATTCTTAATAATTGTACAACCATGCCTGATCCTTTAAGCAAAAGAGCACTAGATGAATTGTTAGTAACCCTGAGAACGCAACCTGAATTTATTAAAGTCCATGCAGCAGAATACCTGATCTGGCTTGGGCATACTGAAGAGGCCAGAAAGGAGTTCCTGCAGCAAAATGAATTGCATGGCGATCAGCCGAAATACCGTATCGGCATTTGGCGGGTGCTGGCACAAACTGAAAAAGAACCTTCTGGTAAAAAGAAATGGAACGATAAAATATTTCAGGCTTTTGGTGATCTGAACGGGCCTGACAGACTCCACGCTTCAGAAACTCTGGCTAAGCTGCACCTGTCCCCGCTTGACAGATATCCTGAAGCTACGCAGAAATCTCTTTCTGATGAAAGCCGGAACTTACAAGTTTATACCCTTTGGGCCACCTCGTATGCATCTCCCGATTCACTGGATAAGAATCGTCTGAAATTTATACAACTCGCGGCTGCAGATACGAATGAAGATGTGAGAAAAATCAGCTCTTATATTTTGCGCAGAATGGGATTGAATGCCAGCCAGTGGAAAGATTTTGCAAAAAAAGCGCTAGCTGAACCGCCGTCATCGGCACTTAAATTTAGTCTGCTGACCACTGCCTTTATTGCGTGCCCGGCAGATGTGCAGCAGGATTCACAAACAAAGATCAAAGCACTGCTGTTAAATGATTACCGTGAACTTCCGTTTGGCGGACAAATAGAAGTTTCAATGGCGCTGGCGGAACATGGGACTGCTGAGGATATTCCTGTACTGGCCGCATTGATGGACAGTAAACCCGGTACGGGTATCAGTGAAGCAGAAAGTGCTGATGTAAGAGCCGCCGCTGCATATGCTATCCTTAAAATAAAAAATCGTAACACCTAATATTCCATAATATGAAGATGAGAGAAAGCCGTGTTCTTAAAAAGTTGCGGGCAGGCGAAAATGTAAGCTGTATCAAAATAAATGTTCAAAATGCACAGGTTTCTGAACTGGCTGCCATGTCCGGTTTCGATTGTGTATGGGTAGACCAGGAGCATTCCGCACAGGACTGGTCCGTGATTAACAGTCAGATATGGTCTACCAAGGCTCACAACACGGATATACTGGTGAGAGTGCCGCGGGGAAGCTACAGTGACCTTGTCAAGCCATTGGAGATGGACGCTACAGGGATCATGGTGCCTCACGTCATGAACCTGCAGGATGCTAAAAATATAATCAAAATGACAAGGTTCCACCCCATCGGTCTTAGGGCCATAGATGGTGGAAATGCTGATGGTGCCTATACCAATATAGATTTTAATGAATACCTGGAACAGGCCAATCGCGAGCGATTTGTAGTACTTCAGATAGAAGATCCGGAGCCTTTAAAAGAGCTTGACGCTATCGCTTCGCTGGATGGGTTTGATATGCTGTTCTTCGGACCGGGCGATTTTAGCCAGGGAATTGGGGCGCCAGGACAATGGAACCATCCGGAACTTATAGCAGCACGTAAGAAGGTGGCCGAAATCGCAAACAAGCACGGTAAGATTGCGGCTACGACCGGAGGCATTGATAAGCTTGATGAGTTTCT
>NZ_DATHGC010000106.1:0-3701 GCF_035317785.1 Pedobacter sp. | reverse complement strand
TTTTGACAAGTCTGCATTCAGCTTTTTCATGACTTCGGCATAACTATACGTACCCATGAGATCCATATACCTGAAGTTTCCCGCAAAAGGAAGATAATACCCTGCGTCATTCCTGCAGGCCCTGTCGATATCCTGTACCGTTGCGTATCCATTTTCGACCAGGTAAAAAGCTTCTCTGACCATGGCGCTGAATAATCTTGAACGGATGCTGATTGCATTGTGAACTGTGTAAGGATCCTTATTCCAGTTGTTGATTGCTTTCTGATTTAAAGCCTCTACCAGCTCTTTTTTATTTATATTACTGGTAAGTATTTCCAAAAAGTAAGTAGTATGCGCAGGTTCGGTCCAGTTAACGCCAATAATCCGCTCTGGTGCATTTGCTCCTTCCTGCAAATCGGCCATAGAAATACTCTCGGTATTTATTGCAATTATTGCCCCTTTGTCCAGTCTTTGCTCGAGATCGGCAATGATCGTCCTTTTTTCATTCAGATCTTCATTCGTAATGGCAATAGCCATGGAATAAGCATCGTCACATAAATGGTCTGTAATTTCAATATTGTTCCGGTCAAATTCGCCCAAACCAATTTTTGCAGCGTCTTCGATGTGACACACTATACGCTTTCTCGCCAGTTCAACATCTGAGGTATGTAAAGTTACGGTGTCTCCGGATTGCAGAAGGCATACTGCAATGCTAAAGCTAAGCCGGTCATTGCCCGTGATTAATATTGGTCTCTTCTCTCCTGTTTTTTTCATGTATATGCGTATAAATTCAAAAAAACTTAATTCCCTCCGCTCATTTCAGCCAATACCTTTTCTGCCGTTTTAATTGCCGTCTGTATGTCTTCCTCGTTGTGCGCGGCACTGATATACCACAATCCCCTGCCAATAATTCTGATGTTGTTGTCGTGCATTTTGGCGATAAACTGACTGAGTTTTGCTTTATCAAAACCCAGAGTTTCCCGGTAATTGGACACTTTGCCAAGTTTTGTGAATGCAATGGTAAACATCGGGCCCGGCCCTTGTACCAGCAGGTCATGTCCCGTTTTTTTAGCCGCGTTTTTTAATCCGTCCATCAGCTTGTTCCCATATTCAAACATCCTGTTGTAGGGCTTTTCCGACCTTAAAACTTCTATCGTTGCCAGAGCTGCCGCAACAGTTGGATTGCTGGAATTCATAGTTCCGGCATGGATCACTTTTGCATCCTCAATGAGTGACATCCATTCTCTTTTGCCTGCGATAGCGCTAATGGGATACCCGCTTCCCATAGCTTTCGCAAAAACTGACAGGTCCGGCGTAATTCCAAAATATTCCTGTGCTCCTCCTAAAGATAACCTGAAGCCCGTGATGA
Source organism: Pedobacter sp. (assembly GCF_035317785.1). Taxonomy (GTDB): domain Bacteria; phylum Bacteroidota; class Bacteroidia; order Sphingobacteriales; family Sphingobacteriaceae; genus Pedobacter. The sequence goes on along the minus strand of NZ_DATHGC010000106.1, from coordinate 2,353 downwards.
CCTCATCAAAAATGAGCGCAATACCATATTGGGAACAGATTTTCCTTAGTCCTTTCAGGTAACCTTTTTCTGGCAAAATACATCCGCTATTACACATCACCGGCTCTGTGATCACAGCCGCAATTTCCTTATGTCTTTCTGCTACCGTTTTTTCAAACAGGTCCAGATCATTCCAGGGCAAAATAATAAACTCATCTTTTGAGGAATCCGGCAGCCCCTGCGACCATGGATATACCTCGGGGTTTTCGTGACTGCCCAATGCATCCTCTGAAGGTGCAGATAGGCCCCAGCACACATTGTCCATCCAGCCATGATAATGACCTTCAAAACGAAGAAACTTCTGTCTGCCGGTTTTAGCTCTTGCAACCCTGAAAGCAGTCTGTACTGCTTCAGAACCATCCAGGCAAAATCTCATCAGTTCTGCAGAGGGGATGATCTCATTCAGCAGTTCAGCGAGCATGATCTCCTTAATGTGCTGACCGGCAAATATTTGACCTTTTTCGGAATATTCGCTTACCGCATTCAGTACCTTCGGATGAGAGTGCCCTAAAATAAGCGGTCCCTGACTAAGGGTGAAATCGAGGTATTCATTCTCGTCAACATCATAGATCCGGCTTCCTTTACCATGAGTGTAAAAAATAGCATGAGGATGATTATATTTCCTAAATTCAGAGGATACGCCACCTGCAAGAACTTTCTTTGCTCTTTCAAGTAAAATGGCGGATTGTGCATAGGTATTGCTGGACATTTTAAATGGTTTTATTTTAATATTTCTGCGTTATTCTGAGAATATTCATCAGCCAACAGGTAAATATCTTTGTTGAAAAGAGAAAATGCCTCTTCCCATGCCTTTGCTTCTCCATCTTTATATGGATATAATCCTTTTGAATTCTGGATTCCTTTGGCATTTATCTCGAGCATTTTCTGCATAATAGCAGGAATATTTTCTGAATTCGACAGTTTTGGAAATACAGTTTTGAAGGTCTCCATATAGTTTTTTAAACCCATCATGTCCATTCTCCTGAAAATACCCATCAGGGTAATCCAGGAACCTTCATCATACCGGAATGATTTGTCAATATCTTCAAGCGATGCTTCTCCCTTTTCTACCATGGAAAGGCCTTCCCTGTACACAGAATACATCAGTCTGTTGGTAATAAATCCCCTGATGTCTTTTTTTAACAGCGTTGGTTCTTTACCCCACAAATGCGCCAGGTCAAATACCCAGCGTGCTTTTTTAGGAGAAGTATGTTTGCCGCAGGTGATCTCCAGAAAGCGTGTCGCATAGGCAGGTTCTGCCCAATGTATGCCTAGGAACCGTTCAGGATTACCAATATATTGCTGAAGGGAACTTATCGGGATCGCAGAAGTATTGCTGGCAATAATTACCTCGCTGCCGACATTAGACACTATTTTTTGATATACCTGTTCTTTGATGTCATCTTTCTCAATGACACATTCTACCACAACGCCGCAATCGTTCAGCTGACCATAGTCTTCTGTGATCGTAAGCCTGGAAAGGTAGGTCTCAGCCGGATGGTCCAGCAGCCCGGCCTTCTGACAATGAAGCAGCTGATCTTTAATGCGTTCAGGGGCTATCATTTTATCTTCGGGTATAGGAGCTATGCCTTTAACCTTATGTCCGGCGATCAGGAGGGAAACTGCAATACTGCTTCCCATAAGACCAAGACCTACCACGCCAATATTAATTTCTGCTGTTTTCAACTTGTAGGGCATGTTGAGTTATGAAGGCAGTGCAACAATACAGTCTATTTCCACCTTGATGCCCTCTGCCAAAACAGACTGAACAGTTGTACGGGCCGGTTTTATGCCTTTGAAATACTGAGCGTACACTTCATTGTAACGGTCAAATTCGTTAATATCTGCAAGGTGTGCAGTACATTTGACAACGTCATCCATGGTGGCTCCGGCATTTTCAATAATGGCCTTTATATTGTCAAGCGTACGGCGTGTTTCTTCTTCTATTGTAGCCAAAATAAACTTAGAGGTTTTGAAGTCAACGGCTGCCTGACCGCTTACAAAAAGAAATCCGTTTATGATGACACCATCAGAATAAGCTCCGGTTGCAAAAGCTGGATCGCGGTGCGGGTGAGCGACTTTTATCTTGTTCATAGGTATTTCGATACGTTAATGATAAACCTTAATAATTATATCAAAAGTAGTCTGCACGGTCTGGGATTTCTGTTACTTTTAGTTATAATTATGATACTATTTTTCATCAGGATATGATATTTCTTTTTTATCTGTGATGGAGCCAAAACACAGGTATTTTAGTTCTGTATACTCCTCAATTCCATATTTGGAACCTTCCCGGCCAAGTCCTGACTGCTTA
>NZ_DATHGC010000105.1:0-9725 GCF_035317785.1 Pedobacter sp. | reverse complement strand
TGGAAATCAAAGCCTGCCCTGGTACCATGTGTGTTTATCGGTAATGGCAACCCAGGCGAGCGCAATTACTTTCTTGTCTGCACCGGGACTGGCCTATTCTTCGGGAATGAGCTTTGTGCAGTTTTATTTTGGCTTGCCGTTGGCCATGATCGTGTTGTGCATCACTTTTGTGCCTATATTCCACCGGCTGAAGGTCTATACCGCATATGAATACCTGGAGCAAAGGTTTGATTTGAAGACCAGGGCGCTGACCGCTTTTTTATTTTTGGTACAAAGAGGGCTTTCTACAGGAATTACGATCTATGCACCTTCAATTATTTTATCTACGATATTAAATATTAATACTACTTACACTACTTTATTTATCGGCAGCCTGGTGGTATTTTATACTGTATATGGGGGTACTAAAGCCGTTTCTTATACGCAAATACTGCAGATGAGCATTATTTTTTGCGGTTTGTTTGCCGCCGGAGCCATGGTGGTGCATTTGCTGCCTGCCAATATAGGTTTTGTAAAAGCCATTAGTATTGCGGGTAAAATGGGAAGGACCAATGCGATAGATCTGACTTTTGACCCGAACAACCGGTATACCTTATGGACTGGCCTGCTGGGGGGCTTCTTTTTGCAGTTGTCTTACTTCGGAACGGATCAGAGCCAGGTGGGTCGGTATCTTTCAGGGGCATCGGTAAGTCAGAGCAGACTCGGCTTGCTGATGAACGGCTTGGTGAAAATTCCTATGCAGTTCCTGATCCTGCTGATCGGTGTACTGGTGTTTACATTTTATCAATACAACAAGCCTCCTGTTTTCTTTAATAGCTTTGAGCTGAATAAGCTGGAAAAAAGTAAATATAACCCTGAGCTGAATAAGATTAAAGCAGAATACACACTCATTCATAAAGAAAAAGAAGTTGCGGTCAACAAAATGAATGCTGCACTGGATAAAGATGATACAGGATTGATAGATGAGCAAAGAAAGGTATTGCAGGAAGCTGATCAAAAAGAAAAATCGATTAAGAAACAGGTCACTGACTTAATGGTTAAGAACGATATACATGCAAACACTGATGACAATAACTACATATTTTTAAGTTTTGTGACCCAATACCTTCCCCGGGGTCTGATCGGTTTGCTGATTGCTATTATTTTCCTCGCTTCTATGGGGTCAACAGCAAGTGCACTGAATTCCCTGGCTTCTACAACGGTGATCGACATCTATAAAAGGCTGATTAAAAAAGATGCTTCCGATCATGAATATCTGCAGGTTTCCAGGCTGGCAACGGTGTTTTGGGGCATAGTTTGTATTGTTATGGCCTTGTATGCAAGTAAGATCGGCAATTTACTGGAGGCGGTAAATATACTTGGGTCATATATTTATGGGACAATACTTGGTGTTTTCCTGGTAGCATTTTATGTAAAGTCTGTCAACGGCAGGGCGGTTTTTTTTGGTGCCGTCCTCACGGAGATTGTGGTAACGCTGTTAGGCTGGAATGAAGTGGTGGCTTATTTATGGCTGAATGTCATCGGATGTATGCTGGTGATATTTTTTTCTCTGATTATTCAGACTTTTATAAAACATAAAAAAAATCCCCGAGGCCTTTCGTAGCCCCAGGGATTTTATCATAAATTTTTAATCTTATTTCTTTGCTTCTGCCAGTAATGCACCATTTAACCTGATGTACTCAGGGTTTTTGATCTCGGTAGCAATCTTCAGACCTTCTTCCGCAGTTTTTGCAGCTGCATTTTTATCACCCATTTTCAGCTGAACACGGCCCTTCCATAATTTAACCCATGGCGCTTTTGTGTTGTCAGCGTCTGCAATATTCATCCATTCTAATGCTTTGCTCAGGTCTTTTCCGTTCTCCAGGTAATATTGTGCAGCCTGAAAATACGGTTTTTTCTCCCCTTTCATAGCCTCATCTATACCGGCCATTACTTTAGTATCCACATCAGTACTCAGGCCAACAGATGCTGTTGTATTTTCCCAGGTCAATAGCAGCCTGGCGCTGGTAGGGTATACATCAGCCAGCTGAATGGTAAAAGTCTCCACTTTATCTTTGAGTTTTGTGGCTTTTACTTTAACCCGCAGCACATCATCGCTTTCTTTGTACTCATAGGCTCCCCATTGCTTGGCGCCTTTATTGATGATGATCGTCCATTCATTTTGACCCGGAATGGTAAACAATCCATATTCTCCGGCGGCTAAATCCTTACCTTCAATCTTTACGGCTTCGGTAAATGCAATTGTCGTTGCCGAGTTTGCTCCCGTGCGCCATACCGCATCATAGGGCTCCAGTCCGCCAAAGATCTTACGTCCTTTGACATTTGGACGAGAATAGCTAATAGTGACCGTGCCTAGTCCGAAGGCCTGAGTAAGTGTTTGTGAGCTGCTTGCCTGTGGCATTTTCAGGCTTTGCGCCTGAAGGTCGCACTGCAAACCTACTGCCAGTGCTGCAAGCAGTAGTGTCTTTAATGTAGTTTTCATATGAATTATTTATTTTGAGTTTTGTTTCTGCTAAAATAAGCTTAATGAGGATTAGTTGGTTAAAATTTTGTGCACCTCGGGCAAACTTGAGGAATGAATTAGAAAATCATTACCTATTTTCGCCTTATGGTTAAGCTTAACAATTGTTTAGTAGGGTTTCTTTTGTGCCTGTTCTCTTGTAATAGTGTAAAAAAAGGAATGATTTACCATGAAATAGCAGTTATTCCTGGTCCTAAAATAGAATCAGGGGTTTCCCGCCAACTGGCAGAATACCGCAAAACGGTGATAAAGGACATTAGTTACAAGCTGGAGCTGGACATTCCCAGGCTGAGAAAGGATAAAATTGAGGCACTGGAAGTGATTAGTTTTCAATTAAATGTTAATCAGTACCCGCTGCAGTTAGATTTCAGAGAAAATGCTGCAAAAATAAAGTCTCTCAGGGTTAATGATAAAACTGCAGCAGTGAAGTATGAAGCGGAACATTTGATCATTGATACGGAATATTTAGTGTCAGGAAAAAATAAAGTTGAACTTAGTTTTGAAGCCGGCGAGGGGGCGCTGAACAGAAACGAAGACTACCTCTACACGCTGTTCGTTCCGGATCGGGCCAGAACTGTTTTTCCCTGTTTTGACCAGCCTGACCTCAAAGCCACCTATACGCTGACGCTGAAGTTGCCGGCCAGCTGGAAAAGCATTGCCAATGCGAGCTTGAGGGATTCTGTAGTGACTGGTGACAGAAAAGCAGTTTATTATAACACTTCGGACACCATCAGCACCTATCTGTTTGCTTTTGCAGCAGGTAAATTTGAAAAGGCTACCGGGCATCTGGCAAAAGGAGAAGCAGAGTATTTATACCGGGAAACAGATACCGCAAAAATAAAACAAAGCATAAAGGAAGCATTTGCTACCCACGCCTCTTCATTAAAATTCCTGGAAGAGTGGACAAAGATCCCTTATCCTTTTCAGAAGTTTGGATTTGTAGCTATACCAGATTTTCAGTTTGGCGGTATGGAGCATCCGGGTGCGATCCAGTATAAGGCATCAGCAATGTTTTTGGATGCGGGTGCAACCAAGGATCAGCTCGATGCCAGGAGTAATGTCATTGCCCATGAGACGGCGCACATGTGGTTCGGAGACCTGGTCACCATGAACTGGTTTACTGATGTTTGGATGAAAGAGGTATTTGCCAATTTCATGGCAGATAAAAGCATGGAAGCGCTTACAGGTAAGGCTGTTTTTGACCTGAAATTTTTAGTGGACCATTTCCCGGCAGCCTATGGAATAGATCGTACTCAGGGTTCCAATCCAATAAGACAGGACCTTGATAATCTGAAAGACGCCGGCACATTGTATGGAAACATCATCTACCACAAGGCACCGGTCATGATGCGGCAGCTGGAAAGACTGATGGGTAAGGATAGGTTTCAGCAGGGCGTGAGAGAATACCTGCTTAAGTTTGCCAATGGTAATGCTTCCTGGCCGGATCTGATCGGCATTTTAGATAAATACTCGGATGCTGATCTGCAGAAATGGAATAAGGTATGGGTAAACGATACCGGGAGGCCTGTCATAGATTATGAACTGGAGAAGAAGAACAATAAGATCAGTAAATTTACGGTCAGGCAGAAGCCTGAATACGGTGATGACCGGGTTTGGCCGCAGCTGTTCGAAGTAAAATTTTATTATGCCGATCATAGCAAAGAGCTCAGCATAAACCTGAATACTGATAAGACCGATATAAAGGAAGCAGAGGGTATGGATGTTCCGCTGTTCCTTCAATTCAACTCTTCAGGGCAAGGTTATGGACTATGGCCGGTAGATGGAAAAATGCTTCCCGGGCTTTATCATATTGCCGACCCACTCAACAGGGCGTCCGCCTATATCTCTCTGTACGAAAATATGCTCAACGGACGATCTGTGACACCGGGGCAGCTGATGGATTTATTTACCGCTGGCTTAAAGAAAGAAGAAGAAGAGCTGAATATTAAACTGCTAACCGGCTACCTGGCGAATGTTTATTGGGAGTTTATTACCCCGAAAGAACGAAAAACGGGATCTGCACAACTGGAGGAATTACTTTGGGAGGCAATGAAGTATCAAAGCCTGCCCAATAATAAAAAACTGTTATTTAAGGCCTTTCAGGATGTGTTTTTGTCTGAGAATGGAAGGAATAGGCTTTACGAGGTATGGGCTCGGCAAAAAGCCCCCCAGGGAATAAAATTGACAGAAGACGATTACACCTCGCTGGCTTTCTCTTTAGCCTTAAGATCAGATAAAGATACCGAAATACTAAAAAAACAGCTGGCAAGAATTACAAACGCAGACCGGAGAAAACGATTTGAATTTATAGTGCCGGCTATTTCAGCAAGTGAAGCCATTAGGGATGATTTTTTCAAAAGCCTCATGCAAAAATCCAACAGAGAAAAAGAGTCTAATGTAGCCGCTGCCCTATACTATCTGCATCATCCTTTGAGACAGGCGACTTCCATTAAATATCTTCCTGAAAGCCTTAGATTACTTACTGAAATACAAACAACCGGTGACATTTTTTTTCCTCAGAACTGGCTGCAAGCTACCTTCAGTTATTATCAAAGCGCTGATGCAGCCCAGGTCATCAGGGACTTTTTAAAACAAAACCCCAATTATAATCCTAAACTGAAAATCAAGATCCTGCAGGCTGCAGACAATGTTTTTAAAGCTGGAGTATTGTTAAAAAAATAGTTACTGCTTAAGCTCCATATAAGTCACTTTAAAATTTTGCTTCATGTTGTGATCTGTGATCATGATTTGTGAAGGATAACCATCCTCATTGTATTCATGGTTATAGGTTATTTTTTCCTGTAGAGTTTCAGTTCCGGTGCTGCTCAGTATGTTATTTTGACCAGCGCTAAAGAATGGATACCTGGTTTCCAAAAGCAATCTTTCCGGATATTTTAGGTGTTTAAATATTCCATTTTTAAGATCGTAAGTGTAGTGCAGGTTTTTTGATCCGCCCGGGTAATTTGACTGGATCTGGGTAGTTACATTTCCCAATGAGTACGACAGGGTTGATTCGCGGAAAAGTTCTCCATTATCCTTATAAAATCTGATCTTAACGAGCAGCTGGTTCTGATCATAATCGAGTATGTAATAACCTGTTGGAGTGAATACTGCTCCGTTTTCATCAAAAGACCTTGCTTTGGGAAGTCCTTCCCTGTCTTTTACATAATCAATCAGCTGAAAGGGCTTGTTATTCTTCATTTTTTTTATTTCGTAAGGCTGTTGGTTTTTATAGGTGATGGTCATAGTGTAGCCATCGGACCCCGCTATTTCAATCAGGTTCGCGGTGTTCTCCTGATATTTAAGAGTGATCTGCAACTGATCAGACTCAAACTTTAATGGTACAAGTCTTTTTACAGGTTGTTCGGTGGGAGGGGCTGTTTCTTCTCTTTTTTTAGAAGAGATTTTTTTACAGGCCATAAAAAATAAAAAATGCCCGGCAAGCAAAAGTCTCAAAGTCGATTTCATAGTAAATACCTTTTTTATGATAAATAAATTAGTTCGGGTAAACTTATATACAACTGGTGCAACTAAACAAGATATTTTAATCATTTTGTTTATTTTTGTAACTCCAATCTTACCCTTCTATGGATGATTTCTTAGCTGCCCGCCTTCAAATGGCCTTTTCCCTTGGCTTTCACATCGTATTTGCTTGTATAGGCATGGTCATGCCCTTTTTTATGTCTGTTGCTCATTTTTATTGGCTTAAGACGAAGAAAGCGGTTTATAAAGATGTAACGAAAGCATGGAGCAAGGGAGTGGCTATTTTTTTCGCCACAGGAGCAGTTTCAGGTACGGTACTCTCCTTTGAACTGGGGTTGCTCTGGCCGACATTTATGGAGCACGCAGGCCCGATATTTGGAATGCCGTTTTCTCTGGAGGGAACGGCATTTTTTATAGAAGCCATAGCGCTTGGATTTTATATGTATGGCTGGGGTAAACTGAATGTCTGGTTTCACTGGGTCACGGGTGTCATTGTAGGCATCAGCGGATTGTTATCAGGGATATTAGTTGTTGCAGCAAATGCCTGGATGAACAGTCCATCCGGATTTGAATATCTGGACGGCAAATACCTGAATATCGATCCAATAGCAGCTATGTTTAACGATGCCTGGTTTTCGCAGTCACTTCACATGTCCCTGGCGGCATTTGTCTCTACCGGGTTTGCAGTCGCAGGAGTTCATGCATTAATGATATTGAGGGGAAGAAATGTAATTTTTCACAGCAAGGCTTTTAAAATAGCGGCCGTGTTCGGGACAGTTGCAGCTTGCCTGCAGCCAATCAGCGGCGATATATCTGCAAAGGATGTTGCCCAGAGGCAGCCTGCAAAGCTGGCGGCTATGGAGGCGCATTTTCATACAGAAAAGAACGCTGCCCTGATCATAGGAGGAATACCTGATACCGCAAACAAAAGGGTTGACTATGCCATTAAAATACCTGGACTGCTGAGTTTTATGGCTACAGGTGACTTCAATAAAGAGGTGAAAGGTTTAGATCAGATTCCTGAAAATGAACAACCGCCGGTCGCCGTGACCCATTATGCTTTTCAGATTATGGTGGGGCTGGGGATGGTGATGGTACTGATCGCTATCTTATACTTTATCGCATTATTTAATAAAAAACAATGGCTCAAGAGCAAATGGCTGCTGAAGCTCTTTATCGCAGCGACTCCGATCGGATTTATAGCGCTTGAGGCAGGCTGGACGGTCACTGAAGTCGGCCGGCAGCCCTGGATCATTTATGGAGTAATGCGTACTGCTGATGCGGTGACCCCAATGCCGGGTATAGTTTATTCATTTTACTTGTTTACTGCTGTATACATCTCCCTGGCCATTATAGTTACATTTTTGCTATACAGGCAGATCACGATGGTGGGAAAATTGTACGATTCATCCTTAAAACAACCTAATTCCTAAGCCATGATCTACGTTGTAATTGTATTTCTCTGGACTTCTATCTTACTTTATATCCTGCTTGGAGGCGCAGATTTTGGTGCTGGGATCATTGAGCTGTTTACTTCAAAGGCCAACCAGGCTAAGACACGTAAAACCATGTACAATGCGATAGGCCCGATATGGGAAGCAAACCACATGTGGCTGATCATCGCTATTGTGATCTTATTTGTTGGTTTCCCAAAAATATATACCACGGTTTCTATCTACCTGCACATCCCGCTGGTGTGTATGCTGCTGGGTATTATTGCCAGGGGAACAGCCTTCGTATTTAGAAACTATGATGCTGTTAAAGACGATATGCAAAAGGTATATACCCCCATATTTATGTATTCCAGCCTGATTACACCTTTTTTTCTGGGGATAATAGCTGCCAGTTCAGTTTCAGGACAAATTGACTTGCAGGCAAAGGATTTCTTATCGGCATATATCTACAGCTGGCTAAACTGGTTTTCAATTTCAGTGGGTGTCTTTACTGTGAGCATATGCGGTTTTTTGGCTACGATCTTCATTATTGGTCAAACAGATTCTGAGCAAAACAGGCTGCATTTTATAAGAAAGGCCAGGCGAACCATCTATGTGGTCATGTTTTCCGGAGCACTGGTGTTCCTGGCGGCCTATCTGGAACATATCCCGTTAACGGACTGGATCTTCGGTGATACCCCCGGACTGATAGCCATTATTGCAGCCGGCATATCACTTGTGATCATGTTTATGGCACTGAACCGGGACAAGCCAATCCTATTGCGGCTGCTGGCCGGATTTCAGATCACCATGATCCTGTTTGCTGCCACCTATACTCATTTTCCAGATATTGTTCTGTTGAAAAACGGGCAGAACCTTTCCCTGCTCGGCCACCAGGGCCAGGCTAAAGCCATCGAGTCGCTGGCCTTTGCACTGCTCATAGGAAGTGTATTTATTTTACCTGCGCTGGTTTACCTGATCTATATTTTTCAGGTGAGGAAGGATAGCCCTGAAAGTCACTGATACACTGGAGTAATTTGTAACAAATTAAATGATGTTACACAGTTAATTATTCAGAAAATGGGAAAAAATATATGCGATTTCTGCTTTTTGCCGCCTTCCTTGTAACAAATTAAACTCATAAAGTTTAGAAAGCTAAATTTTGTGGTTAATTCGCAGCCTCGTTCGTAAAATGAAACTTGTGATGAGGATTAAACCTAAACAAGTTTGATAAGTCATATTACCAAACGAGACTAAAAGCAAATATTTTCACTAAATATGAAAAAGGGATTCTTTAAAATTACGGTAAGTACATTAGGCATTGCGGCTCTTAGTTTGACAGCAAATGCCCAAAAGGTTAATGAATTGCAGGAGGTGAGTATACTCGCCCCGCACGCGATTAAAATTGACGGAAAGAATTTTGAATGGAAGGATGCTGATTTTTCAGTAAATAAACGTACTTCAATCTCCTACATCATGAGCAACGATGATAAGAACCTTTATCTCGTCATCAAATCTACTGATGTACCTAATAATTCAAAAATAATGGCCGGAGGAATTACGCTGTCGGTAAATGCGGATGGCAAGAAGAAGGAAAAAGAGAGCATTACTTTGACCTACCCTGTTATCCACAGAACAGGCAGAGGTCCGGGTGGTGGCGGCATGAGAAGGATCGGCGGTTTCGGTGGCGGTGGTGCGCAGCCAAGTGCAAAGGAAAGAGACTCTATGATGGCCGCTATGCAAAAAACTCAGCTTGCACAAGCTAAAGAAATTAAGATCAAAGGGTTTAAAAATACGACTGATACACTGATCTCGATTTACAATGAGTACAGTATCAAAGCATTTGCAAATATAGATAAAGACAATGCTTTCTTTTACGAACTGCAAATCCCTTTAGACGCCCTTGGCATATCTAAAGATGTACCTAAAGAATTTGCATATAACATTAAACTAAACGGCTTGCAGCTGCCTGGATTAGACGGAGGTGGTTTTGGTGGCGGTGGCGGCCGTGGTCCTGGCGGCGGCGGAGGCGGCAGAGGCCCTGGCGGTGGAGGTGGCCGTGGTCCTGGTGGCGGAAATTTTGATTTTCAGGCCATGATCAGTCCGACAGATTTCTGGGGGAAATACACCATCAAAAAGTAACCTGCTTAAAAAGACACACAAAAATTAACCATACATACAGATGAATTTTCTCTACCAGGTCACGGCCCGAAAGCTGCAGCCCGATTTTTGCGCCTACATGCCTGTTAAGGCTTTCAAAAAAGCTTTCTTTTTTTGCCTGGCTATGC
>NZ_DATHGC010000104.1:0-31465 GCF_035317785.1 Pedobacter sp. | reverse complement strand
GCCATTTCTGTTTATACCTGGACAAACCACCATGCACACCACCCGGCTAAAAAAGAATTTTGATAAGAAAGACTTTCAAACAGGGGCCTCCATATTTAAACAGGCGTCCTGGTATTTGATCAGTTTATTGCTATTCCGCAGCGGCGTGATTCCATTTAGCAGTTTACTGGTTATCCTGTTGAGGTGCTTTGGCGCTCAAATAGGAAAAAATGTAAGGATCAAACCCCATATCTATATAAAATACCCCTGGAAACTAACCATTGGAGACCATTCCTGGCTAGCCGATTGCTACATAGAGAACCTCAATCATGTTCATATAGGAGCTCACGTCTGCATCTCTCAGCGAGCCATGCTTTTAACCGGCAACCATGATTACCGATCGCCGGAATTCGACCTCATCACAAAACCCATTCTTATTGAAAACGGTGCCTGGATATGCGCCAACTCGACAGTAGGACCCGGCGTACGGGCAGGAACCGGGTCTGTTTTGATCGCCGGCTCAGTAGCCACGACCGATTTGGCATCAAATGCCATTTATCGGGGCAATCCGGCCCGGGTAAAACGCAAGCGATATTAAAATTTCAGAAGGTAAAGCAAAAGTTTTACCTTGCGTTCCGGTAAACATTTTATTTTTTATATGGCAGCTCCCCGTAAAGCCGCGTTAGGCTTCATCTTTATCACTCTACTCATCGACGTAATGGGCTGGGGCCTGATCATTCCCGTAATGGCAGACCTGATCGCCCAGTTAAAAGGCATACCCGTCAACCAGGCCAGCACCTACGGTGCCCTGTTGCTTTCTGTCTTTGCGATCACCCAGTTCCTGTTTTCGTCGGTGATCGGAAATCTGAGTGATAAATTTGGCCGCAGGCCGGTATTGCTGTCCTCGCTGCTCGGTTTTGGGATTGATTACATCATACTGGCCCTGGCCCCAACCTACGGCTGGCTGTTTATAGGAAGAATTATTGCCGGCATTACCGGCGCCAGTTTTACGACAGCAACAGCCTACATCGCCGATGTCAGCACGGACGAAACAACCAGGGCCAAAAACTTTGGATTGATCGGCGCAGCTTTCGGGCTTGGCTTCGTACTCGGTCCCGCGCTGGGTGCATTACTTGCTACCTGGGGCATCAGGGCACCCTTTTATGCTGCTGCTGCACTTTGTCTGCTCAACTGCATTTTCGGATATTTCTTTTTACCCGAGTCTTTAAGCAAAGAAAATCGCCGGTCATTCGAATGGAAGCGTGCAAATCCCTTTGGTTCCCTCAAATTCCTGACCCGTCACCCGGAAATCGGCGGGCTTGCCCTTGGTTTTTTCCTGATCTATCTTGGGGCACAGGCCGTACAAGGCAACTGGAATTTCTTTACGATCTACCGCTTTAACTGGAGTGAGAAAATGGTCGGCATTTCCCTTGCGGTTGTCGGCGTACTGGTGGGTGCCGTGCAGGCAGGGCTGACCCGGGTCATCAACCCGAAAATCGGAAATGAAAAAAGTATTTATTTAGGTCTGTCCCTATATGCACTTGGCTTAATCCTGTTTGCATTCGCCACCGAAGGCTGGATGATGTTTGCATTTTTGATCCCCTATTGCCTGGGTGGTATATGTGGCCCTTCGCTGCAGTCCATTATATCCGGACATGTCCCTTCAAATCAACAGGGCGAACTGCAGGGCGCACTCACGAGTTTGATGAGCCTCACCACAATCATAGGCCCGCTGATCATGAACAGCACATTTGCATATTTCACCTCTGATAAGGCCCCGTTTTACCTGCCGGGAATACATTTTCTGATCGGCGCGGCATGCATGCTGATGAGCATTTTCATTACCTACAGAGTATTGAGCCAGGAAAAAAAGACATTGTAAATCTGTTCCATGGGCTTAAGAAGAATTTTAAAAAACATTCAGGATCACAAAAAACACAATTCAGATTACCTGAACATTTCCTATTCCCAGGAAGGCGAGGATTTAATTCTCAGCAGAATTTTTGAAGATAAGAAATATGGTTTTTTTGTTGATGTAGGCGCACTTCATCCGCAGCGCTTTTCAAATACCTATAAGTTCTACCAAGCGGGCTGGAAAGGAATCAACATCGACGCGATGCCGGGGAGCATGAAACTGTTTAAAGAAATCCGGCCCTTAGATATCAATCTGGAAATTCCAATAGCTGACCATGCCGGATTATTGGATTATTACATATTTAACGAGCCCGCATTAAATACTTTATCCAAAGAAGTCGCCGTTGAGCACAGCCAGGTGGAAGGATATTTCATTAAGGAGGTCATCCGTATAGAAACCAACACACTCGAAGCGATACTGGATCAGTATCTGCCCGATGGTCAGGTGATAGATTTTTTAACCATTGATGCAGAAGGGCTTGATTTTCAAATCCTGAAATCAAATAACTGGTCAAAATACAAACCAGACATTGTCTTAATTGAAAACTACCTGACCCTCAAAAAAATGACGGGTTCAGAGATAGACAGCTATTTGAATAGCAAAGGATATGAGATGTGTGCAAAAACAGTAAATACTTATTTTTACAACCGCATCGAAGACGTACAGCCTTAAACTGGCGCGTTAATCGCTAACCACAGCATATCTTTGAGTTCGACCATGCCCTTTTGGGCAACAGATGAAATAAAGATGGACGGGATATTTGCAGGAAGCTCTTTTTTCATTTCAGCCACCAGTTCCTCATCCAGCAGATCAGATTTGGTAATGGCCAGTAAATGCGGTTTCTGCATAAGCTCGGAGTTGTAATCTTTCAGCTCAGCCTTCAATATTTCGTATTCTTCAGTAACACTCCGGTGGGTATCCGCAGGTACCATAAACAGCAGTACAGAATTGCGCTCTATATGCCTCAAAAACCTGAATCCTAATCCTTTGCCCTTAGAGGCGCCCTCAATAATTCCCGGAATGTCGGCCATTACAAACGACTTGCTGTCGCGATAGGAAACAATGCCCAGGTTAGGAACTAACGTAGTGAAAGGATAATCAGCGATTTCGGGTTTCGCGGCAGAAAGTACAGACAGCAATGTGGATTTACCGGCATTTGGAAAACCGACCAGCCCGACATCAGCAAGTACTTTTAATTCCAGCACCATCCATTCTTCCTTACCCAGCTCACCCGGCTGCGCAAATCGTGGTGTCTGCAATGTTGGAGTTTTAAAATGCCAGTTGCCCAGCCCGCCCCTGCCGCCAGGAGTCAGTATCTTCGTTTCCCCATCCTTAGTGATTTCAAACAGGACATTGCCTGTTTCAGCGTCCTTTGCAATGGTGCCCAAAGGCACATCCAGGATCTCATCTTTACCTGACTTACCGGTAGAGGTTCCGCTGGAACCCGGCAGGCCGTCCGGCGCTATAATGTGCTTGCGGTATTTCAGATGCAGTAAGGTCCAGAACTGCGCATTACCCCTCAGGATAATGTGTCCGCCCCTGCCGCCATCACCACCGTCAGGGCCGCCTGTAGCAGTCCTGATGTCACGGTGCAAATGCGCCGATCCTGCCCCTCCTTTACCGGAGCGGCAGCAAATTTTAACATAATCAACAAAATTTGAACCCTGCGACATAATCTGATTAGTACTGGTCTACAACAGCACACAGATCAGTAAAAATATCTTCTATCTTACCGATACCGTTTACCTTACTCAACTTGCCCTGACCTTCATAGTATGGCAAAACATGAACAGTTTTGCTAAAATATTCCTCAATTCTTTTTTGCAGCTTATCTGCCTGATCGTCCATGCGGCCTGTTTCCAGCTGACGCTGGGCAATCCGCTTGGTCAGTTCATCCTGATCGACATCCAGTGCAATTACACCGGCTATCGAAGTACCTTTGCCTTCCAGGAATTCATCCAGCGCCTCAGCCTGAGGTACAGTCCTTGGAAATCCGTCAAAGATAAAACCTTTAGCCTGCGGGTTCTTATCCACTTCTTCTTCCAGCATCTCAATGGTTATTCCATCAGGTACCAATTGTCCCTCAGCAATTAAAGCACTTACTTTTTGACCCAATGGAGATTGATTTTTGATATGGGCCCTGAAAAGGTCGCCGGTTGATATGTGAACCAATTGATACTTATCAATCAATTTCTCTGATTGGGTGCCTTTGCCTGCACCCGGTGGGCCAAAGAGAACAAAATTCAGCATTCGGGTTATCTTTAAGTGTAAAAGATCCTGTGTCATCTGACCAGGATCCAAATCTAATTCGAGGCAGCAAATATAGGATTTTAATTGAGCATTTAAAGCACCAGCGGATTAATTGCCGAAGCCGCAGGTTCTCCAACCGGCGTATTCATCAGCCAGCGTTCGCGGTCATTTACCTGCCAGGTATTTTTAGGATCGGCCACATTTGCGCCGTCAGCCATATAAATGACGGTCATTACCTCCCGCATCACACCGGATTTATTGCCCGGGGCACTGTGAATGGTATTGCCATAATGCCAGGTGGCATCACCTGCCTTCATCGTAGCAGAACGAGCTATCGGGAAATTGTTTCCCTTCACATAGCTTTCATATTCCTGTTCAGACTCATCAGATATTTCATAGTCAAATACCACCCCTTTTTTATGAGATCCTGTGGCAAAGGTCAGCATCCCCATGTCCACATCGATATCCACCAAAGGCATCCACATGGTTACTGTATTGGCAGTATCCAGCGGCCAGTAATACTGGTCCTGGTGCCATGGAGTCGGACCTCCGTAAGGTTCCTTAAATAAAGCCTGATCATGGTAGATCCGGACATTCTCCACACCAAGCAGATCAGCGGCGATACCGCCCATCCGTTTCGCCAGCGTATATTGCTTTACCGCTTCGTCTACCTCCCATAAATTCATGACCTGCAAAAAAGCTTTTCCATAGGTGTCCCGTTCCTCCAGATCCCGCTTTTCGGTGTTGAATTGCCGGGCAGCCGTGTTGATCACTTCGCGATAAATCATCATTTCTTCCGCATCAAGTACACCGGGGGTGAGTATATGACCATTTTCACGGAATGCCGCACATTGTGCTGGAGTGATTGGATAACGTGTGTTCAGTTCAGGTAATTTGATTGTTGACATAGCTAAACGTTTAGGGTTTATAATCGGTTAAGCGAAATAAGGATTAAAAGGCAATTCTCAAAAGGAAGAAATTGGTATTTTAATGGCTTTTTTTATCCATTTATCAGCCACAAGGATTAACTTTATGAAAATATGAACTAATCAGCATGGCAAAAGCATCATTCGAGGCACTCAATCCCTACACCACCCATTCTTTTTTGCTTCGCCAATTCAGCGAATTTACAGCACCATATCACTTTCATCCGGAATATGAACTTACCCTGATTGTAAAAGGCAAAGGTAACCGGTATGTAGGCAATCATATGGCAGCATACGATGATAGCGACTTGGTGTTGCTCGGTTCCAATTTGCCGCATTGCTGGAAAAACGAACCATTAACAGCGGAGGACGATAACGTGTCAGCTGTGGTGATCCAGTTTGCTCCCGATTTCCTGGGCAATGATTTCCTGGGCAAACCTGAACTTTCACTGATTGCCCACCTCCTTCAAAAAAGCATGCACGGCATTCAGTTCACCGGGAAAACAGCAGGAGCCATCCACGAACGGATGCTCGCGCTGACACTTGAAGAAAATTCCTTTAAAAGATTATTGGGTCTTCTGGATATACTTTATGCGCTGGCCACATCAAAAGACTATACACTGCTGGATCAGCAGGGCCTGAGTTCCCAGGCTTCCGGCGCCAGATCGGAAAGGATCAATACCGTGCTTGGCTATATTATAGACAACTATAAGAACGAGATCTTGCTGGATGAAGCCGCGGCACTGGTCAGCATGACCCCAAATGCTTTTTGCAAATATTATAAAAAGACGACCAAAAAGACCTTCATAGAAACAGTTACCGACTACCGGGTCAATTATGCCATACAACAGCTCATTTATTCCGACAGGTCCATCTCCGACATTTGTTTTGATAACGGATTTGGAGATCTCTCCCATTTCTATAAACTATTCAAAAGGAAAATGAAACTAAGCCCTTTAAAATACAGGAAAGAATTCAGAAAAGACCTCTGAACACTATTTCCTGATCACTTTGACATTGAATATTACCGGTGTCAATGGCACATCGTCCTTGTTGGCGGCCACTGAATTGATGGCATCGGCAACCTCCATCCCTTCCACGATCTCGCCGAATATGGTATAGTCCTGGTCCAGATAAGGAATGCCACCTATGGTCTTATATACTTCGCGCTGCGCTGCCGGAATCTTCCTGTTCTTTTTCTTTTCGGCTGCATCCAGCTGCGCATCTGTCTGTACTTTACCGGCTACCAGGTAGATCTGGGAAAAATAGGAGCTCTTGTCCGGATTGTCATCCCTCCCGGCACCCAGAGCTCCTTTTTTATGGAAAAGTGTTGGTTTCAACTCTGCAGGGAAGCGCTTCACACCCAGTTCCGGATGCCGTTTTTCCCTGTTCAGAATGGTCTCATCGAGTTCTCCGCCCTGGCTCACAAAATCTTTGATGACCCGGTTGAACTCCGCATTTTTATAAACTCCCTTTTTTACAGCCTTCAGAAACATATCCCTGTGCTTTGGGGTTTCGTCATACAGCATCACCTTAATATTGCCTTTGCCGGTTTCGAAAAGGACATGTATAGATTGTGCACCCAGCACAAGCGTACAAAACAACAGGTAAAGCAACAGCAAGGCTTTTTTCATCTCAGGTTTTTTTCCGTACTAAGATAAAAAAACAGGTTTACTTTTTCTCTGCAAGTTCCTTAACTATTTCCATAGACCGTGGCCAGGTCTTATCAAAATAATCTGCAAATTCTTCTGTAATATCCAGCTCTGTCAGCCATTCGGTCTTACCGTCTTTTTCTGTCAGCGTATAGTTTTCAGTGGATCCGGCCCATTCTTTGACCCTGTCACTGGTCGTATCTTCTTTGCCATTTATGATTTCACCGAGATGTCTGATCGACAAAAACTCATACGGGATATTCTCCGCAATTTCGGCTACCATACCTGAGCCTTTTCCATCTCCGAATATTGCCCGGCTTCCTTTCTTCCAATCGGTCTCTACATTTGAACCTTCTGCAAAGACAGCAGTCCAGATTGGATAGGTATCTTCACCGATAATTACATTCCATACTCTTTCACGGGGAGCATCAATGGTGATTCTGAATTCTTTCTTTTTCATGGCTTTAGGATTTAATGATTAAATAAACATTCGTCTATACAAATATGGGTATCCTAATTAAGACAAAACAGGTGCCAGTACGACAAATTAAGGGGCTGTACACGTCAAGCTCTGTTTGTGCAAGGCTGCTGCTCCCTTATTGATACTATCTTCTTAAGCCAATATTCAGATGGTTTTAAAATGGTAAAGTAATGCTTGAAAGGTCATTTGGGCCTATCAAGGGTTATGCAACCCCTATGCAAGGGTTGAGGGAAGGTTATGAAGATAAGGAAGCAAAAGGGTATCAAAACGAAAACAGGTAAGATTTAGATCCTGCTGTCAATTAAGCAGCTACAAACATTTTCCTAAGTGCAAGCAATGCGGATTTAACCCTGGATTTAACAGTTCCAAGTGACATTCCCAATTCATCTGCTGCTTCCACGTGGGTATAGCCCTTGAAATAAACTCTGTCAAGGACCAGCTTTTGTGATTCAGTAAGGGATTCGGTCAATTCCCTGAGACCGATTGTATCCGGGTTAAAATGATACATCAATTTAGTTTCCGTTCCTTCAAAAACGATTGCCAGCTCTTTATTTTGAGTACTCCTGATCTCGCCCTTAAGCCTGAGGTGGTCAATCGCAGTATTTGTAGCCATTCTTGCCATCCAGGTGTATGGTCTTCCCTTAACTTCCTCATATTTAAGGGAAGATTTCCAGATTTTGACAAAGGTTTCCTGCAATACATCCTGGGCTATTTCATCGCGTTTTACAATTTTTAAAATGAGTCGCATTAGCGCCGGCGCATAGTCCTTATACAAAACAGCAACAGAAGGCAGCCGACTTACGCGGTCATCATGCCGCTGTTCCAGCCAGCGGGCAGGATTTGCCACCTTATCGTTTGAAAAAGCAGCCGTGCAGAAAGGAAACGCGTTAGCCCTCATGTCAGATCAATAATACACAGGAATTCTGATGTCTAGTCCCTGCTCCTATAACACTTTACGTTTGTTTTTGTGTTGAGGTTGCGTCTCGTCGTATGTTTAATTTATCTGATGATAGTTCACACCGGCAATGCGCCCTGACAGATGATTTATAAATTCGATCAACACTACCAAAGTTTTTTAACTTTACGAACATGGCGAAACAAAGGAACATCAATACGATTCCTAACGATGACATTTCATTTAGAGCGCGCATCTCAGCTTTAAGTAATCTTCCGGCGCTTTTTAAGCTGGTATGGCAAAGTAGCCCGCAAAAGACGACCTTTAGTTTTCTCCTGCGCATTCTCCGTTCTGCTATGCCGGTCACCCTGCTCTATGTGGGGAAACTGATCATTGATGAAGTTGTGCACCTGACCCATCAGGGTGCCGGCGGCGATCAGCAGCTGTTATGGGAACTGGTGGCACTGGAATTCGGTCTCGCTGTGGTTACCGACGGACTGAACCGTCTCATCAATTTGCTGGACAGCCTGCTGGGCGATCTTTTTTCAAACCATACTTCCATGCAGATCATGCGCCACGCAGCCACGCTTGACCTGGAGCAGTTTGAAGATTCTGTTTTTTACGACAAACTGGAGCGGGCAAGGCAGCAGACCGTCGGACGGAGCATTTTATTGTCCCAGGTCATGAGCCAGGTACAGGACTTCATTTCTATGGGTTTCCTGGTCACCGGCCTCTTCGCCTTCAATCCATGGCTGATCCTGCTTTTACTGGCGGCAATCATCCCTTCTTTCTTAGGAGAATCCTATTTTAACAGTAAAAATTATGCTTTAACAAGAAGCCAGACACCCGAAAGACGTGAACTGGATTATTTGCGGTATCTGGGGGCCAGCGATGCCACAGCAAAAGAGGTAAAAATATTTGGACTATCAGATTTCATCATCAACAGGTTCAGGACCCTGTCCGGAAAATTTTATAAAGACAACAGCAAACTGGCAGTTCGCAGGTCAGCATGGGGCACACTCTTGTCGGTTTTAGGTACTGTTGGTTATTACGCTGCTTATGCGGTCATCATTTATCAGACCATCAGCGGTAAGGCGTCGGTAGGCAGTCTGACCTTTTTGGCCGGTTCCTTCAGACAGCTGAGCAATCTTATGGAAAACATGCTCAGCCGTTTTACATCCGTATCGCAGGGAGCCATTTATTTAAATGACTTCCTGGAATTCTTTGAGATCAAACCCAAAATAAAAATCGAAGCCAATGCACTTCCTTTTCCCAACCCGATCAAACTGGGATTTACTTTTGAAAATGTGGGCTTTCAATACCACAATTCGGAAAGATGGGCAAACCGGCATTTGAACTTTACACTGAACCCGCGCGAAAAACTGGCATTGGTGGGTGAAAACGGAGCGGGAAAAACCACCCTGGTCAAGCTTTTGGCGAGGTTATATGATCCCACAGAAGGCCGGATCCTGCTGGATGGAATAGACCTGAAACTGTATAATCTGGAAGACGTCCGTTTGAACCTGGGCATCATTTTTCAGGATTACCTCAAATACCAGATGACCTTTTCCCAAAACATCGCAGTCGGGAAAATCAGTGAGGCAGATAACATTGAGCTGATCAAAAAAGCAGCCCGGGAGAGCCTGGCAGATACGCTGGCCAAAAAACTGCCCAATGAATATGACCAGTGGCTGGGCAAGAGATTTAATGACGGAGTAGAACTGTCCGGCGGAGAATGGCAAAAAGTGGCACTCGCACGGGCCTACATGAAAGATGCACAGGTGCTGATCCTGGACGAACCCACCGCCGCTTTAGATGCAAGAGCGGAATACGAGGTATTTCAGCGTTTTGCTGAGCTGACCAAAGGAAAATCTGCAGTGCTGATCTCCCACCGTTTTTCCACAGCAAGATTAGCCGACAGGATCCTGGTACTCGATAATGGGATGATCCTGGAAAGTGGCACGCACAGCGAATTGCTGAAAAGTGAAGGCAGATATGCAGAGCTGTTTAAACTGCAGGCAAAGGGATACCAGTAATTCTATTTTTGATAAACACGCACATAGTCTACTTCAAACCGGTTTGGAAACCTGGTCTTGCTCACATCGCCCCCGTTTGCCCCGCCCATAGCCAGGTTCAGCAGCATATAGTGCGGCTGGGTGAAAGGATTGAAACCGCTGTCATCTTTGTTATACAATTTATCCACGCTGACTTTCAGGAATTCTTCATCATCGACGAATAAGGTAATCTCTTTTTCCGTCCAGTCCATGCGCCAGATGTGAAACTTTGCGGCCCACTCCTTTCCGCCCAGTTTGGCAACGGGTGTTTTTTTGCTGTACCACATGGCCTTATAGCGCTCAGCAGTACCGGTTGCAATATTGGCCAGAAGGGTGTCCCTGTAATATTCCATGATGTCGATCTCTCCATTGGATGGCCATTGTTTTGATACACCCAGCGTCCACCAGGCCGGCCACAAGCCCGCACTGATGTCAATTTTCCCCCGCATGACGAAGCGTCCGTACTTCCAGCTATGCAGACCAGAGGTATTGATGCTTGAAGAAGTGTATTCAATATTTTCGGGACTGCTTTTCCAGTCCCTGCTGCCTTTTTCAAAGTGCGGATTTGCCTTGGTTTCTTTCCTGCCTTCAATGATCAGTACGCCATTTTCGCACCAGGCATTGTCAGTTTGGTACCATTGCAGTTCCTGGTTTCGTACAAAGCCCTGTTCAAATTTCCAGTTTGCAGGATCTGGTTTATCTTTTTTATTAAATTCTTCGGCCCAGACCAGTTTATAGTCACCCTGCTTACTGCTTTGGGCCAGTACCCCCGACGGGATGATCCAAAATGCAAAAATTAAAGCAACAGGAATGGTACAGATTAATTTTATCATAAGTCGTATTTTACTGGCACAGCAAGATAAGAAACAGACATTTAACATCATAATGCGTAATAATTTCATATTGTTTCCTTTTACTTTCGAAAACGATTGCTTATACTTACGTTTTATTACACATCACTCCAAATATAAACTATGAGTAAGTATATTTTATCCTTTGACCAGGGAACCACAAGTTCGAGGGCAATTGTATTTAACAGAGAGGGAACCATTGTATCCATCGCTCAAAGAGAATTTGAACAGATCTATCCGCAACCGGGATGGGTGGAGCACAACGCCGCTGAAATCTGGTCAACACAGGTTAGCGTAGCTACTGAAGCCATTGTAAAAGCCGGAATCACGCCAACAGACATCGCCGCCATAGGCATCACCAATCAACGGGAAACCACAGTATTGTGGGACAGAAAGACCGGGGAGCCACTGCACAATGCCATTGTCTGGCAGGACAGAAGGACTTCTGCTTATTGCGATGAGCTTAAAGCCAAAGGTCTGGCCAAAAATATACAGGAAAAAACAGGGCTGATCGTTGATGCTTATTTCTCCGCCACCAAGATCAGGTGGATGCTGGACAATGTACCGGGAGCAAGAGAAAAAGCCCTGGCAGGAGAAATTGCTTTTGGCACTATAGATTCCTGGCTGATCTGGAAACTTACCGATGGAAGAGTTCATGTTACGGATGTGACCAATGCATCCAGGACCATGATCTACAACATTCACACTTTGGAATGGGATCAGGAGTTGCTGGACTTGTTTGACATCCCTGCCGCTATCCTCCCTGAAGTAAAATCTTCGAGTGAGGTTTACGGGGAAACTACCGGAAATGTACTTGCCGCTAAAATACCGATTGCGGGGATTGCCGGAGATCAGCAGGCCGCACTTTTTGGACAAATGTGTACTGAGGTAGGCATGGTTAAGAACACCTATGGTACTGGCTGTTTTATGCTGATGAACATTGGGGATAAGCCTATCATTTCACAAAACAATCTGGTCACCACTATTGCCTGGAAAATCAATGGCAAAGTGCAATACGCACTGGAAGGCAGCATTTTCATAGGCGGAGCCGTCGTTCAGTGGCTCAGGGATGGTCTGGGCATCATCAGCTCCTCTGCCGAAGTAGAGGTGCTTGCCCAAAAAGTACCCGATACCGGGGGTGTTTATTTGGTGCCTGCTTTTGCCGGACTGGGTGCTCCCCATTGGGATCAGGATGCAAGGGGAACCATTACCGGAATCACCAGGGGGACCAATGCCTCGCACATCGCAAGAGCCGCTGTTGAGAGCATTGCATTTCAGACCATGGAAGTGTTAAAGGCAATGGAAGCGGATTCAGGGCACCGCATTAAAGAATTAAGAGTAG
The DNA here is from genome assembly GCF_035317785.1 of Pedobacter sp. Classification (GTDB taxonomy): domain Bacteria; phylum Bacteroidota; class Bacteroidia; order Sphingobacteriales; family Sphingobacteriaceae; genus Pedobacter. The sequence continues at coordinate 19,120 of NZ_DATHGC010000104.1, read as the reverse complement.
ATGGCGGGGCGACCGCAAACGATATGCTGATGCAGTTTCAGGCAGACCTGCTGGACACAACGGTCATTCGTCCGAAAGTTACCGAGGTAACTGCATTGGGAGCCGGCTACCTGGCTGGTCTGGCTGTTGGTTACTGGAGCAGCATGGACGAAATCAGCGGTCAGTGGCAAATTGACAAGAACTTTAATGCAGGCAATACAGAAAACATTGCAGAACGGATAAAAGGCTGGAACAGGGCTGTTAACGCAGCTAAGGCTTGTACCATAAAATAATTTCATACACACCTAATTCAATTAAATATGTCACCATTTTCAGCCGAAATTATCGGCACCATGTTTATGATCCTCCTAGGCAACGGCGTAGTTGCCAACGTAGTTTTAAATGGCACCAAGGGCAATAATGGCGGCTGGATGGTCATTACCACCGCATGGGCCTTTGCCGTTTTTGTTGGCGTTGTCATTGCAGGACCCTATAGCGGAGCCCACCTTAACCCTGCAGTTACCATTGGTCTTGCTCTTGCAGATCGGTTTGAATGGACACTGGTCCCCACTTATATCGCCGGGCAGTTCATCGGCGCTATGGCCGGTGCTTTCCTGGTATGGTTGCTTTACAAAGATTTCTATGCAGGCACGCCTGACCAGGGAGCCAAGCAAGCGACTTTTTGCACGGCTCCGGCCATTCCCAATAAAGTTTCCAACCTGATCAGCGAGATCATCGGTACTTTTGTGCTGATCTTTGTGATCTATTATTTTACAGATGCAAAAATGGGCTCTGATAAAATCCCCATTGGCTTAGGTTCAATTGGAGCCTTACCGGTAACGCTACTGGTTTGGGTCATCGGTTTATCTCTTGGCGGTACTACCGGTTATGCCATCAATCCCGCAAGAGACCTTGGTCCCCGGATCATGCATGCCATATTACCTGTAGCCGGTAAAGGAGGAAACAACTGGGGATATGCCTGGGTTCCGGTAGCCGGCCCGCTGGTTGGCTGTGCTATTGCCGCACTGCTGCTCCACACAATGAAGTAATATTCTATACAAAACAAAAAAAGCAGACGGTAAGACCGTCTGCTTTTTTTGTGGTATTGATTTTACCTGTTAAATACTTACTTCTTTTGCTGTGACAAGAAAGTGATCAGTGAAGCAAATTCTTCGTAAGACAATGAGTTGGCAAGGCCACTTGGCATCATCGATGTTTCCAGTTCTTTTCTGCTCAGTACATCAGCAGTTTTCACTGTAGTCACTTGTCCGGCAATGTCCCTCATCGTAATTTTGTCCGCGGTTTCCGCAGTCACAAATCCCATATAGGTTTTATCTCCTTTTGCGCTGATCATTACGGTAGAAAAGCCCTGAGAGATCGAAGCATTAGGTTTTAAGATCGACTCAGCGATGTGCTCCCGGTTCATGATCGAACCGATCTGCCCCATAAATGGCCCTTTCAAAGGCTCCCCTTTATTGAGACTATGGCAGGCGATACATCCCTGTTTAGCAAAGATTCCCTTACCCAAAGTCGGATTGCCCTTGATTTTTGCCATTGCCAGCATCACGTCTTCGATAGAAGATTCGCCGATCTGTCCTTTCTTGTTTTTGATCTTTTCCAGGTCTACTTTTACTTCCTCTTTGGCTGTCTGGTTTTCTTCTCCCCCAAATTCACTGATGCCCATTTGGTTCTTGGCATTCAGATCAGTGATGAATTGTTTTCCCGCTGTATTGGCCTTGCTCCATTCTTCTGTCAGGAAGGTTTTGATGGCCGGTGACCCTGCCCAGTCCACCGCAACATAATATGGACCATGCCCGTCAGGTCTGGTCGTCCACCAGGTCAGCCCTTTATATTCATCTTCTTTTTTATAAAGACGGGATATGATGGTCATGATCTGGCTTTTTAACTCCGGGTCTGTTGCCTTTTTATAGGCTGCGATCAATCCGCCTACTGCATTCTGGTCGTGCATGTAGCGCAATGCCCAAAGTGCAATGGTAGAATTCTCAGTTCCGATGGCTTTCACACAGGCATCCGCAGCGTTGAGGTTCAGCAATGAATGTACGGCCAGGTGCGCCGGTATGATCTCCGAATTAGGGGTTGCATGAGGTCCTTCAGTACCCTTTGCCGGAGCGACAAATGAAGCCGGCACTTTTACTTTTAACAAGGCTGAGATGGCCTCCTCACGACCTAAACGGCCCAGACCGATAATCGCCACAGCACGCACACGCTGGTCTGCATCATTGATTCCCTTAAGAAAAGGATCAAGCGGCACTGTTTTAACTGCAGTTTTCCGGTCGGCAAGCGCACGCAGGGCAAACTCTTTTACTTTCTGATCTGAGGTCAGTTTGACCAGGTTGGCAATACCCTCTTCTCCTGCTGCCTGGGCATAGGTGAAAATTCCTGCCGCACGGGCATACAATGGCAGGCTTCCATCAGCTGCTATACCCCATGAGGCTTTAGCCGCATCCTTGCCGGAACGGCGCAACAGTTCTTGCTGGGCTTCAAGCCTTGCTACCGCACTGTTTGATTTTAACAAATTCGTCAATCCTTTTACTGATTCTTTTTTAAGATCAGGAAAGGCTTTGTATTTCCAGTCTTTAGGAATTGCCCTTACAATAAACCCTTTGCTCGGGCTTCCCGAATACCCTGCTCCGTCCCATGCCGCAAGATAAAGACGACCGGAACCATCGACATCAAGGTCAGTGATCTGGTTCAGCTTAATGAACTCTTCGTCTTTTTGTTTAAAGCTCGCACCATCCGGGGTAACCCTGTGAATATACAGAAAGCTGTTGCCCCAGTCCGCCATCATAGGTACATGGTTATATTTTTCAGGCCAGGTCGGTTCATCCATAAAAAGGGAGCCGGTTCCCGATCCGCCGCCTACATCGACAAGGCCCGGAATGATCTCTTCTGTAAAGTTTTTGAAAAGCAATGGATAGCCGTATTCTCCGGACTGGATGTGATGGCTAAAGCGGATGTTCCAGCCGCCGCCGTCATTGGTATTGTCACGGGTAAAGATGTTCATATACGGGTCAATTGCCACGTCGTAGATGTTACGCGTACCATGCGTATACAGCTCCATCTCCCTGCCATCGGGCCTTACCCTTACGATTCCCCCTCCATGAAGCGTCATTTTGGTCCCGTCACGGTCTACAGCATTGTAAAACCCGAAATCACCGGCAGCAATATAAATCCAGCCATCGATGCCCATACGCAAACCATTGGTGGCATGGTCGGTACCACGGCTCTGAACAAATTTCGGGGAACTGATGTTTTCGATCAATGGCTGTGAAGGGCCGTCGGCAACGCCGTCCTGGTTTTTGTCTTCAAATACAACCAGCGCCATACCTGTGGCTATTCCGTTTTCTTTGGAAAAGGTCGTATGGAGCACATAGACTTTATCACCCTGGGCAATGATACCCCGGGGATTGTCTACTGCTGCAAATTCTGTGTGTTTGTCCACTTTCCCGTCATTGTTGCTGTCGATAAGCTTGACGATACTTCCCTTGCCGGGATCTTTGCCCAGTGAGCCGATCTTATCGACCCCTACAAAGACTTCTCCGGTAGCGGCAACTGCCAGACAGGCCGGACTGGGTGTCAGATCAGCGCTCGCAAAATTGGTCAGGTTAAGCTCTCCGGGCCATCTGGAGGCATTGCGCAGCGTGTCCTGCGGTTGGCGGTTCTTAGTCCGGTCTGAGGACCCTGGGATCTTTTCGTTAAACTTATATCCAAAAAGGATCAGAAAAGCATAAATTAGAATTAACTGGATTTTAAACATAGTTGTGTGTTACTTACCCAAACTTAGAAAAAATTGTGCTAAAAATAAGAATGCTGTAAAAATGTAAAGACTTAATTGCGATGAAGCTGTGCAAAATCACAGCACTTTTCTGACTTCAGGGGCGACTTTAGTGCCAAACAACTCAATGGCTTTCATCATCTCTTTGTGCGACGGATCGCCTACATCCATATGGCCAATAAACCGGGTAATGCCAAATAACTCATGCATGTACAGAATTTTATCGGTCACCTGAGCCGCTTCGCCCATAAATAATGCGCCTTCTTTTGAACGCCCGCCGTCATACTGCTCCCTGCCATACGGTGCCCAGCCCCGCGATGCACCAACCCTGTCCATTTGTGCCGCGTAATTGTAGTAATACTGATCTATACTGGCTTCATTATCACTTACAAAGCTATGCGAATGGATCCCGATCTGAATTTTGCTGACATCATGACCATTCTTTATATATTCCTGCTTGTAGAACTCAATTAAAGGCTGGAACTGTTTAGGCATGCCGCCTATAATGGCAACCACCAGTGGCAATCCCAGCACCGCGGCCCGCAGCACCGACTGCGGCGTTCCGCCTACGGCAATCCATATCGGCAGCTTTCCGTTATTGGTAGCCCTGGGCAGCACCATCTGATCTCTAAGCGGTGCGCGCAATTTGCCTTCCCAGTTCACCACTTCATTGTTGTTGATGTTTAACAAAAGGTCCAGCTTTTCCTCAAACAAGCGGTCATAATCACTCAAATTGTAACCAAATAAAGGAAAGGATTCTATAAAACTGCCACGGCCCACTCCTATTTCAGCACGTCCGTTAGATATCAGGTCGATTGTCGAAAAATCCTGGTATACCTTTACCGGTTCGGCCGAACTCAGGACGGTAACGGTGCTCATCAGCTTAATTTTCTTAGTAATGCTCGCCGCTGCAGCAAGCACAATCTCAGGAGCAGACACCGCATAATCCGGCCTGTGGTGTTCGCCCAGACCAAAAACGTCAAGTCCAACCTCGTCAGCTAATTTTATCTGTTCCAGAATTTCGCGGAGTTTCAATCCTGCTTCACGTGGTTTCCCTGTTTGCGGATCAAATGACAAATCGCCAAACATTCCTATTCCTAATTCCATTATAGTTCTCCTTTTTTTATAAGTCAAAATTATGGAACTCTGCGTTATCCGGCCTTGATGTAGGATAAGAATTTTTGATACTGTGAAAGTATTTAACAGGGCAAGGTACTGGTTGTGGGCCAGTTCTGCTTTGCCGCAAAGCTGCAGTCGGAAAAAGTCCTGGGTATGAGTTCAGGACCACCATTTCGTTGCCTATCGTATTGACTTCTATAGCGGGAACGGCAATCATTGCACTTCTGACGGTCAGTTTTCAAGCTTATAAGGCCGCCAGGGCCAACCCCGTGGAAGCCCTGAAGTACGAATAAAATGCATTGAAAAATCCTGCAGAATTTAAATGAATATTCCAGCGCTATTAATGGTATATTTGCTCATAATCTCCTTCTTTATTCATTTGAGGATTGTTAATCCTGACCGATGGCTAAAATTGACTACAATCAGTATGTTATTGCCATTGGCGCTTCCGCCGGTGGGATAGAAGCTATATCCAATTTTTTCGATCATACACCAGCTGATGCGGTTTCGTATATTTTAATCCAGCACCTTTCTGCCGATTTTAAAAGCCATATGGCACAAATACTTGCGCCTCACAGTAAGCTGCAGATCATAGAGGTAACGGACAATACCCTGATAGAAACCAACAGGGTATACCTGATTCCCAGTGCCAAATTTATGACGGTCAAAAATGGCCGCCTGATCCTGACCGACAAAAAAGACAAAATTCCCCCGCATTTGACCATTGACCATTTCTTTTCCTCACTGGCAGAGGACTGCGGAGAAAAGGCCATCGGTGTGATCTTATCGGGGACCGGGCATGATGGCTCGATGGGAATTCAGGCAATTAAAAATTCCGGGGGCTTAGTCATTGTTCAGGATCCTGAAACGGCGACTTTTAACGAAATGCCATTATCAGCAATCGGTACCAGCTGCGCCGACCTTGTGCTTAAGCCCAGGGATATGCCACAGGCCATTGAAGATTATGTCAATGACGGAATGCAGGGAATCCTTTTAGGTAGTGAAAATGACCAGATCAGCGAAGATAAACTGTTAGGTATCTTTAACCTGATCAAAGCCAATTCGGCTTTTGATTTTACAGATTATAAACGTCCTACCATTTTAAGAAGGATAAAAAGACGTTTGCTGCAGCTCAATTTCAGCAATGCCAACACTTATTACGAATTTTTACAGAATACACCTTCAGAGGTCACACTGCTGGCCAACGATTTTTTAATTAGCGTAACATCCTTCTTCCGGGATCCCGAGGCATTTAAAGTGATTGATAATGTAGTCATCCCCATGATTATTGCACAAAACCCGGATAACGAAACCATAAAAATCTGGGTCGCGGGCTGCGCAACGGGAGAAGAAGCTTTTTCACTAGCGATTTTGATAAAGGAATATCTGAATAAGATCGGTCAGAACAGGATGATTAAGATATATGCAACAGACATCAATAAATCTGCACTGGCTATCGCCAAAAAAGGGATGTATCCTGATAGTATAGCAGAAACCATGGATAAGGTAAGACTGAAAAGTTTTTTTACTAAAGCGGGAACAACCTATAAAGTCAACCATGAGATCAGGAAGATGATCGTATTTGCAGAACATGACCTGGTTAGAAATGTGCCTTATTGCAACATTGACCTGATCAGCTGCCGGAACCTGCTGATTTATATGAACTTTGAGCTGCAGGAGAGGGCATTTTCCATGATGCATTTTGGCCTCCGGAAAAATGGATACCTGTTTCTTGGGCCCAGCGAAAACACTGAAGCATTAAAAAATGACTTCACAGAGATCAGTACTAAATGGAATATATACCAAAATAACAAGATCGGCAAGCCGGTAAAATTCAACACCTTTTCATCGCCCGTTATGGGAAATGTAACCGCAACAATGGAAGTAGTCAAAAAAACGGCAAGCCCGGTAATCAAATTAGCCTCAAGTGATGAGCTCAGTCTGGCAATTTTGCAGGAATCTGGATTTAACGGTGTCTGTACAGATGAAAATTTAATGGTCATCCGCTCTTTCGGAAATACAACCGGTTATCTTAAAAATGAAAACTTCAATTTTAACCTGAACGACCTGATGCCGGATCACATTTCCATTACTTTTAAGGCTGCGGCTCATAAAGCCCTGAAGCTGAATGAAAGGATTGAATTAAGTGGTTTAAAATTTGAAAATGCGGTTACGTCCAAAATACGCCTGGTTGATATCGTGATCAGGCCCTTTTTGATGGGTAAACCGGGCGGGAAATTTTTACTGATCTTGTTTGTAGAGAATAAGAGCAAGGCCAATGGCATACATATAATTCAAAACGGGGGTTTTGACCAGCTTGCCAAAGAGCATTTGGTCAACCTTGAACAGGAGCTTGCCGAATCAAGGCTGAACCTGGAAGCTGCAAATGAACGTTCAGCCTCATCCGATGAAAATATGCAGTCCTATAATGAGGAACAGCAATCTGCCAATGAAGAAATGCAATCTGCCAATGAAGAACTTCAGTCTGTTAATGAGGAGCTGCATACCATCAACAAAGAATACCAGGCAACGAATACCCAGTTAACCGAGTTGAACGATGACCTGAACAATTATTTCCGGAGTAATTTAAACGGGCAGCTGTTTGTGGACCGTGACCTGCTGCTGAAAAAATATTCACCTGGTGCGGTAAAGCACATCAATATCCGGGAAAGTGATATTGGCCGTCCTTTGAGCAACATCACTACAAATATTAAGTTTGAAACTTTGATTGACGACATTAAACAAGTCATGCTCGATGAGGAAACCATTACCCGGGAGGCGGAAGCATCAAACGGGAAGATCTACCAGGTCATGACCATGCCCTACATCAGAAAGCACAGTAAAAAATCTGATGGAGCGGTGATTAGCTTTTATGACATTACTGAATTAAAAAAAATATCACACGAACTGGATGTCACCAACAAAAAACTAAACAAGACAAATGGTGAAATAACGGTTGTAAACACAGAATTGAATGACCGTAATGAACAGCTCAACAATTCCAAAAAGTATATAGAAGAGATATTTAATACCATACACGATCCGCTGGTTATCCTGGATAAAGACATGAAGGTGATCCGTGCCACCGATGGTTTTTATCAGACCTTTAAAGTGACTGAAGCAGAAACAGAGGGTAACTTTTTATATAACCTGGGCAATAAACAATGGGATATTCCGGTATTGCGGCACCAGTTAGGGAATATTTTACCTGAACAGGGTTTTTTTAAAGCTTTTGAAGTGAACCATGTGTTCAATGTTATCGGGCATAAGATCATGCGCTTAACCGCAAGACAATTTGACACTTACACCAACGAAACCTTAACCCTGCTGGCCATACACGATTTAACAGATAAACGTAAAGTAGAAGAAGGTCTTGCCGAAGTGGAGCGCTTACTGGCCGAGAGTAAAGAAAGGTTACATTTTGCAATAGAATCTGCAGGAATCGGTTCATGGGATTTTAATGTATACACAAAAGAACTGATCTGGGACAACCGCTGCAAGGAATTATATGGCCTTAATTCCGGAGACCCTGTCGATTACAGCGTTTTTCTGAACCAGATCCATCCGGATGACCGGGATCCCACAGATGATGCCGTGAACAAAGCCTTAAAGGGCGTAAACAATGGAGAATTTAATATCGAATACCGTTCAATAGGTTTACATGATAAAAAATTGCGCTGGATAAAGTCCAAAGGCAAAGCTTATTTTAACGAAGGAAAGAAAGCCACACGTTTTATCGGTACCGTTCTGGATATCTCCATAGAAAAATCACTGGAGTTGAGTACCAGGGAGCTGTTGCTGAAAAAGGATGAATTCATCAGCATCGCCAGCCATGAATTAAAAACCCCCATTACCAGTCTTAAATTATCTCTGCAATTGCTGAGCAGACTGAAGGAAAACCCTTCAGCAGCGATGTTGTCCAGGCTCATAGACCAATCCAACAGGAGCATGGAAAAAATTACCAACCTGATTGATGACCTGCTTAATGTAACCCGGATGAGTGAGGGGCAACTGGCCCTCAATAAAGTTCCATTTGTTATTTCAACTATGCTAAGCCAGTGCTGCTCGCACATCAGGGAGCAAGATAAGCATGAGCTAATTGTACAGGGTGATAAAAAATTGCAAATTGATGCAGATGAGCACCGGATAGAGCAGGTTGTGGTCAATTTTGTAAACAATGCGGTCAAATATGCCCCGGATTCGAAGGTGATTTACCTGATCGTAGAGAAAGAAGGTAAGCATGCTAAAATATCCGTTAAAGATGCCGGCCCGGGTATTCCTGAAGATAGGCTGGGCCATCTTTTTGACCGGTATTACAGATCAGATTATGAAGGGAAACAATATTCTGGTTTAGGCCTGGGGCTTTACATCAGTTCCGAGATCATAAAGCGCCATGGCGGAGAAATTGGTGTGGACAGTGAATTGGGTAAAGGCTCAACTTTTTGGTTTAAAATTCCGGTTGATTAGCGCCTTATCACGAGAATATCATTCCAGTACCTGGTAAATCGTCACCGGTTTGGCTTTATTTTTTAGGGTTACCTCTCCGATCCTTTCACAGCGAAACGATTCTTTGGCTTTGTGGTAGGTTTCTTCGGATATGATGATCTGCCCTGCTTTGGCAGCCGACTGAAGACGCTGCGCCAGGTTAACGGCATCACCTATCACGGTATAATCCAGTCTCCTGAGCGATTCTGAACCAATATTACCCGATACCATTTCACCTGAATTGATGCCTACTGCGATCTGGGGTTTGTAGGACTGATCTCCGGCTGTTATTTCTTCAATATTGTTGAGCTGGGCATTCGTGGCGAGCGCGGCATCTATAGCGCGGTCAAGGTGAAAATCACCCCTGAATACGGCCATCACTGCATCCCCCATAAATTTATCGACATGGCCGCCCTGTGCGACGATCTCTGTGACGATTTTATCAAATAGCCTGTTGATCAGGTTGACCACCGTATTGGCCGGTACGTTTTCTGTGATCGAGGTAAAGCCGCATACATCAACAAACAGCACTGTGGCATCAACGACTTCGTTTTTCAGCAGGCTGTTCTCAAATTCTTTGTGGGTCATAAAATTGAGTACGTTTTCGTCCACATACATCTTCAGGATGTTGTTCTCCTTTATGGCTTTTATGGTGTCTTGCAGCTGTTTTACATAGAGAATGGTCTTTTCCATGGTTAGGTCCAGGTCATCAAAATCTACGGGCTTGACCACAAAATCAAAAGCGCCCCTGTTCATCGCCGTACGGATGTTCTGCATATCGCCATAGGCAGATACCACTACCGCCTTTAACATCGGGTTGGCCTCCGGTAAGCGGCTCAGCAGGGTGAGCCCGTCCATCACAGGCATGTTGATGTCACTCAGTATAATATCAAGATCGGGATGCTCTTTTACCTTTAACAGGGCTTCTTCCCCGTTTTGCGCAAACACAAATTCATAAACGTTCTCGCGTATTTTCCTGCGGAACTTTTGTTTTATAAGCAGCTCCAGATCCGCTTCATCGTCAACTACTAGTATCTTGGCCATTGTGTTCAGTAAAGAATTTAAGTTTCTCTTTTAAGAGGTTAAAATCGAGTGGTTTTGTTAAAAAGTCATTGGCACCTTTTTCCATTGCCTGACGGTGATTTTCTTCATCGCCATAAGCAGTAATCATAAATACTGTTGGGGGCGGAGCATCGTATTCGTTCCTGATGCGTGACAGGAGTTCGATACCACTCATGCCGGGCATATTGATATCGGAAAGGATCAGCACTACTTCTGAATGTCTGGTTTCCAGATAGTCAAGCGCCTCTTCTCCGGAAAGTGCAAAATCGAGTTCTATTTCATGGCTGCGTATTTCTTTGCGAAAGCGCTGTAAAAAAAGCGGTTGCACATCCGCTTCATCGTCTACTACCAATATCTTCATATGCCCCATAAATATACTGTTTAAATTTTAGCCGGAATAGAAATGACAAATTCCGTGTATTCGCCTTCTGTACTGTTGATCTCTATTTTGCCGCCATGGGCCTTCACAACGATATCATAACTCAGCGACAGGCCCAGACCTGTTCCTTCACCGGTCGGTTTGGTGGTAAAAAAGGGCTGCAATATTTTGTCTTTGATCTCATCTGGGATACCGGTGCCGTTATCTTTTACTTTGATCTCCAGTTCATCTTTTTTCCTGGCTGTACTGACTTCAACAATTGGCTTGTATCCTTCAATACCCAGTTTCTGCTTTTTTTGCACAGCGTAAAAGGCATTATTGAACAAGTTGAGCAAAACCCGGCCTATGTCTTGCGGTACCATGTTCACTGCAGCAAGTCCTTCTTCAAAATGGGTGACCAGATCTGCATTAAAGCTTTTATCCTTGGCGCGCAAGCCGTGATAGGCCAGTCTCAGGTATTCATCCGCTAAATTGTTGATATCTGTAGGCTCCATGGTACTGCTGCTGGCCCGGCTATGCTGCAGCATTCCTTTTACAATGCCATCGGCTCGTTTTCCGTGATGGCGGATCTTTTCCAGATTTTGTTTAATGTCTGTAGCTATGGCAATGACTTCTTTGTTGTTGCCATTTGCCAGCTCTTCTCCCATTTCATCGATCAGCTCCATACTGACTTCGGAGAAGTTATTCACAAAATTCAGCGGGTTCTGTATTTCATGTGCGATACCGGCTGTCAGTTCGCCAAGGGAGGCTAGTTTTTCTGATTGTATCAGTTGCTGCTGTGTGGTCTGCAGCAATTTAACAGCTTCCTGCAGTTCATCTTTTTGCTTAGTCAGTTCAGCAGTCCGCTCTTCAACGAGTCTGTCCAGCTCTGCATTGCGAAGGCTGACCCGCTGAAGTTCGTCTTGCTGTTTCTTTGAAGATGCCCAGCGGGCAAATATCCAGGCGAAGCCGAGAAGTATGGCACACTGAAAATAATAATCGTAATCTTCATAAAATTTTTTGAAGGTCAGTTCGGCAAGACCGCTGATCACTGCGATTGAAATTAAAGGATAATGTGCTTCAAGAAAAGGCCGTATCGGCTTAAAATCGGGGGTTCTTCTGATGTATTCGACGAGGGCAAGCAAAAAAATGCCGCTCAGTAAAATATTAGTAACATCACCAAAGACACTCTCAGCTCCGAGCCAAATGATCCAGACCAGCACACTGCTGATATTTAAGATCTTGCCCCACTTTTCATAAAGCGGAGTGAATTTTATGGTTTTAATTAAGCGCCTTAACAGTAAAAAAGCCGCCAGGTAAACAAATATTTGCATGCTTTAAAAATAGCTGAGTTTGGGAATAAATGTAATTATTTAAATTTTAATATATTAGTTTGATAATGGCAGTTGATTATGCAGTTTAAAGAGGCCTGTGAATTTATTCTTGACAAGTTACGGGATGAGCTGCCATCGCATCTTACTTACCATAGCATATATCATACCCTTGATGTGTGCGGAGCCGCAAAACGCATTGGCCGTCTTGAAAACATCACTGCGACCGAAATGAAGCTGCTGCTAACCGCCGCCTGCTATCACGACTGCGGTTATTTGACCACTACCACCGGCCACGAAGAACAATCCTGTAATTTTGCCGAGGAGTTTTTGCCGGGCTTTGGGTACAGCAATGATGCAATAGCAGAGATCTGCGTAATGATCAGGGCTACCCGCATACCGCAGGCCCCGCAAACTCCGCTGGCGCAGATTTTAGCCGATGCCGACCTGGATTATCTTGGGCGGGAAGATTTTTTTACCATCAGTGAGCAGTTATTTTTAGAGTTTATTGCCCTCGGTCTGATCACCGGTAAAGAAGAATGGAACAGGGTACAGATAAAATTTTTTGAGAACCATCGTTATTTTACCGCAACTGCTATAAATTTGCGGCAGGTATATAAAGAAAAAAACCTGCAGCAAATTAAAGCCGCCATAAAAAAGGATATTGAATGAAGAACACCAGCATCCCCCAGTGGGTAACCGATACTGCTTACACCCTGATAGGAATTTTATTTTGCGCGTTTGCTTTAAAAAGCTTCCTGATACCTAATAAATTCTTTGACGGCGGGGTAACAGGCATATCGCTGCTGATCCATGAACTTTATCATTTAGACATCAGCTATATCATTGTGCTTGCCAATATCCCTTTCATCATCATGGGGGCTTTTCATGTAAATAAGACATTCGCGGTGAAAACATTTGCGGCCGTAATCGTACTCGGGCTTTGCCTGCAATTTCTTCCTTATCCCCAAATCACATCTGATAAATTGCTGGTTTCTATATTTGGCGGAGTGTTTATGGGAATAGGTGTCGGGCTGGCCATACGTGGCGGATGCGCGCTGGATGGCATTGAAGTGCTGGCACTTTATACCGGCAAACGCATCAGTTTTACCATCAGCGAGATCATTCTGGGCATTAACATTATCATTTTCCTGATCGCGGCAATTGATCTGGGACTGCCTACCGCCTTATATTCTATCATGACTTATTATACAGCGTCGAAAACCATAAGTTTTGTAATAGAGGGACTTGAAGAGTACACCGGGGTAACAATTATATCCGGCGAGAGCCAACAGGTAAAAGAACGCCTGGTGATGGAGCTTGGCCGCGGTATAACGATCTACAAGGGCGAACGAGGCTTCCTTCGTGAAAGCTTTGACGTCAGCCAGCCGGTAGATATTGTCTTTACGGTGATCACCCGGCTGGAAGTCAGGCGCCTGCGCAACCTGGTCTACAAGATAGACCCTAAAGCTTTCATTTTCACCAGCACGATCAAAGAAGCGGCGGGGGGTGTGCTGAAGAAGCGGGCCAGGCATTAATTCTGCTTTTGTACGGCTTTAATGTGTTAATTGATACCCTTGCCGCTTAAATATTCTAAGGCCCTGTCCAGCGTGAGGTCTTTGTTTTGCAGGACAGCTTCAAGTGTTTGTTTGACCGGTATGTCGATCTTCACTCCACTCTGCTGGGTGCCGGAACGGTCCGGATAATAAATGCCGTATCCGGAATAGGAAATGGTCAGGTTTCCCCCCATCGGAATCAGGGTAACTATGCCATCGGCACCGGCGGTTTGCCTGCCTATAGTAACCGCTCCGGGAATGGTCTGGAGTGTCATAACAGAATACTCGCCCTGACTCTGACTGCGTTCATCGGCAAGGATCAGCACTTTACCTTGATAAATATTCTTATTGATGTCGCCAAGTTTGGGTGATAATTCCCATTTAAAGTACCCCGGATGCTCTGGACTAAAAACCAGCGAGTAATTGATCGGCCGGCCCTCGGGCAGGAACATGTCAAAAATACTGTAGAAATCATCATTGTTCGGGTAATTTCTCACGTCAAAGATCACGGCTTGTTTGCTTTTGATCAGCGTCTTGATTTGCTCCAGGTTGCCTTTCCAGATCTGTGCCGCATAGACATAGGCAATGGAGCTTCCAATGGTCTTGTAACCCGTCTCATTTCCCATATAATTTGCTATATCCTGCCACTTCTTCTCTGTTATTAAAATACAGGTGGTATTGGTGCTATGGGACTGCCCCGCTCTTTTGAGTGTCAGCTGCTGGTTTTGGTCTGGCGTATCAAAAAACACCCAGTTCAGGTAATGGTCTCTGGAGTTTTCATTTGATGCTGAAACATAAGGTTTGAGCCGTTTTATCCGTTCGGATACTGATTCTTTATCCACGGCTGTTACGATATCCCCTACCCTGATATTGGCTTTGCGGCACAAGGTATCATTGGCCAGCTTGGTGATGACTACATTTCCATCTACAATGGCCGTATGAAACGGCGCGGTATATTTTCCAAATACATTGTCTTTGATGATGCTATGATTCCTGGATGAAGACACCTGGGAATGTCCGTCATTCAGTGCAACTGCTAATTTTAGCAGTGTTTTATAATAACTTGTGGTATCATTTGCAGCGATCATTTCAGGTACAAACCTGCTTAGCATGCTGTCCCATTCCTTTCCGATCAGGTATTTATAGGGCGCGAAGTAGTTGATCGCATTGTAAAAACGGGCCAGAAATAACAAACGGTGTTGTATATCAGGAAATCCAATATTCTCATATGGGTTTTCGCCACTGTAATCTGCTGTCATATTCTGCAGCTTAATATACCGGTTTGGTCCCTGGTTGCGATAGTCATAAATTTCCCTCAGCCGGGTCTTTAATGTAGCATTGAGAAACGATGATTTCGTCCAGCCGTCACTAAAATTTCCAGTAAACAGCTCATCCGCCGGTTTTACGGCAACCCGTTTTTCCACCGGGCCTAAAGCTTCAATTATCGAAAGTAATTGCCGGTTGAACTGTTCTTTGCTGTCGGTTTTACGGATGTCTTCTATATTGGCCATAAAAACGGAATCCCAATCGGACTTTCCAGCGGCCACATTTATATGGTGGTATTTTAAGAAACCCCAGAGCCTGGTGAAAATTTCAATCTTTTGAGTTGAAGTTTGAGCAGAGGTCTGAAGGGAAAAGGATAAGACCAGGAGCATCAGCATTAAAAAGCGTTTCATACCATTGTGTTTACTACGGTCAAAATACAGTTTAATTTTAAAGCTGTCAAGAGCGCTTAAATTATTAACTTAGATTTGATTTCATAAATGCAGGTTAAATCCAATTCGTATGCTTACAGATATCAATCCGAAACTACCCATGCGTGACAAAGCTGTCACCAGGGACTTTTACCTAAACAAACTGGGTTTTCAGGAATTTGGCACCGTGGATTACGACGGCTATCTCATGATAGAAAAAGACCGCATTCAGATTCACTTTTTTGAGTTTAAAGAACTTGATCCAAAGGAAAACTATGGACAGGTATATATCCGCACTGATGACATTGACAAGTTGTTCCAGTTTATGAAAAACCAGGATGTGAACTGTACCAGGCTGGAGCATAAGCCCTGGATGCAGAGTGAATTTTCAGTTCTTGACCCTGACAGCAATTTGCTTACTTTCGGGCAGAGTTTGTTCTAAATGTGACCGTCATGCGATCACCTGATAATCATTACACTGCCTGAAATAATTTGTTTATAATCCAGGTTAATGATATAATAGAAAACTGAGGGGTCACAAATCTTGCCATTATAATCGCCTTCCCAGGCTTTCTTATACCCTATAGATTTAAACACCTCAGTTCCATAGCTGTTAAAGATCTGAACCACGCAATTGGGAAAAGATGAAATACCCGTAATTTGCCAATGGTCATTTATTCCGTCTCCATTGGGACTAAATGCTGTCGGGGGCAATATTTTAGTCAGTGTAATTACTTTTACAAAAATGCTGTTCGAGACAGCTAAAGCGTTGTGAGTGCAAACTAAATCTGCAATCATATTACAGCTTACTTCATCGCCGTCTGTAAGATCTGTAGTAGTAAAAACAGGTTGGCTTACACCAACTGACCTTCCATTAATCTGCCAGTCAAACACAGGATTTACTCCACCGTTAACAACATTGGCCTGGAATGTGACTGCCAGACCTTTATAGATCTTCGTCAGGTCCTGAACAATAGTCAATCCGGGCGTCAGGTTCGGATTTATCCTTACGACAAAGCGGTCACTGGTAACATTTGACAATTGCTGACAATAGGAAGCGTCGCTCTTAACGGTACAGGAGATTTCGTCAAGATCATGCAGCTCATCCGTTTCGTACACAGCACCATCGGGACCATCCGGTACAGCGCTGCCATTGACTTTCCATACATATGAGGGGCTTGTTCCCGTATTCTCAACCTGAGCGGTGAAAGTGATGCGTGTACCAGAACAGACCAGGTTCTGATCAGCCGAAATCGTGACCAAAGGATTCAAAGATTGTTCAGGGGCCAGCATGGTTATCGGGTTACTCCAAACAATTGCATTCTGTACGCAGACTTCATTGCTCGTCAGCCCACAAGTCACGACATCACCTGCGACCAAACCTGTCCCGGAAAAAGTACTGCTGTTTGTACCTCCGTTTGCATCAGATCCATTTACCTTCCATTTAAAAACAGGACTTGTTCCGCCATTAGTCACTGTTGCGGTGAATGCAGGCTGGAAGGAAATGCAGGCTGTATTTGAACTGGAGCTGATGGAGATGTCTGCAATTTTATTCTCCGCAACTACGATTGGATTCGAAACGGTTTCACAACCTGTTTTAGTGATAATTTTAGCAGTATAGGTTCCGGGCAGGACCGTTGTAAACGTTCCGGTATAGATGTTACCGAACTTAATTACCCGGTTACTGGAGAAATCGCTAACGTAAAGGTTGTTGTGTGCATCCATCCAAACCCCCGCCGGCGTAATCTGATTTGGATTTGTTCCCTGTCCGTTACCGCCTGCAATGATAGTACCGGTAAATAAAGGTGTCCATTTTTGCACACTGAACCCCGTTTGATCGCTAACGTATATATTTCCCATACCATCTACAAAAACGGCCAGTGGGTTATTGAGGAAAATACTGCCGTTACTAATGGCTACTGTAATCCCGTTCGTAGCGCCGCGGGCCCATTTTTGCACCCTGCCATTATCTGTGTCGCATATATAAATATTTTCAGCGGCATCAACAAAGATTCCCGTTGGACTAGCCAGCTGATTTGGCGCACTACCATAACCGTTTCCTCCGGCAACCAAAATTCCCGTTCCTCCGCCTGCGGGAAATTTAAGAATACTTTGATCATTTTGCTGAGAAACAAACAAGTTGCCATTTGGGTCAATAAACAATCCTGTTGGCAGGCTTAATGATGCAGCTACTGTAACTCCTGATGTTGCGCCGGGCGCCCATTTCTGTATCCTGCCGTTATTTTGATCGGCTACGTATATATTGCCTGCCGCATCAACGGCAACGGCGGTTGGCCGGTTAAATTGATTGGCCTGGCTGCCTGCTCCGTTACCTCCCGCAACTGTAACGCCAGAAGCCGCACCGGGAGCCCACTTCTGAACACGGTTATTTCCCATATCTGGAATGTAAAGATTGCCTTCAGCATCAACAAACAAACGATTTGGGCTATTTAGCTGGCTTGTGCCTGCGCCTGCGCCATTTCCTCCGGCAACCACTACTCCATTATTTTGCTGAGCAATGTCCTGGTCAAGAATTGATGCACCGTTCAACTGCCATGATATCGACGCAACAGGTTCACTGCTCGAAACTGTTAATACACTTCCAACACAGGTGTTTCCTGATAAAGTTGCAGTGCAGCCAGCCCTTTTTTTTCCGGGGTGTTTATTAAAAGTAATTTTTCCTTTATCCGGAGAAACAGCGTACAAACGGACTATTAAAAGGTAAATGCACAATAATAACAGGATGAGCGCCTTGGATTTCATTTGAGTCGTTTTATATCAGTCCACAAATTAAAGCTTAATTCCTTTACTTTTAAGCAACCGGCGGTATAGATATCTCCGCATACAATGGATTAATTGATTTGTAAAACCGTATTTTGCTTAAATCTAAATTATAGAACCGACATTATATCAATGAAAACAGTTTTTGCTTGCATAATCTTAGTCCTGCTTACTCCCGATATCATTTTTAGCAAACCACCGGAGTCACGACCTGAAAAACTTAAATGCGAATATCTCGCAGACCCGATTGCAATAGAAAACCAGCACCCGTTGCTAAGCTGGCAATTGGTTTCCCCGTATAAAAATAAAAGGCAAAAGGCATATCGCATCATAGCAGCAAGCAGCAGTGCTTTATTAGCACAAAATAAAGGAGACTATTGGAATAGCGGTAAAATATATTCCCCTAATTCCACCCAAATTACCTACCGTGGCAAACCGTTAACTTCCAGAAAGAAGGTGTATTGGAAAGTGATGATCTGGGATGAAAAAAACAGCCCTTCTAATTGGAGCCAAGCCGCTTCCTGGTCTATGGGCCTGCTGCAGCCCGGCGACTGGAAGGCGAAATGGATCGGGTCTTTCGAAAATCCGTATCCGGATTCAGCAATAACTTATCCCGCTCCTTTTTTTCGTAAAGAAATTACAGTCCGAAAAACCGTAAAAAAAGCAACAGTTTATGTCAGTGGCCTGGGTTTTTATGAACTGTTTTTCAACGGCAGGAAAATTGGTGACCAGGTACTGGCTCCGGCAGTGACCAATTATGATATAAGGCCGCTTAAGAAACTGCTTTATCCTTATGACGATCGATCCACTCAAAGAGTGCTTTACAATAGTTTTGATGTCACCAGTAACATCACTCAAAAAGTTAATGCGATTGGAATTCTGCTGGGTAATGGCTGGTACAATCAACGGGACCGAAGGGTTGAAGGTGACATGTGGTATGACATTCCAAAGTTGATTTT
>NZ_DATHGC010000103.1:0-4152 GCF_035317785.1 Pedobacter sp. | reverse complement strand
GCAATCAATTGTTGGCCGGCAGAAGAATCCGCCCGCCGGGTAATTCCACGCACCCGGTAACGTCCGCTTGAAAGCAGCGAATTTGCTGCACTAAACCCCTGTTTGCCCAATACGCCAACTATTGTAATGAGCGGGAGATGTTCCATTTTTGTTGTCATGATTTTAAACTATAAAAATTATAGTTGCAAAACTATTTAGAGCTATTTAAATTTGCAATAACTATCAATCCAGATAGGTGTGATTTTTTTCAATATGAAAGCGGAATGCATAGGTGACAAAGTAAAGCTGAAGGATAAACTCTATCCATGTACCGTTAGTATGGCCATGGACCTGGTGGGCGGAAAATGGAAGACAGTCATTCTCTATCACCTGAAAGATGAGTCTAAACGTTACAGCCAATTGCTCAAAGAGATGAATGGGATCACAGAAATGACCTTAAGCCTGCAGTTAAAACAACTGGAGCAGGACGGATTGATTGACCGTAAAGTCTTTGGGGATAAACCGCCGGTAAAGGTCGTATACAGTTTAACAGACTTTGGAAAGACATTTGTTCCGGCCTTAAATGCCATTCTGGCCTGGGGTAACCAGATTGCAGGCAAGCAGGGAGAATTCATTGGGATTTTCTAGTACAAAATGCTAATTCTTTATCAGCCGGGGGACAGCTGGAACATCCCTCCGATGTAAAGAGCTCCACAACAGCAAAACCATTTTTGTCAGTTTTGATTTTTTTGAGCGGTGAGATTACTTCCCGCCAGCCGATGTAAGAGGTGAGGGTGAAGGCCACCAGATAAACACAGGCAAACTTTTAAAACTTTCTTCCCTGGACTGTCACCTCCAAATCTTCATTCATTTCTGCATCGTATAATTTAAAAACTATAGGCCATTCATCTTTCAGCAGGTGAGGCGCATAGGCAGAGAACAGTTTTACAAACCTTTCCAGATCAGTTTCCGGTTTACAAATTACCAGGTATTCCGCATCATTTTTTACAACTACCTCCAGCACCTTCCCCGGCCAGTGCGTTTTGATATCCTCCGGCAGATGGTTAAAATGCTGCGATTCGATCAGTTCAGCCAGCTCTGTACACAGGCCCGCAGGGATTTCGCCAACACCGCATAAATTCCAGAGGCCCTGCAATTTCTCCATGGTGCCGATTAGTTCATCGCCATCCACGATCTGCCAGGGCTCACCCCGGCGCGGCTGCATTATATGGTAGGCTTTCTTCTGGTTTTCGCCCTTTGAAAAATAAATCAGTTCTATCATATCTCAACGTTATTTTCAAATCCCAGATTCCAAACTTTTCAAATTTACTTCGTTGAAATACGGGCCTTTAGGTAGCACAAAGCTAGCTTATTAATTTTCATAATTCAAGAAAAAAGCTAAAAAAATTAGTATTTTAGTTGGGGTGTTATGTGGTGTAGGATAGTAGTTTCAGACCGCATTTGTGGATGAAAAGATCTTAAAAAAGAAGACATTCGGTATTAAAAGATGTGCGGGCAACAAAGGTTAAAAGGAAGAACCTTTGATCAATAAGACGGCTTGAATTGACTGCTCTTTCAGGTGTAGGAACTGTTCACGTTCTTTATCCTTTTTAAAATTTTCAAAGTCCTGATCGCTAGTGAATTCTACCAGGTGTATTTCATAAGGAATGTCCATGTTATGTTCTATGATCGTTTCGCCAGTTGGTCTGATCCGTAGCAGCAACTTGCCGTTATACCTGGCAATTATAGGAATGGCGACATCTTCGAACTGATGGAAAATTGTTTCCTGTCCGGCCTTGAGATAGATGAGTTGTGTGATGTAAATCATTAGGAAGGAAGTTAGTTCTATTATCCCTGACAATATAGTAAGTTCTGTAGAGATGAAAAATATGAAAAACAATATATATATCTTATTTAATATAACTAATAAATTAGTTATAAAGTTTTTTCTATTTATATTTGACTTATCTACTTTAAACATAAACTGATATGAAACAGCTGATCTTAATTCTGCTCGCCTGCCTGACGACAAGCACGTCCATCGCACAATTGAATTCAGGAGATGGAGTTAACCGCCAGGTTCCTGTGGACGGTAAAAAATTGACGGTGTTTACACAGGTGCAGTGTATGCCCGGGGATACGCCATCTACTATCCGGATGATTTGGCCGGTTTGATTTTTTTAGATCCCGGAGATTTTACTGAGACACGTGAGGCTTTCAATGAGCCGCTTCGGGACATTGGCAGAACCCCTCAACAGATTGATGCTTTCACTGCTAACCGCCTGAGCAAACCAAAAGTCACTTCTGCGGCAGATACAACCCCGGTGAGGGAGCTGGAAGTCCTTGGAGAACTCCGATGGACTGACTGGAAGGAAATCTCGGGCTCCAAATTACCTGTTATCCCCATACAGTTCATTATTGGGGGTAAGTTCGGCGTCGCACCGGAACAGCGCATCAAAGAATTTGACCATGAAGCCTATTTTCGTGCCCGGCAAGTCAGGGCCTTTCAGCGATATGCTAAGATCGCAGGAGAGTCACCTTATGGAAAGGTCTTTTACAGTGCCGGTGCCGGACATTTCGTGCATTCCGATGATCCTGCGATGGTGATCTCCTGCATCCGGATCGCACTGGAGGATTATCAGCGGTTGCGGCAGGAAAAAAA
Source organism: Pedobacter sp. (assembly GCF_035317785.1). Taxonomy (GTDB): domain Bacteria; phylum Bacteroidota; class Bacteroidia; order Sphingobacteriales; family Sphingobacteriaceae; genus Pedobacter. The sequence continues at coordinate 1,511 of NZ_DATHGC010000103.1, read as the reverse complement.
ATAGAACGTTAACGGGGTGGGAAATTTAACTCCAAACCTGGTTTATTCTAAACAGTACTAAATATGAAAGCCAAGAAAACAGCAGGATAGAGAAAACTGTGGAGAAAGTGTCGGGGAAAACTTCGGAGAAACTTCGGAGAAGATCAGGTGGTTAAAAGTGGCGGGATGATACTGAAACAAGTTTAGCACAGGCTAGGCCAGGGTTGGTGTTTGGGATTTATTTCAGTGATTTGAAAAGGATTGGGCATTGTGGGTTTGTTGAGGTGGTCAGAGGGGAATGGATTCAGACGATTGAGGCGAATACGGGGCCGGAAGGTAGCAGGGAAGGGATTTTCATTATTTATGACCTTGGTAAACAACAGTTTGTAAGCTTTGTCTATAGTGCGTTGCGAGCTGACCGGCAGGTGTTATTGCAACTGCCGGTCAGCTTTGCCGGCGATGCGGTTCATTGTTATATGTTCTATACCAGTGAAACAGGAGACAGGGTAAGTACGAGTCAGTATTTGGGCGAGATGGTGGTGGTTTGATTGCCTGACTGGTGGGTATGATCCATTTATTTTTTTACAGGTGTTAGATGTGTTAATACGCAAAGCCAACTTTCATCCTGCTTTTTATATACATCAGTAATCCACTCATCAGCTTCCATCGGTTGACCTTTCCAGGTTCCGGTATTTTGTCCGCGGCCAGTTACCAAAGCTATGTCACCATAGACTTTTACTCTTAGGATTTCTTTTGTCATGGTTGAATGGGAAAGTAAACCTTGCTCCAGAACGCTAAAAAAACCCTCCTGAGGAATTATTCCCCCCTGGCTGTCCACTAAAACCCAATCGCCTGTTATACACTTTTTGATCTTTTCAACGCTATTAGAAATTACTGCTTCATTAAAAGCATTTTCTATTTCTTGAAATTTTGATATTAATTGTTCGTCAGTCATATTGTTTATTTTATTTTTATGATTCTAATAAATCAGGCCAATACAATCTTCTTACCTTCACCAGTGGTAATCAGGCTGAATAAGCTTTGCTGAATGATTTGGCTCCATGAGTTCGAGCAACTGTCGAAACACTCAATTTCGGGAACTAATCCCTGGTGGGTAAAACAAAGCCTTGTCTTGTTTCCCTCTTCAGAGATTTCAAAAATGATCTTCGTCCCTGTCCATTCGTTGATGTCTTCCGCATAGTTAATCTGGCTTTCTGTAACAAGCCATACTACTTTTTGGTCAGGTATCATTTCGACTACTTGTTGCCTTGTTAAATGAAATTCTTCGTAACGATAACTGAATTCATCGTTAAGTTTTTTTGCACTGCCGATAATTTCCCCGGGCCACCAATCCTGAGGATTGCTGATCGCGTCGAAAACTTGTTTTGGGCTTTGGTGTACCAGTATGGATGTGGTAAAATCGAGTGTTTTCATATGTTTAATCTTAGTTAGTTATGTAGTTTGCTGTTTAATAAGTTTTCTAATTTTTTCAGTTTCGAGATCCAGAATTCGTCGAAGTAAGAGATCCATGC
>NZ_DATHGC010000102.1:0-4413 GCF_035317785.1 Pedobacter sp. | reverse complement strand
ATAGGTGTGCGGCCTGTATTAGCATATGCTTCAGTGATTAACAGCATGTAATCCAGGGCATTTACCAGTTTCGGCATGTTTGTAGGATCCTGCAAACCGATATAGTTGTTATAAGAAATACTGACCTGATCGTTATTTGCTCTTTTGGTGGTAACCAAAATTACGCCATTTGCGGCCCTGGACCCATAGATAGAGGAAGAAGCCGCATCCTTAAGGATAGAAATGGATTCGATTAAATTTGGATCAATGTTGTTGATTGAGCCTTCGATTCCATCGATCATTACCAGCGGATTGGGATCGGTTATAGTACCTATCCCGCGGATGCGAATAGTTCCGCCATCAGAACCGGGCCTTCCGGAACTTTGTCTGACGGTAACGCCAGGGGCCATACCTTGTAAGGCAGCCGAGGTTTGCCCCATCGGGCGTGTAGCCAGGTCCTTTCCTGAGACCATAGAAACAGCACCCGTTAAGTTGACTTTCTTTTGTGTACCATAACCTACTACCACCACTTCATTCAGGTCCAGTTTCTGAGGTTTCAGACTGATATTCAGGAAAGTTTCATTTCCAACCTTTATACTGGCGATCTCGTAGCCAAGGTAAGAAACCAGCAAAACAGAGTTTTGGTCTGGAACCTCAATTGCAAATTCTCCATTGCTATTTGTAGTGGCCGCCGCCGCTGAGCCTTCAATTTTTACTGAAGCTCCGGGTAGTGGTCCGCCATTTTCATCTGTAACCTTTCCCTTTATAAGAATACTTTGCCGGATTAGTGCCGGGGCAAAGATGAGCGGCTTTTTCTTAATGACTACTGTTTTGTCAATAATGGAATAAACTAACGACTGGTTTGAAAAGCACAGGTTAAGTGCTTCTTCCAACGGTACATCTTTAACATTAATGTCTATCAGGTTTGCTTTTCGGATGAGCTTTGTATCACCTATAAAAAAATAGTTGGTTTGGTTTCTGATCTTCCTGATGATGGTTTCAAGAGAAGCACTTTTTTCATTCAGGGATATCTTTTGTGCTCTTGTTGAAGCACTTACCTGAAGTAAACAAGCTATAGATATAATAATGATTAGCCTCATTATACGGATTAGTTGTTCAGAATCCCAAGCCGAAAGCTCAGCTCTGAATTGATCGTAAAATTTCATACATTTGGTTTTGTTTGGGTTCGGCGAAGCTTTCTCTTTTTATAAAGAATGCCTCGCAGTATTGATTAGTTGTTCGTTGCAATTTTATCTGGTATATCCAAACATCAGTCAGGGGTGTTCGAGCATCCCTGACTTCATTTGATATTACCGTTATTTATGTAAGTGTTATGGTATAACGATAATGATCCTCCCTTCTATTTTAAAGTGTACACTTCCGGTTGATTCTAATATTTTCAATAAAGACGAGATGTCTTTTGATCGCTCTATAATGCCCAAAAGAGACAGGTCTTTCAGCTCGTCTTCAAGCTGATACTCCACATCGTACCACCTTGCGATCCTTCGCATGATGCTTTCTAATTTTTCATCGTTAAATACGAAGTAACCGTTCTTCCATGCAATGGCATCCTGCACTCTGACAGGCATAACGTTAATGGAACCCGAGTTTCTATTGGTTTGCGCCTGCTGACCAGGACTGAGCACAACATGATTTGCCTGGGATACTATTTTAACTGAACCTTCCAATAGCGTAGTTTTTGTCGCTGAATCATCAGCATAACTATTTACATTGAAATGAGTGCCCAATACCTCTATATCCTGATCTTTGGTGTGCACAATAAATGGCATCTCTTTATTCTTGCTCACTGCAAAATATGCCTCGCCATCCAACTCAACTACCCTCCTTTTTCCCTTGAAAACTGCGGGAAATTTAAGTACCGATTCAGAATTTAACCACACATGGGTTCCATCAGGCAAAATCACCTGGTATTGTCCTCCGCGGGGTATAGTCAGGGTATTAAATACCTCTTCAGTATTCTTTTCAGGCCCGGAAGGCGTTGAAGAATCCGCAGTATAGATTAACTGACCAATACCTGCTTTGGCAATTAATGTCCCCGCCTGACTGGCAAGCCGGCCTGTTGTGGAATCATTTAAAACTATCTGCCTGCCGTTAGAAAGTGTGAGAATGGCCTTATCCGATCCGGGAACAATATTTGGTTTATTTCTAACCGTATTTACGGTATTATCTGCAGGTAAATTCGCTGATCTAAAGAAAAACCCCACAGTTAAAACAATTAACAACATCGCTGCTACAGCAATCCAGCGGTTATAAATAAAACTACGGGAACGCTTATCTTTTGCTGCATCAATTCCGGCCCATATTTTTTGTTCTATTTCCGCTGTCCACTTCTCACCCTCACCTTTGCGGTTTAACAAACTTAGAAAATCCTCATCCAGTTGTTCGTCAAAACGCCCCGATTTGACCATGGTGCGCAATTCCTCCCACTCCTCCTGAGAAATCACATTCTCTTTAAAGTTTTGTAAAAGTGTATGGAAACGGTTTTTGTTCATTTGAGAATCCTATTTATACTAAAGACGATCCGTCAAATCAAATGGCCCAATTAAAAATAAAAATTACCTAAAAAAAAGAAAGAGGAAGGCTGGCAGGGTGACCAAAGTTTGAAGATGTGACCTTAAATACTCGCGGACACGCTTACGGCTCAATTCTAAATGCCGTTTTACAGTGAGTTTCGAAATGTTCATTTTTGCAGCGATTTCGGCATAACTCAACTCTTGCTCGTTGATTAAAAGCCATGCTTCTTTTTGCTGAGGCGGCAATTGTCTGATTGCATTACTCAGCAGTTCCTCGTACTCTATTTGTTCAATCTTTTCGGCGGTTGTATTAACGGGTTCATTTTCCCGTAACATAAGTTCTGCCAGAAATTTTGCCTCTACGGTTATCTTTTTAAAATGATCAAGGGTCAAGTTTTTTGTAATCACAAAAAGGTAATCCTTGAGGCACCTTACTTCTTTTAACTTTTGACGGTTATTCCAAAGCTTGATATAAACCTGTTGCACCAGTTCAATTGCGATGTGTTCATTTTTAACGTATGTCATGACCACATTGTAAATATTTTTATTGGTTTTATGATACAGACGGTTAAAGGCAAGTTCGCTACCTGCAACGATCTGCTCCTGCAATAAATTGTCTTCATGAATATTTTGTTCATCAACTTGCAACATGTACCGAATGCTTCATCAGATTAATTTGGAGAATAGCTATGCCAATATAAATATTTTATTTATACACTGTAGCCTATTTTTACCTGATCATTGCGGATTTACCTCGGCAGTTAAGCCTAAGTATAGCGGAAAGTAATAGAAATGTTATATAACATTTCTATTATATGATTTTCCTTCAATAAATGTTCTATTTGTTAAAAAAAGTCATGCCTTCTGATCAAAAAAAATCACCCCCTATACTATTAGTTGTTTTAGCCTTTTTTACCGTTTACACCGTATGGGGATCTACCTATTTCTTCATAGCAAGGGCACTCCATGGATTTCCGCCGTTCTTTCTTGGCACATTCAGGTTTATCGCGGCTGGTCTGCTGTTGCTGGCCTGGTGTAAATTTAAGGGTCTCCCGGTCTTTGATAAGAAAAATATATTTAATGCAGGTATCAGCGGAGTGCTGATGCTGGGTGTCGGCAACGGCATCGTGATCTGGGTGGAGCAGTTCATGACCAGCGGCCTGGTTGCCATTATGGTATCCTCCGCCGCCATTTGGTTTGTAATCCTCGACAGGAAACTCTGGAAACAAAACTTCAGTAATAAATTTACCGTTGCCGGGCTCATCATTGGCTTTCTGGGTGTAATCCTGCTCTTCTGGGAGCAGCTCTCCGGTTTTGAAATAGGACAGGACAAAAGAACAGTTTTGGGAATGATCCTGCTGATCATAGGCCCCATCGGCTGGGCAGGAGGATCCCTGTACTCTAAATATCACCCCGGAAACAATAACAATGCATCAGTTTCCACAGCGTGGCAGATGATCATTGCCGGTTTGTTCTTTATACCTCCGTTCCTTTTATCAGGAGAAGCACAACAGTTCAGCCTTCAGGATGTCCCTGCTTCAGCATGGTGGTCTGCAGGCTATCTGGTTATTTTTGGATCGATCCTGGCATTCAGCGCTTATGTCTGGCTGCTGCAGGTCCGGCCGGCCACTCAGGTCAGCACCTATGCCTATGTAAACCCGGTTGTAGCGGTATTACTCGCGGTGTTTTTCGGAAATGAGATCATCAGCGGAATCCAGATCACCGGTTTGGTGGTGATTCTGGGAAGTGTATTGCTGATCAACATGTCCAAATATAAAAAGCCGGTGCAGACTGAACTGCACACGGAAGGCATAAAGAACGCCGAAAAAGCAGAAAGCGCCTAACGATTTAATGTTGCTGCTGAACTACAGCATAGTACTTTAGATCAACAATGTCGTTG
>NZ_DATHGC010000101.1:0-2513 GCF_035317785.1 Pedobacter sp. | reverse complement strand
AGGTATTTATTCTCTCCCCTTTTACCGCCATCCTCATCATCCTGGGTCACCAGGAATTCCACCGGAATATCAAATTTAGGCAACAGCACTTCACGGGCCAGTTTATAGCTCTCTGTTTTGTCAATGACCTCCTGGACATTTACAATCGCCTCCGGCAAATCAGCAAAAAGCGCCTTCATCTCATCGGCAGATTTGTAATAATACTCCTGGTTGGGAAGTCCGTACCTGTATCCGCGGCCACGGCCGATCTGGGTAGCCTGCTTCTCACCGTCCTTTACACACAATAAAATATCATGCGCATTGGCATCTTTCTTATTGATGTAATACGTATTATTGGTAGCGACCAGTTTCACCTCATGCTTGCGGGCCAGAGAAATCAGGGAGGCGTTAACAATATTCTCATCGTCCTGGTTGTGACGCATGATCTCAATGTAGAAATCTGCTCCAAATTTGTCTTTCCACCACAATAGTGCCTCTTCAGCCTGACGCTCGCCAATGTTCAGCAATTTGCTGGACACCTCGCCGTATAGGTTTCCGGACAGCACAATAATGTCATCCTTGTACTGCTCAACAACATCTTTATCTATACGGGGGACGTAATAAAAGCCCTTGGTATAAGCTATAGACGACATCTTTGCCAGGTTATGGTAGCCGTTTTTATTTTTGGCCAAAAATACCATCTGGTATCCGTCATCCTTTCTCTTTTTATCTGTATGATTTTCACAGACAAAGAATTCACAGCCTACAATGGGTTTAATGATCGTCTCCGTTGGTTCTTCACCTTTTTCAATTGCCGCAGCGTTTTTAGCCTCCGCCCCTTTGTTGTGATTGAGTACCTGGGTCACAAAATGAAAAGCACCCATCATGTTTGCATGATCGGTCATAGCCACTGCAGGCATTTTCATTGCCGCTGTAGCTTTGATCAGGTCGGGAATATTGATGGTGGATTGCAGTACTGAAAACTGTGTATGGTTATGCAAATGCGCAAAGACCACATTTTTAAGTTCTTCTTTATTGCCCTGAAGCGTTTGTTTGGAAATTCCGTCACCCTTGTTCAGGCGTTTCCTGATGTCATCAGATGCCGCTTTCAGGTTGATGTGCGTCAAACCGGCCCGTCCGATCATACCAGGGTTCCTTTCTTTGAAAAGCTTCAGGTAATTCTGATCAGCAAGCAGTTGCTCAGGTTTGAAAACATCTGTTTTTAAAAGCTGTAAAAAGCAGCGTGTCGTGGCCTCCACATCGGCAGTAGCATTGTGCGCCTCAGCAAAGGGCTCTCCAAAAAGATATTGATGCAATTCAGTAAGGTTAGGCAATTTGAATCTGCCTCCTCTTCCTCCCGGAAGCTTCAGCAGGTCTGCCGTAACCTCAGTACAGGTGTCCAGTACAGGCATTTGCGACATCGGACTTTCGATGCCCAGCCTGTGAAACTCGCTACCCATAATGTTGACGTCAAAGCCTATGTTCTGACCCACCACAAACTTCGCTTTGGACAAAGCCGTATTGAATTTTTCAAGAACCTCGGCAAGCCCTATACCCTGCTCATCAGCCAGCTCAGTACAAATACCATGGATTCGTTCGGCATCATAAGGAATATTGAAACCATCAGGCTTCACCAGGTAATCCTCGTTCTCTATCAGATTTCCGAATTCACCATGAAGCTGCCAGGCAATCTGTATACACCTTGGCCAATTGTCTGTATCGGTAACGGGAGCATTATAGTTGCGGGGCAGGCCTGTCGTTTCGGTATCAAAAATCAAATACATGCTCAAAAATACGTAATTTTTAAAGCGATCGCGGGAGAGGTGGAAAACTAATTTTTATAATGATCCTGAGAAACCAGGCGCTCTGTATCATAACCTTTTTTTGCACAGCGTGCTATGATCTTTTCCAGTAGCCCCTGGTCCAGCTCCGGTTTTCGTGACATGATAAAAAGGTATTTTTGTTTAGGATGTCCAACTACGACGTAAGAATAATCGTCGGCCAGTTCGATGACCCAATAGTCGACCTTAAACGGCCATATAAACTGTGCCTTAAACTCTGCGTTTCCGGTACCCCGCATTACAAACAGCTTTGACCTGATGTACTTCTGCTGATCCCGGCCAAGTATTTTATAGGTAGTAAAAACAGCATAAAAACCGTCGGGGTGGATCACATAGGTCTCTGTGGTCTGACGCCAGTGTTTATCCATGAAAGTTGGTATAGAATATAATGAATACCATTTACCAGCATAAGACATAATATCAACTTTTTGTACCGGTTTGTTGTCCATGATAGTCTTCAGCTTGATGCGGTTAAGCAAATGTAAATTCTTTATTATAAAAACCCCCAACATACAATAAAGTTTTCAAAAGCGTTTTTTAAAACACAAAAATTTCTAACTTAGGCAGGAAGAGATTCAATTTAATTACCTAACCAAAAATAGCCCGTTCGATAAAAAATCGCTAGGTTTATCGCAAATTTTAGTAACCCCTTAAAAGAATTAACACTATGAAGATTACGGTTGTAGGTGCAGG
>NZ_DATHGC010000100.1:0-23702 GCF_035317785.1 Pedobacter sp. | reverse complement strand
CAGGTTTCTGTGCATCGGCAGAATATATTCTGCTGGCTGCATCGCCCTGGTACTTCCGATAGCAATTGCTTCCTGTCCAATTCCTGAGAACCATTTACCGATTCTGCCCTGGCGAAGTAAAATGAGCATTTTTTCCTCGACCATTCTTGGATAAAGCAACCGCCTGTAGATTTCCATAAGAAAGGCATTACTTTTATCTTTTCGGTCAAAGGTCATGTTATAGCTTTATTTTTTGGGTTCCTTATTTTTTTCCTCCCACTGCTGAGCAAAGGACTTTTCAGCTATTACAGGCATGGAACGGTATTTCCCCCATTTCTTACGGAATAGATTTTTAAGAAGAAAGTTCTTGATCTTACCGCTGATCATGTCCATCCTGGATCGTTTCTGCATCCCGGCTTTCCATACTTTCCAGCCTATTTCTTCAGCTTTTGTGTTCTCATGCCCGGCCGCCGCATCGCGTCTGTTTAAGAGCAGCATTTTGTGGATGTCTATCTTTACCGGACAAACTTCTGAACATTTGCCGCACAGGCTCGAAGCATAGCTGAGGTGCTTGAAATCTTTCATCCCCTTTAGATGCGGGGTAATGATAGAGCCGATCGGGCCGCTATACGTGGTGTTGTAGGTGTGGCCGCCGATATTTTTATAGACCGGACAGGCGTTTAAACAAGCACCGCATCTGATGCAGTACAAACTCTGACGCTGTTCTTTTTGGGCGAGCAGATTGGTGCGGCCGTTGTCCAGCAGGATTACATACATTTCTTCCGGGCCATCAGTCTCGTTTGCCTGCTTCGGACCGCTTAAAATAGTGTTGTAAACAGTCAGGTTCTGACCCGTTCCGTGACTGGCCAGCAAAGGCCAGAAGAGGTCAAGATCAGCCATAGAAGGGATGATCTTTTCTATGCCTACAATGGCGATGTGGATTTTGGGAAAAGTTGTGCAGAGCCTGGCATTTCCTTCGTTTTCTGTAAGGGCAATGCTTCCTGTATCTGCAATCAGAAAGTTTCCCCCGCTTATGCCAATATCCGCATTGAGGTATTTGTCTCTCAGCAGCTCTCTTGCTTTTGCGGTCAGTTGTTCCGGGGTATAGTCAATGGGAGTACCGAATTTTTCATTGAACAATTTAGCGATCTCCTCTTTGCTCAGGTGCATTGCCGGTGTAACAATGTGATAAGGATGCTGACCCAGCAGCTGAACGATATATTCACCCAGATCGCTCTCTAAAGACGCTATGCCGTTTTTTTCAAGAAACTCATTTAAATGAATTTCTTCGGTGGTCATAGATTTTGATTTAATGACAGTCTTGCCGCCGTTTCGGTTGATGATATTAAGAATTTCTCTTTGAGCTTCGGCAGTATCGTTTGCCCAGATCACTTTCCCGCCCCTGCGCTGAAAATTAGACTCAAATTCGGGAAGGAATTTGTCCAGGTTTTCCATTACCCGCCACTTGATCACATGGGCCTTCTTCTTAGAGTTTTCGAGGTTCTCAAATTTGGACAAACCTCTTTCTACAGCAATATTATATTTGCCTATGTTGTGGTTGATGGTTTTGCGATGGCCTAAATCGAAAGCTTTCTCATCCGCCTTTATCAAAAAATCTTCAGCAATCTTAGTCATGTTCAAACTTAGATAAAACTGTGCAGGATTTGTTAACTCAATTTAAAAAAAATGTAAAAACCTGAATAATTGAATGTAAAACGGGCACTGTTATTTTTTAAACGTACCATCGTCATTCTTGTCCACAACAGGGCGTTTTATGCCATTCGCAAGTTCCCATGCAGTAAAGTATACGAGTTTCGCCCTCTTGGCCAGCATTGGAAAATCTATTTTGCTGACTTCGTCACCAGGCTGATGATAGTCATCATGTACCCCGTTAAAATAAAATATTACAGGTATGCCATGCTTGGCAAAATTATAGTGGTCTGAACGGTAATAGAACCTGTTGGGGTCTGTCCTGTTGTTGTATTTTTCGTCCAGTTTTATATTGACATAATCCTTGTTGGCTTTTTTACCAATCCTGTCCAGATCAGAACTTAGCATATCAGAACCGATGATGTATACGAAATTGTTATCGCTTTCATGATCTTTATCGCCGCGGCCTATCATATCAATATTCAGGTTCGTAATGGTTTTCTCCAGCGGAAAGACCGGGTTTTCGGAATACCACTCTGAACCTAAAAGACCTTTTTCTTCACCTGTTACAGTCATAAATAAAATGCTTCTTTTCGGGCCCTTTCCTGCCTTTTTCGCTTTAGCGAATGCTTCGGCGATCAGCAGAACGCCTGTTGTGCCTGATCCGTCATCGTCCGCGCCGTTGTTGATTTTATCATCACCTTTAGCATTGGGCGTAATTCCTATATGGTCATAGTGAGCGGTCACTACCAGCACTTCTTTTTTAAGTTTGGGATCAGAACCTTCCAGGAATCCCAGTACATTTTCAGCCCTTACCGCCTTTTCGATTTTATTTGCGCTTACGCTCACGCCTATTTTTATTTCCTGTGTCGCAGGTTTGCCGGCATCTGCAATTTTCTTGATCAGGGCTTCAAGATTTGTGCCCGTCCCGGCAAGAATTTTATTAGCTGTGCCGGAACCAATAGTGATAACCGGCATTGCCTGTGCTGCATTTAAGCGTTCTGCATTCTCCTGGCTTTTCATCACCAGCTGTTCAGTTTGAAGATAGTTCTTCAAATTTTCAGACAGGTTGTCTACTGCCGGGTCGATCACCAGTACGGCTGTTGCCTTGTTCTCGCTCAGGTACTTTAATTTGGTACTTAAAGCCGCACCTGCAACCCTTGCGGATGCAGGTGTAGAGGCAGTCATACCTGGCCCAGCTGCCCTCAGCACCATCACCACTTTGCCTGCCACAATTTGGCCGTCAAAATCATTATAGCCGTCTTTTGTCAGACCATAGCCTGCAAATAAGATGGTTGGGGTATTGAACATAAAGCCTTTAGCTGAAACCGTCTGTGGCATGATGTAAAAATCTTTTAATGCTTCGGCAGGCTGTCCGTCTATCGTCAATATTTGAGAAAGGGTATAACGGACCATGTCTACCGGCTGAAAGTAGTCGCCTTTTACCGGCCCTTTTAGTCCAATGGTTTTAAAATGATCCCTGATGTAATCAGCTGCTTTCCAGCCTCCCCGGGTTCCTGTTTCCCGGCCCTCGTATTCGTCAGAAGCCAGTACAGACAAGTGCTTATAGGCATTGTCTTTAGAAATACCCTGGCTAAATCTTACCGCGTCTTTCTTTTGCGCTATTGCAGTACAGCCAAGGAACAATATAAAGCTGACGTATAAAAAATGTGTCTTCATTAGCATGACATTTTACTTACCCGGTTTTGGTGTCTTCCTCCTTCAAATTGTGTATGGAGAAAGGTGGTGGTCATTTCTTTTGCAAGGTCCTCCGAAACAAATCTTGCAGGAATGCACAGTACATTTGCATTATTATGCTGTCTGGCCAATGCCGCTATTTCGTTTAGCCAGCAGATCGCAGCACGTATTTGCTGATGCTTGTTGGCGGTAATAGCCACGCCATTGGCACTGCCGCAAACCAGTATGCCAAAAGTAAATTCGGTACTTTCCACCGCCGAAGCAACCGGATGTGCGAAATCAGGGTAGTCAGCAGATTCCGGTGAATAGGTCCCGAAATCTTTCACTTCATAATCTGTAAGGTAGGACCTGAGCATTTCTTTATATTCGAAACCTGCGTGATCCGAGCCAATTGCAATCTTAATCTTATCTGTTGACATCTTTAAAAATATATACAATAAACAATCTGGCCCGACTAATTTACTTTAGTTACACCATACAATTCTTTCTTTCTTTTGCGCTCTATATTGGCGGAAATGTAAATGCTTCCCTCATACAACAGGAATAAAGGTAAAGCCACTATCAGCATAGTAAATGGATCTGCGGTAGGTGTAACTACGGCTGCGACGATAAGGATAATCACCGCTGAATACCTTCTGCTCGAACGCATAAAAGCAGGAGTCATTATTCCAAGTTTTGACAATATGTATATGATCACGGGCAACTGGAAAATAATACCAGAACCCAGCGTTAATGTCATGATTGATGAAAGATAGGAATCAATAGTGAAAGTATTTTGAATCTCAGGACTGACAGTAAAGTTGACCAGAAAATTAACGGATAAAGGGCAGATAATGTAATATCCAAAAAGGATACCCGTAAAGAATAATATGGAAGCAAAAGCGACAAAGCCACTTGCCGACTTTCTTTCATTTTCATGCAATGCTGGTTTGATAAAAAGCCAAAGTTCAAATAACAGATATGGGATCCCGAGTATGATCCCTGCCATCACACAGGAGTTTAGCTGGAGGGTAAATTGACCGGACATTTCTGTATTGATAATCTTTGCGTCAATCGTTTTGATACAAAACTCTTCGCCGATCGAGGGAAACCGCTCATATAATTTGCACATCATCCGATAAGTCCAGAAGCTGGGGTTCTTCGGGCCCATAATGATGGTGTTAAAAATAAAGTCCGTAAAATAAAATGCGCCTGCAGTAAACACCAAGACAACCGCCAAAGCACGCAGTAAATGTTTTCTAAGCACATCAATGTGGTCGAAGAAAGACATCTCAGCCTCCAGTGTTTTTCCTTTTTCTTTTATAGCACCTATCAGGTCCCGTTTTTTAGTATCACTCATGTACGTTATTTGTAAAACAAAAATACCATTCTATTTAATTCAGAATGGTATTTACGTTTTAAATCTTATAAATAGTTTTCCAATATGATTCTATTCTGAAAATTCGAAAGTTTCCATGAACTTCGTGGTAAAATTACCCGCTCTAAAGTTAGGATCTTTCATCAGTTTTAAATGAAATGGTATCGTAGTTTTTACACCTTCTATCACGAACTCACTCAGTGCCCTTTCCATAGTGCTGATGGCTTCCTCACGTGTTTGCGCAACGCAGATTAGCTTGGCAATCATCGAATCATAATTAGAAGGAATCTGGTACCCTGCATAAACGTGTGTATCCACCCTTACTCCATGTCCGCCAGGTGAATGGAAGTTTGTGATCTTGCCCGGACATGGCCTGAAGTTGTTAAACGGATCCTCAGCATTGATCCTGCACTCAATGGCATGCATATCCGGCATGTAGTTTTTGCCTGATATCGGAACACCGGATGCCACTTTGATCTGCTCTTTAATCAGGTCATAGTTGATCACTTCCTCTGTTACCGGATGTTCTACCTGAATACGGGTATTCATTTCCATGAAATAGAAATTGCGGTGTTTGTCTACAAGAAATTCTATAGTACCCGCACCTTCATACTGAACTGCAATCGCACCTTTGATCGCCGCTTCACCCATTTTTTCCCTCAATTCAGGAGTCATAAAAGGGGAGGGCGCTTCTTCTACCAATTTCTGGTGACGGCGCTGTATTGAGCAGTCGCGCTCAGATAAATGACAAGCTTTGCCATACTGATCTCCAATAATCTGGATTTCTATATGTCGGGGATCTTCAATATATTTTTCTAAATATAAACCATCGTTACCAAAAGCTGCACCTGATTCCTGGCGTGCGCTGTCCCAGGCATTCTCAAAATCTTCATCTTTCCATACCACACGCATTCCCCGGCCACCGCCACCGGCAGTTGCTTTTAAAATAACAGGATAACCCATGCCATTGGCAAGTTTTATACCCTCTTTAACATTTTCCAGCAGACCCTGAGAGCCCGGAATTGTTGGAACACCTGCTTTTTTCATCGTCTCTTTAGCCGATGCTTTATCACCCATAGAATTGATCTGTTCAGGTGTTGCCCCTATAAATTTAATCCCGTAATCCCGGCAGACTGAGGAGAACTTTGCATTTTCAGATAAGAACCCGTAACCCGGATGTATGGCATCAGCATTTGTCAGTTCCGCGGCCGAAATGATATTAGGGATGCTCAGATAAGAATCTTTACTTGGTGGCGGCCCTATGCATACTGCTTCATCAGCAAAGCGCACGTGCAAACTCTCCCGGTCAGCGGTAGAATACACAGCGACCGTTTTAATGCCCATTTCTTTACAGGTACGTATGATGCGTAAAGCGATCTCGCCCCGGTTGGCAATTAATATTTTCTTAAACATATTTTGATATAATGTTATTTGCTTTAAGCAAATATTAAATTGGTTCTACTAAAAACAAAGGCTGATCATATTCTACCGGAGATGCATTGTCCACCAGTACTTTAACGATTCTACCGGAAACTTCACTTTCAATCTCGTTAAACAATTTCATCGCTTCGATAATGCAAATGACCTTACCGGTAGAAATCTCATCACCAACATTAACAAAAGAAGCTTTATCCGGTCCTGCAGAACGATAGAATGTTCCGATCATTGGAGATTTTATAGTGATGTAATTAGAAGTATCTTCAGCGGCAGCCGCCTTAGTTTCTGTAGCTGACACCGGTAGTGGGGCCGCAGCTGCAGGAATTGCAGATGTTGCAACAGGAGCTGGAACAGTAGCATGAACAACTGTCGGAGTCTGATTCGTTTTAATAGTTATCTTGAAGTCTTTCTGCTCTATAGCCACTTCATTTACGCCCGAACGAGAAACAAATTTAATGAGTTCCTGAATTTGTTTGATATCCATTTTTTGGTGTTATTTTAAGAAAACAATGTGTTTTTAGAATTAACTAAGGTATGATTATTTATGATAAAAAACATTAGTAAGCCCACTTTAAGTAAACCGATCCCCAGGTAAAACCGCCGCCGAACGCTGCCAGTATAATGTTATCGCCTTTTTTCAACTGGCTTTCCCATTCCCATAAACATAGCGGTATAGTACCATTTGTGGTGTTGCCATAACGTTGTATATTGATCATTACTTTTTCCGATCCGAGACCCATCCTCGCTGCTGTAGCGTCGATAATGCGTTTATTCGCCTGATGTGGCACAAGCCAGGCAACATCATCTGAACTGAGCTGATTGCGGTCCATGATTTCCGCGGCAACATCAGCCATATTCGTCACAGCGAATTTAAAAACAGCCTGGCCCTCCTGGTAAACTACATGTTCATGATTGTCGACTGTTTCGTGCGTTGCCGGTCTTGCCGAACCTCCTGCTTTTTGATGCAGATATTGCCTGCCGGAGCCGTCCGAACGCAAGATGGAATCCATCACTCCAAACCCTTCTTCATTGGGTTCTAACAGAACCGCACCACATCCGTCTCCGAAGATAATGCAAGTAGTACGGTCGGCATAATTGATGATTGAGGACATTTTATCGCCGCCCACTACCAATATTTTTTTATGCTTGCCTGATTCAATAAACTGAGCGGCCGTAGATAAGCCAAATATAAAGCCCGAGCATGCGGCCTGGAGATCAAAGCCCCATGCATTTTTAGCCCCGATCTTATCTGCTAAAATGTTGGCCGAAGCAGGAAAAGGCAGGTCCGGAGTAGTAGTGCAAAAGATGATCAGTTCTATTTCTTCTGCGCCGATCCCACGCTTTTTAAGCAGCCCGTTGACGGCATGCACTGCCATATCTGAAGTTCCAAGTCCTTCGCCTTTTAGTATTCTTCGCTCTTTTATGCCTGTTCTGGTCGTGATCCATTCATCTGTAGTGTCTACAATAGATTCAAGTTCCTTGTTTGTCAGTACGTAATCGGGAACGTAACCATTAACAGCTGTAATAGCAGCGTGAATTTTGCTCATTTTTATCTCCTAAGTATTAAATGCGGCCTGTATTTTTCCTACCAAGCCAGTAGTAATCATGTCTCTTGACTGCAGTATCATGTTTTTAACAGCAGTGGGACTGGAAATACCATGGCCTATAACTACCGGCGCATTTACGCCTAAAACAGGACTGCCGCCATAGTTTTCATAATTAAAACGATCAAAGAACTCATCCTTTAATCCTCTTTTTAAGGTCAGTACATAAAAAGATTCAGCCAGCTTAAGCATCACATTGCCGGTAAAACCGTCACAAACAATAACATCGGCCTTATCATTAAAAAGATCCCGGCCTTCCACATTACCGATAAAATTAAACAACCGGGTGTCTTTCATCAATGGAAATGTAGCCATGCTCAGCATATTGCCTTTTTCGTCTTCTTCGCCAATGTTCATTAATGCCACTTTAGGGTTATTGATCTGCATTACGTTTTCCGCATATAAACTCCCAAGGACACCAAATTGCAGCAATACATCCGGCTTGCAATCGGCATTGGCCCCCACATCCAGCATGAGGCCAATGCCTCCGCTGAGTTTCGGTAAAAAGGTAGACAGGCACGGCCTGATAATGCCTGGTATAGTTTTTACGCTAAACACTGCACCCACAAGCATAGCACCCGAATTGCCGGCACTCGCAAATGAATCCAGCGCACCATTTTTCAGCAAATTGAAACCTATAGAAATACTTGAATTTGGCTTTTGAACAATAGCCTTTGTGGGATGCTCGCCCATACCAATCACCTCTTCGGTATGAACATACCCGAAAAGTTCCGGATCGAATCCGTTTGCTGATATAAGTGGCTTAATCTGCTTTGTATCGCCGATCAGCACTATTTGCTCATCTGGTGATAACAATGGATGGGCTGCTATTGCTCCCAAAACATTTGCTTCGGGAGCATAGTCTCCGCCCATTATATCGAGACCTATTTTCATAGTAAAAATCAGTTTGTGTATAAGGCAACGTGCCCTTGTTTCCAGTCTCTAAGGTAACCTTTCAAAGACTTAAAACACAAACTATTTTTCAGAAAATTAACCTATTGAGGTGTTTTCAATAACCAGTTTACCGTTGTAGTACAAGTTACCATCAACGTTGTAAGCGCGGTGTGGAGTGTGGATTGCACCAGTTGTTTGACAAGTAGCTAAAGAAGGAGCTTCCGCTTTATAGTGCGTTCTTCTTTTATCTCTTCTGCTCTTAGAAATCTTGCGTTTTGGATGTGCCATTGCTGATTTATTTAATTATTTTATTTTAATTTTTTTAATGCGGCCCATCGCGGGTCCTCATCCTGTTGTTGTTCTTCTTCTTTTTGTGCGCCTACAGCCAGACTTTCCAGCCTTGCTATCATTTCCTGGTCACATCGTTGTCCGTCGCCGTTTTCCTCACATATTTTGATGTAAGGAACAGAAACAGTAATGAATTCGTACATAAGGCCCGATATGTCTATCTCACTTTCCTTTTTATTCAAAATGATAATCTCCAGGTCATCACTTTGCAATTCATCTTCGGCAAACTTTACAATCTGCCTTTCCTGTATGCCAATTGGTGAATTAAATTCAGCTAAACATTTATCGCAATCCAATACTATCGTTCCATCTATCCGGAACTGAAGGATTAGCATCGTTTCCTGTTTGTCTAATTCAACCTCTGCTTTTAAAGATCCCTTTTTTACTAAAGAGTACTCAAAGGCATCAAAAAAGCTGTTATCAATCTCAAAATCAAACTGATGTTTGCCAATTTTTAAGCCGGTGAAGGGGATTGAAAATTGTTTTAATGGTTTCAATTGTAACAAAATTTTAGCCCGCAAATGTAAGGATTAATTTGATAATCCTAAAATGTTATTTAAAAAATATCAATAATGTTAATTTGCATCATCTTTAAGATCAAATGCAGTTTCAATCAGTTTTCCGCCCGTCCTCAGCTGGTTCTTAAGCAGCTCCTCCTGTTCTTTTCTGTTCCTGATGATATGAGTTGCAGCGAAAATGGCCGCTATAAACGACGACGCATCAGCTATATTCTGACCAGCTATATCATACCCTGTTCCATGATCCGGAGAGGTGCGCACAAACTTTAGTCCTGCGGTATAATTTACCCCGCTTCCAAAAGCAATGGTTTTAAAAGGAATCAGGCCCTGATCGTGGTACATAGCCAGGACGGCATCAAATTGTTTATAGGTGCCGTTGCCAAAAAAACCATCAGCGGGATACGGACCAAAGCAGATCACTCCCTTGTCGAATGCTTCCTGTACTGCCGGAATGATCACATCGCCTTCCTCTTTGCCCAGCAATCCGTTATCTCCCGCATGAGGGTTTAAACCCAGGACTGCGATCTTTGGCTTTTCTATCCAAAAATCCTTTTTC
Source organism: Pedobacter sp. (assembly GCF_035317785.1). GTDB lineage: Bacteria > Bacteroidota > Bacteroidia > Sphingobacteriales > Sphingobacteriaceae > Pedobacter. The sequence continues at coordinate 13,661 of NZ_DATHGC010000100.1, read as the reverse complement.
AGGCTTTCATTCATCAGGACCAGTTTTTTCAGGATCTTTTCTTTGCTGATGTTAGGAGCAACCTGGCCAACAGGAATATGTCCGGTTACCACTCCTACCCGGAGGTCCTCACTGATCATGAACATAAGTACATCACCTCCACCGCTTCTTTCCTGGAGGTACTCTGTATGTCCGGGAAACTTAAAGGCATCTGACTGTATATTGTGCTTATTGATGGGGGCTGTAACCAAGGCATCTATGCGGCCGTTTATCAAGTCGTCTGTAGCTTTTTCAAGTGAAAGCAATGCATACTTTCCTCCGGTCTCGTTTGAGGTGCCCAGATCTATTTTTACATCCTCTTCCCAGCAATTGATCAGGTTGGCTTTTTTTGGATTCGCTGCGTCGGGATTTGCAATCACATTGAAAATCAAATCGGTCATGCCAAGCGCCTTGCGATGATAAGAAACTACTTTAGAATGGCCATAAACTATGGGTGTACAGTAGTCAAGGATTTGGTTTTCTGACAAAGCCTTAATGATCACCTCCAGTCCAATCCCGTTAACATCACCTATACTTATCCCGATTTTGATTTTATTGCTCATATCCAATTAGAAATTTAGCGCAAATTACAGAATTTCACCAGAATGTTAGTCCGATACTGGTAAAACTTTACTTATTTTGCAGGTGATAACAGATCTGGATATGAGTTTGGTAAAGGCGAAAAAGCATTTAGGGCAACATTTTTTAACGGATAAAAACATTGCGGCTAAAATCGTAAATGGCCTTGTCCATACGGATAAATATAAGCAGGTGCTTGAAGTAGGTCCCGGAATGGGCATACTTTCCGATATTTTGCTTGAACGCAAGGATCTTGAAACTTTTCTTATCGATATCGATGTGGAATCCTATCATTTTCTGAAGGAAAAATATCCCCAGTTAGGCAGCAGGCTGATTAACGGTGATTTTCTTGCGCTTAACCTTTCTGATACTTTTCCCGGAAAATATGCCATTATCGGCAACTTTCCTTACAATATTTCTTCGCAGATCCTTTTTAAAATACTGGAAAACCGTGCAAACGTAGTGGAAATGGTTGGCATGTTTCAAAAAGAAGTTGCCGAGCGCTGTGCTTCAAAAGCCGGTACCAAAGACTATGGGATCCTGAGCGTGCTCATTCAGGCCTATTACGATATAGAATACCTGTTTTCCGTAAAACCAGGCACATTCAACCCACCGCCAAAAGTCAATTCAGGAGTGATCAGACTCAGCCGCAACAATGTCGAAACACTTCCCTGCGATGAGAAATTTTTCTGGCGTACCGTAAAAGCAGGATTTAACCAGCGCAGAAAGACACTCAGAAACGCACTGTCCGGCCTGGTCCCCAAAGATAAAATGGATGACCATCCTTTCTTTGACAAAAGGGCAGAACAGCTCACTGTGGCAGACTTTATCACTTTAACCCAGCATTTAGCAATGCTTATGCAACCTTAACCACCTTTCTGCGTCTTTTTTAATATGAGGAAATTCTTTTTAATTGCACTTTTCTTGCTAACAGCTGATAATATCGATGCACAGGAAGTCCAAAATATTGCTGATCTGGACTTTTTATATAAATCAATTAAGACATTGCCATCCTATAGGGATCAGCTGAAAAATGACACCGCGTATCGTCAACTTTATGAACGGATCCGCAAAGACCTGACATCTAACGATGAATTCGAAGTCTACCAAAAATTATTGCAATTAATTTATCCAATTAAAGACAATCACCTCGGCTTTTACAGAAAGCCGGATTCCACCTTTAGGTTTAAATATTTAAGGCTAAAGACAGATCCAACGGAGCTAGAAGCGAAATTTAAAAATTATCCAAAGGATAGTCTTGAAGGGATTTATTTTAGATCAAATGCTGATGAAAAATATGTGGTATTCAGACAGAAAGAGAACCTTTACTACCTTCAAAATTTAAAGACAGGTTTAGTTGAGGCACTCTTAAATAAAACAGGCGACCAATCCATAGATGCCATTCGATTTTTAAATCCTCCGCTTTCATACATATTGTATAGAAATATAAAGTTAAGCAACGGCATGCTTATAGGTCTTAGTTATCAAAAGCTCCCAATTAGAGCTTACGCTCCTGTTAATTTTGGCTACGGTAACTACGAGTATAAAGATCTTGAGCAGGGAATAGGTTATTTGAGGCTAACCAGTTTTCTTTCCAGTAACGAAAACATCAAGGTCGCGACTGATTTTTTTACTAAAGTCAGGCCAACTATAAATACTGATCAGCTTATTGTTGACCTCAGAAATAATAGAGGGGGCGGTAACAAAACATCAGGGCAGTTTGCCAAATTTTTAAAAAACTATAAAGGCAAAATATTCATTTTACAAAACGGTATTACGATGAGCAATGCTGAGCAGTTTATTATTGATATTAAAGACAAAAAAGATGTCACAACTCTAGGAGAATCCACACGAGGCACCATTACCTATGGCAGCAATTATGGCAAGACAATCGAACTGCCAAGCAACCGTTTCCTATTCTATCCAACAGATATGAGTGGCAGAGCTGAAGATCTCGTCTTCGAAAGTATCGGTGTCAAACCTGACGTAAGCCTTGACGCATTTACCGAAGACTGGATCTCACAGACCATAAAATATATCAAAACGAACTATCCATGATAAAAAAGATATTAATTGTAGACGATCTGCACCCGGTATTTAAAGAAAATGCAATTGCAATGGGCTACCAGGTTGATGACCGGCCCGACATCACCAGGGCGGAGACCATCGCCATCATCGGAGACTATGAAGGTATTGCTATGCGTACCAAGTTTCTGATTGATAGGGAACTCATAGACGCCGCGGTAAAATTGAAATTCGTAGCACGCGCTGGCGCCGGACTCGACAATATAGACGAAGCCTATGCCAGTCAAAAGCAGATTCAATTGTTGAATGCCCCTGAAGGCAACCGGGATGCAGTAGGTGAACATGCACTAGGCATGCTGCTTTCCCTCATGAACAATTTTAGTAAAGGAGACCAGGAGATCAGGAATGGCGTCTGGGACAGGGAAGGTAACCGTGGATACGAACTGAAAGGCAAAACAGTAGGCATCATCGGATACGGCCATATGGGCGGTGCCTTTGCCAAAAGGTTGTCGGGCTTTGATGTCAATGTCATCGCTTACGATAAATACAAAACCGGATTTTCTGATGAATACGCAAATGAGGTAAGCATGGAAGAGATCGTAAGGCAAAGCGATGTGCTCAGTTTACACATTCCCCTTACCACAGAAACCCGTCAAATGGTCAATGAGGAATACTTTTTCCATTTTCGTAAGCCCATATTTTTCATCAACACAGCACGTGGAGAAATAGCAAGTGTCAAAGCAATATTAAACGCAATCAGGGAGGGGAAGATACTTGGTGCCGGACTAGACGTTTTGCAGACAGAGAAATTTCCTGCATTGGCGGAACAGGAGTGGTACGATGAACTGATAAAATCAGATAAGGTTTTGCTGAGTCCTCATGTCGGAGGCTGGACTTTTGATTCTTACCGGAAGATATCAGAAGTGCTTGCAGAGAAACTAAAAAATCTGCACTAAAAAAACAACTCTTCTTCTCAGACTCGCACATTTTCTGAAGGGAAAATCTGCACATGTCTTCGAAAAAGAGTTGTTTTTCTAAGCGCAGAAGCATGGCGGCTATATTGGTACGCTTAGATTAGGCGCCCAGAAAAATTATATGTTGTGAGACGACATGTGCTGAATTTCCCTTCCGAAATTCAGCGAGGAGGAGAACAATATATAATTTTTATTTCCAGTCAATCAACGCAATCATTTTACTGTCCAGCCATTTTCCAATTGTTATCAACAGGCGTCGCATCCATAAAAATTCCCCCGTCCAATACAATTGATTTCACAGCCTGACTGGCTTTCACTTCAACCGCAACCTGTTTCTCCCCGCTTTTCCAAATGACCGGAGAAATGTGCGTCACCTGTTCCTTCCCGTCGCTATAAATCACCCTGACATCAAACGGCACCGCAAAACCGCCAATATTCTTTACTGCAACCGTATAATCATTTCCTTTTACCGTTACTTTTTCAATCCCCAGGTCAATATAATTATTGCTGAAAAACCAGTTGTTCCAAAACCAGTTCAGGTTTTGACCAGAGCCATCATTTATTGAATAAAAGAAATCCCAGGGAATCGGATGTTTCCCGTTCCAGCGATCCATGTATACGCGAAGTGCCTTCCCAAACAGGTCATTACCCAACATATCCTTCAAAGCTAAATACGCCAGAGACGGCTTTCCATAGGCATTATTGCCATACCCCGGCCCCGATACCTGGGTAGACATCGCAATGATCGGTTGATCCTGTTCAGTTGAAGCATCACTGATCCACCTTTTAACCCGGAAATTCTTGTAGTTTTCAGAAGCCTTCCCTTTGCCAAGCTGATCGATCCCGATTAAATATTCGAGTGTTGTCGCCCAGCCTTCATCCATAAAAGCGTACCTGGTCTCATTAGTGCCCATATAAAAAGGAAAATAAGTATGGGCCACCTCATGGTTCAGGACAAACTGAGAAAACTCCAGATCAGGAGTGCTCGAATCATTCACCATCATTGGGTATTCCATATCCGCAAATCCCTGGAAGGCAGTCATCTTAGAGAAAGGGTAAGGCACACCCGGCCAGTTGCTGGAAAACCAGGATAAAGCCTGTTGACCCCACTCCACCGCATGTGTAAAGTCCTTTGCTGTAGCGGCATAAGCTGCCTGTACACTGCTTCTTCTTCCGGTTTTCCGATCCACCACCACACTTGCCGCATCCCAGACATAGCTGCTGCTCAATGAAAAGGTGAAATCCGTGATGTGACTCGCTTCAAACCTCCAGGTGTTCCAGGCATTTTGCCTGGTAACAGCTCCCGTTTTCATCTCTTCAGCAGTCGCAATGTGCATCACCTGATCAGAAACCAGCGATCTTCTGTAGCGGGCAGCAATTTTAGCATCCAGAACTTCATCTGCATTCAACAGATCACCGGTTGCCCATACCACATAATTCTTAGGAGCTTTTACAGAGACCTTATAATCGTTAAAATCATTGTAAAATTCTGTCCTGTCCGTATGCGGGATTCTATCCCAGCCGTTGTAGTCATCGTATACCGAGATCCTTGGATAAGCATAGGCCGCAAAAAAAGTTGCAGGATCTATCTGGCCTTCTCTGCCGCTTTGCTTGGATAAAGGATAGCTCCATTCAATGTCAAATGTTGCCTTACCACCCGGGAGCAGCGGCGTCTGAAGTTTCACATCCGCAACAGTGCCCCAGCCCGAACTGTTAACTTCAATGACTACGCCATCAACTTTAAACGAACTGATCTTTAAACCGGCGCTGAGGAAATCGGCATCCACCTGTCCCGATCTCGGAGCTTCAGGCCTATGGATGTTATTTACAAACCGGATGGCTACCGTTTTTAGTGTGTCTTTACTGTTATTGGTGTAAATAATATTTTCATTTCCGCTTACCGTTTTAGTGTCAGCATCGACGGTGACGGCAATATTGTATTTGCCCTGGTTCTGCCAGTAATTTTTACCGGGCTTTCCGTCAAATGCCCTGGTACCGTTAGCATAAGCATCTTTTATATTTCTGGGCATGTACAAGTCCTGGGCCCCGGCACCTAAAGAAACGAGCAGAAAAAGGACAGATAATTTCAAAACATTCAATTGCATAATAAGCTGATTTGTAATAGAACGCTAAAATAAACGCTATTTTTATGTTTACTTCATCATTTTCGTTACAATTATTTGCTTTTGTGGTATTACCCAATTATCTTCGTTTCCAATGAAACAAGACTATGTAGGTTAAAACCGATGTAGTCTTGTTTGTTTTTTAGAGTAACTAACAAAATAAACGAGCTATGACAGAGGTAACATATTATACCCAAGATGGTTTAGAGAAGCTGAAGGAAGAACTACAGTATTTAAAAACTACGGGCAGACAGCAAATATCGAAGGCAATAGCTGAAGCCAGAGATAAAGGAGACCTTTCAGAGAACGCAGAGTACGATGCAGCTAAAGAAGCTCAGGGCCTGCATGAGGCTAAAATCTCCAAGCTGGAAAATACACTTTCTACGGCGCGGCTGATCGATGAGTCAAAACTGGACCTGACCAAGGTGCTGGCACTCTCTATAGTAAAGATCAAGAACGTAAAAAACGGTTCTACCATGTCTTATCAGTTGGTTGCAGAATCAGAAGCAGACCTTAAAACAGGCAAGATCTCGGTAAAATCCCCAATAGCACAGGGCTTACTCGGTAAGTCTGTAGGCGACACCACAGAAATACAGGTTCCGGCAGGCAAGATTGAATTTGAAATATTAGAGATCAGCAGATAGTACAGATACCATGGCAAGCATTTTTTCAAAAATTGTAAACGGAGAGATCCCCGCGCATGTAGTCGCTGAAACAGCAGATTACCTCGCCTTTCTGGATGTAAGTCCATTGGTAATGGGACATGTATTGGTCATTCCCAAAAAGGAAATCGATTACATCTTTGATATGGACGAAGAAAGCTATTTCGGACTGACCTTGTTTGCCAAAATAGTAGCAACAGGCTTGAAAGAGGCATTCCCATGCAAAAAAGTTGGTGTTGCAGTTATCGGACTGGAAGTTCCGCATGTACACATTCACCTCATTCCGATGAATAATGTGAGTGACATGAATTTCAGTAAAGAAAAACTGCAGCCCACACAGGAAGCTTTGGAAGAAGCAGCTGAGAAAATTAAGGCCGCACTAGCCCGCGATTGAAAACATTATTTATAATATCTGAAAGGCAGCATCTAAAAATGCTGCCTTTTTTTGTTGATACCTATCTTAGATTTTGTATATTGTAATACACACAAATAAAACAATATGAGAACATTATTATTAATGCTTTTCTTGCCCATCTATGGCTTTGGGCAAGCAAGCCAAAATGACCCGCCGAGCCGGCAGGTCATTCAGGACAGTATTCCCGGCACTTCAATTATTTTAAAAGACGGGAACATTCTTTTTAAAAAGGCCTACGCCTCAAACCTGGAAAAGGAAGCTTTGAGTGATCAGCTGTACACATTGCTTTCCCTGATAAAGGGGTTTAAGCCCAATGATGAACGCTATCGGGCAGTTGATCAGATTACCGGCAGACTTTCCCGTCACAACATTAATATGAATAAGTACGCTACCTCAGATATACTAAATAAACCAATAAATGCTATGGTCCTCGTTCAGCTGAAGGATCTTAAATATCAGGTAATCGTTTCCGAAATAAGTTTCGGAGAAACCTATACGGACAGTTTAAAGCACGAATTAACCAGGGACGTTATGCTTGAAAGCTATATAACTGAGAAAAAAGGCAGTAAACTAAGGTCGAGGAAAGTATATGTGAAATTAGCTCAGATTTTAAATCAGGAGTTAACGGACTTATTTGACCTTCAAAAATCAAATCTGGCTGCAGAGTTTTAATTTTATTCCATTGGAGCCTGTATCATAAATTATGATTTCAGGCTCTTTTTTATTCAGCGGTTATTTCAATTTTTCATTGTTCTTATGCCTTTCTGCATCGCGGATGTTCTTTTTTACCAGGTTTTTTTCCAGCGCATCAGTCAGGTCTATACCGGTTTGATTGGCCAGGCAGATCAGCACAAAAAGCACATCAGCCATTTCATCACCCAGATCCACCGCTTCATCACTTTTCTTAAAGGACTGTTCACCATATTTTCTGGACATGATCCGTGCGACCTCGCCAACCTCTTCCATTAAAATGGCCGTGTTGGTGAGTTCGTTAAAATACCTGATCCCGGTGGTATTGATCCATTGGTCTACAGTGTCCTGAGCTTCTTTAATCGTCATGTTGTTTTTCTTTTAATTCTGATTTCAGTCTTTTGTTGATATCGGCCTTTGCATTTTCCAGTAAATAGACTTTTGTGCCATATTCCCTGGCCATTTTATTATGAATATAGCCGATCTGATCTACACGTTCAAATAAAGGTCTTTCCTCCTTTCGGTCAGGATCATCATCGCCGGTATCTACCACCAGTACAACATGCTTAACGGGCCTTTCAAGCTTCATCCATGTCATATAATCCGCAGAAAATGCAACCGCATTGATGTGTTTAAACCTGGAATAATAATTAATGGCCCCTGCCTGTCCATAATTGTCACAAAGAACCATCACATTTTCCTTATCAGGCAACTTTGCATAGGCCTCATCAACAATTCCGGCCAATTCTTTCCAGCCCAGCATATCTGCAAAGTCCTGTGGCAAATGATGGTTCATTCCGTCTTCCCAGCGAAGCATCCCGGTCTTTTCAAATTTTTCATGCCTTTTGGTAATTTCAGCGGGCTCAAGTACCGGATAAGCGAAAGGCAATACTACCACAAACATCCCTATTGCAGCAGCCGGAGGAATGATCTTCAAATATCTTAAAAATCCGTCTTTCAATATTGCAGCAATATAAACAGATCCGCAAGCAAGCAAGACAGGATAAAGCCCGGCTGCATAATAGGCTTTGCCTTTAAACCATGTAAAGAGCGCTATGGCAACCAAATAGCTCCATCCAATCCACCTTGCATTTTTGAACGGCTTGTAGAGAAAGAAGGCCAGGCCCGCAGCAAGTAAGACCGGCAGATCCCCAATGTAGTATAACAACTGTTCCCTGAGAAAATCAAAGCGGTTTATATTTTCCAGCTGGGTCCTGCTCAGTTCCTTCATGTGCCAGATGACCGGGAACTGATGCTGATATTGCCATATGAGGTTTGGCAAAACCAGGACGAAAGCCAGAACAACAGCCATATAAAAATGCTTCTGCCTGTAAATATACCGTTGCCGGGATATGCCCAGTGCCGCAACAAGACCCAGTACCAGGAACGCGATGCCGTATTTGTTTAAAAAGCCAAAGGCAATTGCTGCTGCGGTATAATAGAGGAATCCGGGCCTGTTGGTATTGACATATCTTAATAGAAAATAATAAGTCATAGTCCAGCTGAATATATCGAAAGCATTGGGTTGGAACAATAAATCTAAGCGGGCAATGGCACAGCAAAACAGGGCAGTCATGCATAAAATTTTTGCATACAGATCACCCTTCAGCTCTTTAACAATAAACCAGGAAAAGACTAAGGTGCCCGCCCCGATAGCAGCAGTGGTCGTCCGAATCATAAAAGTACTGCTGCCTGATAGCTTTATGATCCATGCAAACATAGAGGTTACGGGAGGTACAGATTGAAAACCCAATGCCAAATGACCAGCCTGATCCAAATGCAAAAATTCATCACGGTGCAATTCATAAACAGGATTGACCAGGATACAATGAAGTAAAAGCTTTAAAACAACAAAAGCGGCCAGAACATAAGTTTCCAGTATTGGTTTTTGCATTTGCATAGCAGTAAATTAGCTTATTCTCTGTTCCGGGTGTCCATCATAATGGTAACCGGGCCGTCATTAACCAAACTGATCTTCATATCTGCGCCAAATATTCCGGTTTGTATCTCTTTGCCCAGCAATAAATATAACTGTTTGATCATTGCTTCATACAAAGGGATTGCTTTTTCCGGTCTGGCTGCTTTGGTAAAGCCCGGACGGTTTCCTTTTTTTGTCGATGCAAACAAAGTGAACTGGCTGATCAGCAGTATATTTCCATCAACATCAGCCAGTGCTTTATTCATCTGGCCCTGCTCATCTCCAAAAATCCGCATGTTTACAATTTTACCGGCAAGCCATGCTGCATCTTCATCAGTATCCGCATCCTCAATGCCAAGCAGCACAAGAAAACCTACATCGATGGTTCCGGTGACTACACCGTCTACAACACATCCCGCTTCTGAAACCCGCTGTATGATTGCTCTCATCTTTACGCCCTGGTCTCGTTTCCGTGAAAAATGCTCAGGTAACTTTCATACCTGCTCAGCTCTATTTCACCCTCCTCTACAGCTTTAACCACTGCGCAGCCCGGCTCATTCACATGTCTGCAATTGTTAAACCTGCATTGGTTCATCAGGTTACGCATTTCTCTAAAATAATGGCCCAGTTCCTCCGGCCTGATGTCAAAAACTCCCAGTTCCCGAATGCCGGGTGTATCTATTAAATAACCCCCAAAAGGCAGCAGGTGCATCTCCGCAAAAGTAGTCGTATGCTGGCCTTTGTCGCTTGATTCCGAAATCTCGCCCGTTTTAATTTCCCTTCCGGGCAATAACGCATTGATCAGACTAGATTTACCTACACCCGAATGTCCTGAAAATAAGGTTACTTTATCCTTAAGCAGCGCCTGTATAACCGGGATATTGGTTCCTTCCAGTGCAGAAACAGAATAACAGGGATAGTCTATGTTTTCATAGATCGCTTTATATTCATCCAGTACCGCAAGGCCCTCCTCATTAAAAAGGTCGAGCTTATTAAAAATCAGTACAGCAGGGATGCTGTAGGCTTCCGCAGTAGCCAAAAACCGGTCTATAAAACCTAAAGAAGTCCTCGGAGAAGAAAGTGTTACCACCAGAAAAGCCTGGTCCATATTTGCCGCAATGATCTGGGCCTGTTTTGAAAGATTAATGGACTTGCGAATGATGTAATTTTTCCGCTCCCCCAGTTTATCAATTACTCCTTTATCAGAATTCGGCTCCAGTTCAAATTGTACCCGGTCGCCAACAGCAATGGGGTTGGTCGTTTGAATCCCCTGAATCCTGAATTTGCCTTTGATTCTGCAATCGTAATTGGAACCGTCTTCCGTACGTACCTGGTACCAGCTTCCTGTTGATTTTAATACTAATCCTTGCATATGAAGCTGTAAAGTTAAGAAATAGTTCCCGTCATTGCGAGGCACGAAGCAATCTCAAAGTCCCGGGAGATTGCTTCGTGCCTCGCAATGACGAATAGCAGCTATTATCTGCCAAAATAAATTTGGTATTTAGAAAAATATAGCTTTACTTTGGCCCTCAGCACAGTTAGTGTATAAGATACAATGTATATAAACTCATCAATTACAACCATTACTACCACAACCACCGGTATAAACCGGGGAAGGTAAGCTAATGGGGTAACTGAAAAAAGATAAAAACCACGAAAAGCACCTTCCTCTAACCAGGAAGGTGCTTTTTTTTTAACCACATACTATGAACATTTTAAAATTTGGAGGTACATCTGTTGGTTCTGCTGAAAGCATAAGCACACTTATAGAAATACTGAAATCTGAAAGGGAACAGCAAAACCCGATTGTAGTTTTGTCAGCTATGGGCGGAGTGACCAATATCCTGCTGGAAATGGCAGAGCATGCCCGCAACCTTCAGGATTACAGCGAACAGCTGAAAAAGGTAGAAGAAAAGCATTTCCATGTCATCCGTACGCTGCTTCCTGCCGGCGCCCAAAACCCTGTACTTACCAAACTAAAAATTTATTTTAACGAACTGGAGGATATCCTTCAATCGGTTTATAACCTCCGTGAACTGAGCCCCCAGACCAAAGACCTGATCCTGAGCTACGGTGAACGCTGCTCGACTGTGATGATCAGCCACATTGCCAAACAGCAATTCCCGGATGCATTATACGTAGAAGGCGCCCAGCTGATCAAGACCGACAACAACTTTGGGCAGGCAAAAGTGAATACCAATCTCACCGAAATGCTGATCAGGGACTTCCATGAAGCCAACAAGGACAAACTGCTGTTCGTTACCGGTTTTGTATCCAGCAACGATGAGGGCAGGGTAACTACTTTGGGCCGTGGGGGGAGTGACTATACAGCAGCCATTTGGGGTGCCGCTTTAAATTCGGAAGAGATCCAGATCTGGACAGACGTTGACGGCATGCTTACAGCCGATCCGCGCATCGTCAAAAAAGCATTCTCATTACCTGAGCTTAGCTACACAGAGGCCATGGAGCTTTCTTATTTTGGAGCAAAGGTGATCTATCCGCCGACCATGATCCCGGCATTTTTAAAAAAGATCCCTATCGTCATCAAAAATACTTTCCACGTAGATTTTCCCGGCACTTATATCAAACATGGCACCAGCCCTTCTACATTGCCCATCAAAGGGATCTCTTCCATAGATGAGATCAGCGTACTCAACCTTTCCGGCAGCGGGATGGTCGGCAAGGCCGGATTTAGCGGCCGCTTGTTTTCGATGCTTTCACGCGAACAGGTAAACGTAGTGCTCATCACCCAATCCTCATCTGAGCACAGCATCACCTTTGCGGTTAAACCTTCTGATTCACTAAAAGCCTTGTCACTGATCAATAAAGAATTTGAACTGGAACTACAGGCCCGGAAACTGGAATATCCTGAAGTAGAGAACGGACTTTCCGTACTGGCTATAGTCGGCGAGAACATGAAACGAACTCCGGGGATGTCAGGCAAACTGTTCAGTGCATTGGGCCGTAATGGTGTCAATGTCAGGGCCATCGCACAAGGCTCTTCCGAATACAACATCTCAGTGATCATTTCCAAAACAGATCTTTCCAAGGCAGTCAACGCCGTGCATGATGCATTTTATGCGGACCTGAAAAAAACGCTGCATATCTTCTGCCTGGGTACCGGTAACATCGGTAAAACCCTGTTCAGCCAGCTGCAGGACCAAATGCCCTTCCTGGCCGACAACAACGACCTGCAGGTAAAAGTGATGGGTGTCAGCAATACCCGTAAAATGCTTTTGAACCCTGATGGAATCGACCTGACCAGCTGGGAAGCCGAGCTGGAAAGCCAGGACATCAAAGCAAGCCTGTCAGATTTCATCAAGAAAATGAAGTCCATGAACCTGCCAAACTGCGTGTTTGTAGACAATACCGCCAGTCACAACCCGATCGAGTACTACCTGGATATTCTGCAGTCAAGTATTTCAGTAGTGACCTGCAATAAAATTGGAAACTCTGCCGATTACGAACAATATGCAGCCTTCAAACAGGCAGCCAGAACCTATGGAGTAGATTTCTTTTACGAAACCAATGTAGGCGCAGGACTTCCGATCATCCGCACCTTAAAAGACCTGATGCTGAGCGGAGACAAGATCAAACGAATAGAAGCCATTCTTTCAGGTACCATCTCCTACATCTTCAACAATTACAAAGGAGGAACACGCTTTCATGAAGTGGTAAAAGAAGCCCAGGAAAAAGGCTATACCGAACCAGATCCCCGCGATGACCTGAACGGTAAGGATTTTATGCGCAAAATGCTCATCCTCGCCCGTGACGCCGGGTATCCTCTTGAAGAGAAAGATATTGATCTTGAAAACATGCTGCCTGCCTCTTGTATGGCCGCCGAAACTGTGGCCGATTTTTACAAAGAGCTGGAAAACAACGCTGAATATTTTGAAGGCCTGAAAAACAAGGCAGCCGCAGACAGCAAAGTATTGAGATATATTGGAAAAATGGAAGATGGCAAAGTATCCATCAACCTGCAGATGGTCGATGAAAACCATCCATTCTTCACCTTGTCGGGCAGTGACAACATCATCTCATTTACGACCAACAGGTACAAGGACCGCCCGCTCGTAGTCAAAGGACCGGGCGCCGGCGCAGAGGTCACTGCAGCAGGTGTATTTGCAGACATCATAAACGTAGGTAAAAGATAATCATGAAAGATTCCGTTAAAGTTTTCGCTCCGGCCACAGTGGCCAATGTAGTATGCGGATATGATGTATTGGGCTTTGCTGTAAACCAGCCCGGCGATGAAGT
>NZ_DATHGC010000099.1:0-10551 GCF_035317785.1 Pedobacter sp. | reverse complement strand
TGGAGACTACATGATTGATGATGTAAATAAAGATGCTAAGATTAATGACCTGGACCGTCAGGTAATCGGGTCACCACTCCCCTCCGCGTTTGGAAATTTTGGTACTGTATTAACCTACAAAAAGATATCTGTTAATGCGCTGTTTACTTATGCTGCCGGCAACGACATCTACAATAGTTTCAACCAGCAGATGCACGTCATGAAAGACTACTCCAACCAGTCGCCAGACGTACAGAACAGATGGGTCTCGCCCTCCAGTCCCGGAACAGGGCTGAGCCGTGCTGCTTTTGATGATCCTTCCATGAATGGCGCAGCTTCGAACCTATGGGTAGAGGACGGCAGCTATTTGAGGTTCAAAAATGTGACCATCGGCTATGAGATCGGTCTGCCAGCCAATATGAAACTCATCCGGAAGCTCAATGTATTTGTCAGCGCAGAAAACCTGGTCACTTTCAGTAAATACAGTGGCTTTGATGCTGAGGTAGTTACGTCTCCTGACCCTATGCTAAGAGGAGTCGATTTTGGCGCTACCCCCCTTCCTAAGGCTTACATTGTCGGTCTAAAGATGTCCTTTTAATCAAATGAAGATGAAGAAAATGAAAACTATACAAAAGATAACCTTAGCGTCGGCATTGATACTTGGTGGCCTTTGCCTGTCATCCTGTTCTGATTTTTTTGAGGTTGCCCCGAGTAATCATATTCAGGAAGATGATTTTTATAAAAACAGAGCAGATTTAAATGCATCTGCAATAGGTATGTACGAATCTCTCTCACAAGAAGCACACAAATTCTTGTTGTGGGGAGATGCCAGGGCCGATATGGTCACTAGCGGACAGGCGGACCCTGATCCATATATTAACGAGTTTGTAGTAAATAATGTAAGTACAAATAATCCATACACTAATTATGCAGGTATTTATCGCACTATAGCACGATGCAACCGGCAAATGGAAAAAGTATATCAGGTGAAAGAGCTGGACGATAAGATCGGTGACCGTGATGCAGGCGCCTTCTATGGCGAGGCTTTATTGTTGCGCGCCATTTGCTATTATCAGCTGTTGCGTACCTATGCCACTTTTCCAATTATTACCACCGATTTTGCAGAACAGATCAGCTATGTCAATGCTGCCGGAGAAACGGTAAAGGAACCTACACTTAGTCTGACTTCAGAGCAGATTCGGGGGATTTATAAAATGCCAGCCAATCAGCAAGAGGTGTGGACATTAGTATACAACGATATTGTGACAGCTGTCGGCATGATTCCTGTAAACTACGAATGGAACAGTGAGAATTTATCGGCAAAAGAAAGGTACGGCAGGGTGTCACAGCCGCTTGCAGCAACTTATGTCGCTGAAATTGCGTTGTGGCTTGGCGAATATCAGATAGCCTCGTCATTTTGCGATCTGATCATCCAGAATCCAACTCATACTTTAGGCACGTCAGGAACCTGGTTCAACCAATTCTCCTCATCTTCGGCAACAGCGCACTCCATGTTCCTGCTTGGATATCAATATACCGGTAGCTTTGAAACCAACAGACTTCAGCAATTCACATCCTCGGTAAGAACTGATGGCGGCAGGTATTATTTAAAACCGGTATCGCCAGTGGTAGATGCATTGTTTGAAGACAATGTTTCCCGAACGGATGCCGATATCAGGGCGCAAGCCAGCTATAAAGTAGTTGCAGGCGACACAGTTATCTGGAAATATATTGGCCTGGACAATGTATTGTCGATGCGAAGGAGTTATGAAAGTAGTGCCAGCTGGCACATCATGCGCAGTGCAGATGCCTATTTGATAAAAGCACTGGCAGATCTGAACCTCGGCAACTATTCGTCTGCCTTCAACTTTATAAATATGGTCAGGGTGGCACGCGGACTGGCCATATTGGACAGGCTGACTTTTCCTTATACCGATAAGGAAGTTATGGACAGGGTCATCTTTGAAGAAAGGGCCCGTGAATTTGCATTCGAGGGAAGACGCTGGTACGACCTGATGCTGCAGTCCAAACTAAACGGAAAGAATATGCTGGCAGATGCTGTAGCACTTAAGTACCCTGAAAGCGAGCGCGCCGCAATCAGGGCAAGGCTTCAGAATGAAAGCAATTGGTATATCCCGATTGATCCCGCAAAATGGCAGTAAGAGAAGAAAAACGAATAATGAAAAGCTTAAAACATATTGAGATGAAAACTAACCAACTGAAAAAGTATCTGGTTTTTTCCCTGCTGATCAGTAGTGTTCTGACGGGTTGCTACAAAGAAGAGCATTTCGATTTCCCGGGGCCATTTGATCTGGGACCCTCGAATGTTCCCGACCCTCTTCCATTCCCTTTTGATAAAAACCGACAGACAGGAAAATGGCTGATGAAAGACGGCGTGCCGGATCATGAAAAAATCCTATTTAAAGGATATACCGACTATTTTGCCAAGGGAGATACCCTCTCATGGGTCCAGAAAGCAGACGGAGTACACGAGATCCCACATTATAATTACTACCCATTGTCTAATGCAGACCATTTTGCGGGCGATGCCAACAGCTACAAATACAACTGGGTATATTCAAAATATTTCGTTCCGGTTGGTGCAGGCAGGGGGTTTTACATGTATGCCAAAGTTACATTTGGAACATTGAATGCAACCGCAGCAGCTTTAGTTTTGGGCACGAGCTGGGATACCAAAGATATATTTACTTTCGGTTTGGATGGGGGTGGTGCTGAGCCTAAGTTCTTCCTTAATGTTTATGGAATGACGATAGGTGTAGAACCGGCACTGGGATGGCCCAATATTCACCAGGTCATGGTCCCTGGGGTGCCTGCCGACTTGGAAGTGGTCATTACAGATGGCATATTTTATGTTAAAATTAACAATATCCTCGTATTTAGCTTCAGGATCGGGACAGAAAGAATGTATTTCTATACCCCTCAGATTCGCCCATGGAGAAACTTTATGAAGATACACGATCTTTATATTGAAAGCTCAGAGATGTTTACCATGAATTACGCCATGCATGAATATGAAAAAGAATACAATAAAATACAGGCGCCGGCATTAGCAAAAGCAGGGAATGGTAACCTCTTGCTGTTTGCTGAAGGTCGCGGGACACCGGCTAATGCCAATGAGCGCGTGGCGCAAAATACCATGCCGGTGGGCAACACTGATATCATTATGAAACGCTCTGTCGATGGGGGTACCACATGGGAAGAACAAATTAAGGTTATCGCCGGAGAAAGTAGCAATACCACTTACTGTTTTCCCCAAATTGTGAGCCAGGAAACAGGTAAGATCATTTTACAATACAGCAGTATTAATACCAGTTTTGCAAATAAAGTATATTCCTACGATGCCGCTTCACAGCGGATCTACCAGGTAGAATCAACCGATAACGGGACAACCTGGACTGCGCCGGCTGAAATCAGCAGCTCGCTCAAAAATGTAGCATCAGGTTATGTGCAAAATGGCCCTGGCCATGGTATAGAGCTGCAATCTGCAACATATAATAAACGTTTAATTATGCCGCTTACCTACAGTACAAATGTGGTCAAGGTAGCCATTTCCGACGATGGCGGGGCTTCATGGAGATTGAGTAAGGCGGTAAGCGGCTCCCGTTTAAAACACGCCTCGGTAGTGGAGCTCGCCGATGGCCGGTTGATGATGATTGTCGGCCATACCAATGCCAGTCCAAAAAATAAACGTGTATCGTACAGCAGCGATGGTGGCGAAAACTGGACCGCCACGGCAAACGTAGCATCCGACATTAGTACCGGTGACTACGGACATCTCTTTGCCGGCACCTTGCTGAAGGGGAAAAATGGAGAAATCCTGTTCGTTAATCCGACAGGAAGAGAATCAGATACTGAAGTAAAAAATAGCCCGGCTTACCCTACCGTGCCTGTACTTTTCAAAAGTACTGACAACGGGACTTCCTACTCCAGTTCGGGCGCGCTTTTTACAAGAGAATCTTATTCTGGATATGTGGCACCGTTCGGCTTTATGGATGCGGTGGTTTTAAACGATGGCACTGTTGTCATTGCCGGAGAAGGTGGCGTAGAAAGCCCCACAGAAGGAATCGTCATTTATAAAAAATAATGAATAAACGTAGCGGAAAAAAAATTATTTACCTGTTATTGTTTGCGACAGGCATCGGTTTATCTTTTAAAAACAAAAGCTATCCAGCTAAGCCGCTTAGCAAAAGTTGGTTTGCGGAGATGTTTAAAGCAAATATCACGACGGACAGTGCAAAATGGTCGGGTTTGAAATGCAGCCAGACATGGGATGAATTACGCGGCCGTTACAATGATCCTGTATCGTTAATGGAAATGACCTGGGAAGAGCGTGATCATATATGGCAACGCGTGCTTCCTTCGGGTTCAGACAAATACCGTGCTTTAGCCGGACGGTACTGGCATGCTTATCTTGGTTCGTGCAATGAACGGGGGATTAAACCGCTTAAATTTGACACGACTCCGAACAGTTTAAAGGAAGTAACGGAATTGAGAAAGATCTACTTGGCATCCCGGAAAGCAGAATATGTCATTTTAACCCCAAAACCGCGTAAACAGCCACAGATAAATAGTGCAGGTGTATATGGGGTAAGGCCAGGAAGCGAAATCATATACCGGATTGCTGCCACAGGAGCACAGCCAATTAAATATATAGTGTCGGGCTTGCCGGCCGGCTGCAGGTTTGATACGGAACTTGGTGTGATCAGAGGTGCTGTTGCAAAAGAAGGAAAATATAATTTTGTGATAACTGTCCGTAATAAATATGGAGAATCACATAAGGATGTAACCTTAGTTGTGGGGCAGACCATTGCACTCACCCCGCCGATGGGATGGAACAGCTGGAATTCTTTTGCCTGTAATGTAACTGCTACAGATATAAAAAATACTGCTGATCAGCTGATTAAAACAGGACTTGCAGATTATGGCTGGAGCTATATCAATATAGATGACTGCTGGATGAAAGTGCCTGATATAGCGAATATGCCAGAGGGTAAAGAAAAAGCATTACGGGAACCGTATCATAAAGCAAATGTTGATTTTCGTATTAAAACAAAAAAGGTTCGCTTTAATGAGCAGGAATTAATAGGCGATACCCGCGACGTGAATGGTAATGTTTTAGCTAATAAAGATTTCCCGGATATGAGATCGCTTACAGATTATTTGCATAAATATGGATTTAAGGCTGGGTTGTATAGCTCACCAGGCCCACTAACTTGCCAGCGTTATGAAGGCAGTTATAAACACGAATACGCAGACGCAAAGCAGTTCGCAGAATGGGGTTTTGACTATTTGAAATATGACTGGTGTGGTTACCGTTCGGTTGTTTCAAAACCCAGCCTGGAAGAAGTACAGTATCCATACCGGTTAATGGGACAGGCGCTAAAAGAAGCTGACCGGGATATTGTTTACAGTCTTTGTCAGTATGGGATGAAGGATGTATGGAAGTGGGGTGCACCGATTGGTGGGAATGTATGGCGTACCACTGGTGATATACGGGATAATTGGGAAAATATGTCGAGGATTGGCTTTAATCAGGCTGGTTTAGAATCTTATGCGGGGCCGGGTCACTGGAATGATCCGGATATGCTGGTGGTGGGTTACGTGGGATGGAGTAAAAATTTGCGCCCTACTTATCTTTCGCCTAATGAACAATACACACACATTTCGTTGTGGAGCTTGTTGGCGGCCCCTTTATTGATAGGCTGTGATCTTACGCGTCTGGATGATTTTACCTATGGGCTGCTTTCTAATCCTGAAGTTATTGCAGTAAATCAGGATATTTTGGGTAAACAAGCTTCGAGAGTAATTCGTGATAAAAATATTCAGGTATGGTCTAAACAGTTACTGGACGGTTCTATAGCGGTTGGTGTATTCAATCTAGGAGAAATTCCTGTGGATTATCAGCTGTCATTGGCTGCGTTACAATTGCGGGGAAAACATACCTTACGCGACCTTTGGAAACAAGAGGATA
Organism: Pedobacter sp.; assembly: GCF_035317785.1. Classification (GTDB taxonomy): domain Bacteria; phylum Bacteroidota; class Bacteroidia; order Sphingobacteriales; family Sphingobacteriaceae; genus Pedobacter. The sequence continues at coordinate 4,580 of NZ_DATHGC010000099.1, read as the reverse complement.
TGGGGAGCATTGAAATATCGTTTTCTGTCCCTGTAAACAGACATGGGGTAAAATTATTCAAAATTAAATAATTTAATATGTCAATAATGAAAAAATATCTGTTTTTATTGCTGGTGAGTTTGATAACCTCTACTGCATTTGCTAAAATATCGTTACCATCAATATTCAGCGACAATATGGTATTGCAACAAAACTCCAATGTTTCCATATGGGGAAAGGCCAAAGCAAATGTTAAAGTAACAATACATACCTCCTGGAATAGCCAGAAATATATCGCGATGTCCGGTTCTGACGGATCCTGGAAGTTATCTGTGGTATCTACGAAGGCTGGCGGTCCGTATCAAATCACAATTAACGATGGAGAAGAATTAGTATTGAACAATGTATTGCTAGGTGAAGTATGGCTATGTTCAGGTCAGTCTAATATGGAAATGCCGGTTAAGGGATTTCGTAACCAGCCGGCACTTAATTCTGCTGATATTCTACTAGATGCGGACAATCCTCAAATACGTTTGATCAGGTATGAAAAGACCCTTTCAAGAACTCCTCAATACGATTGTAAGTCAACTTCATGGCAAGTTTCTGATGCGGAAAGCGCAAAAGAATTTAGTGCTGTAGGCTACCAGTTTGCACAACAACTTCAGCGTAAATTAAAGGTTCCTGTAGGAATAATCATGTCGACCTGGGGCGGTACAAAGATCGAGGGCTGGATAGCAGGGAATAGTGCAGTTGCTGATACAGCAAAAATCACTAAAAATGATCCATCAGTTTTATTTAATGCGATGATAAACCCTTTTTTAGGTTATGGTATAAAGGGAGTGCTCTGGTATCAAGGCGAGGCTAATCGTTCTAATTATAATCAATATGATCAGTTAATGGAGGCGATGGTTAAAGGTTGGCGTAAAGCATGGAATATTGGCGAATGGCCATTTTACTATGTTCAGATTGCTCCTTTTAAATACGATAGCACCAAACAATCGGCTTTTTTAAGAGAAGCACAGTTGAAGGCAAGTACACAAATTCCGAACTCAGGGATGGTGGTGAGTATAGATGTTGGTACAGAGAACTTTATTCATCCGCCGGATAAAACTACCATAAGTAAAAGGTTGGTGTATTGGGCAATGGCTAATGCTTACGGAAGAAAAGGTTTGGCATTTGCAAGCCCAGTATACAAATCGCATAAAATCTCCAAAAATGTTGTGACCATTTCTTTTTCTCATACGGAGAACGGTCTTAGTTCTTTTGGAAATTCCCTGTCTGCTTTTGAAATTGCAGGAGAGGATAAAGTGTTTCATCCGGCAACAGCTAAAATTACCGGAGCAGGGGTTGTTCTGCAAAGTGAAAAGGTGAAAACACCCGTGGCGGTGCGCTATGCATTTAAAGATTGGGTTGTTGGAGATTTATTTAATAATGAAGGATTACCTGTATCTCCGTTTAGAACAGATAGCTGGTAATTTGGTCGTTCAAAAGATATATAGAATATAAATATTCATACTGCGGGATTAGCTGATTTAAGAATGAAGATATCAAGGAGGAATTTTGTCAGAATTGGGGCCTTAACACCATTAGTTTATGGCTTTCCTTTTTCATCCGAAATAGGAAATGCTGCCGAAGTAAATTCAGCATCCGCAGATGCTTTATATAAACATTTCCAGAATCCATCCGGTTCTGCAAGGCCCTTTGTACGCTGGTGGTGGAATGGCGGAAGAGTGGTGGAAAAAGAACTGATACGTGAACTGGACATCCTTAAAGAAAAAGGTATTTCAGGGGTTGAAATTAATCCCATAGCATTCCCCAAAGGAAACAATCCGATAGATTATCAGGTGCTTAACTGGCTGAGTGAAGAGTGGCTGGCTGTGCTAAAAACAACGTTAATTGCGGCTAAGGATCGCGGAATAACCTGTGATATCATTGTAGGTTCCGGTTGGCCTTTTGGTGGCGAATTTCTCAAAGAGGAAGAGCAGTTACAATTACTTGCGCTCGGTACTAGAAATATAAAAGGCCCACAACAACTTAGAGTAAAGAAAGAAGAGTTATTAGCTGAAACAGATTTTCTGATGAAACGCAAAACCGGCTCCAAGGCGCTTTTCGGATTGAGGCTTTCAGCGGCCCGGCTCGACGCTTTCAATCCTGGAATCGACCTCAGTTCGCAAATAAAGAATGCGGAGATCATTATTGATGTGCCTGCCGGCGACCACGTGCTTTATGCTGTCGTAAAATTAACCGGTTATTCGTCTGTACAATTTGGATTGCCCGGAGCTTCGGGGCCAGTTCTCAATCATTACGATAAGGCTGCCGTTCAACGTTACCTGGATAGAATGTCTGATGCGATCACCGCCAAAATTGGCAATATGGGCGATCACTTCAGGTCAATATTTGTCGACAGCCTGGAACTTCGCGGCTCGAATTGGTGCGACGATATGCTTGAACAGTTTAAGGAGAGAAAAGGGTATTCGCTGGAACCCTATCTGCCTTTTATTCTATTTAAATTAAGTACAAAAAATACACACACAGGCACGCAGTCTATTGAAAATATCATCACGCTTGCACCTCAAACACAGGACGAAATTAACCGGGTGAGATATGATTTCGAAACAACCCGCCTTGAACTCTTTAATGAAAGGTTTTACCACACTTTTATAGATTGGTGCAAAAAAAATAATGTTAAATCAAGGGTGCAGGCCTATGGCCGCGAGTATTACACTTTAGAATCAGCTATGCTGGCAGATATCCCGGAATGTGAGACCTGGATTCGTGATGATGTAGGTGGCGATTTGCCGGAAAACACCTTTAAAACCGGGAGGGCATACCGGCCTGTTAATAAGTTTGTTTCTTCGGCGGCAAGGCTAGTCGGAAAGCGTGTGATCAGTTGTGAAGAAATTACCAATACCGATTTGGTTTTTAACGCCTCCCTGGAAAGGATAAAAGTAACAGGAGATCAAAGTAATCTTTCAGGCGTTACCCATTCCATCTTGCATGGGTTCAATTATAGTCCTCCCGAAATTCCTTTTCCAGGCTGGGTACGCTATGGATCATTTTTTAGTGAAATAAATACCTGGTGGCCCTATCTGAAAACATGGATCGACTATAAAGCGAGATTGTCTGCAGTTTTTCAGGATTCGGAAATGCAGTCAGACATAGCCATCATGTTCCCTCTGGCAGATATGTGGTCGGAGGTCGGCCTTCAATATCAACAAGTTCCACAAATCGTTTATCCTCAATACGCCAACAACATATGGGAGTCTGTCCACCAGAATGGAAGTGGCTGTGACTATATAAACGAAAACATCCTGCAAAAGTGCAGCTTTTCGGGCGGCAAGCTTCATTATAATACGCGAAGCTATAAAGTACTGCTTATGCCCGAAATGGAATCTATAGCACCTGAAACCCCGGAATTGCTTAGGAAATTTGCTGCTGCGGGGGGACAGGTGATCTTTGTAGGAAAAGAGCCAGTTAAAGCTTTTGGAAAGCAGAATGCCGAGGTAAGGAATCTAAAAGTATACAGTGATGTTCTATCCCTGAAAAAGGATTTTCCGGGTAATGTTAGTTTCTTTCCAGCTCCAAAAGAAAAAATCATAGACTGGTATGCACAGTTACAATCTAAATTTAATGTAGTTCCATATGTTAAGTTTGATAAACCTGTTTCGCATGTAAGTCAGGTGTATTACACGACTAACGAAGCAGATGTTTTCTTTATCTGTAACTATCATCTGGAAAAAGCTCATGAATTCACAGCTACCTTTAATGTTAGAAATAAAACGGCCTGGTTGTGGGATCCTGAGACAGGCAAGAAGTATCTATATCCTTATCAGGGTGCGAAGAACCGTCTCAAGATCAGTCTTGATCCTGCCCAATCCTTGTTAATCGTATTTACAAACGATACTAAAGGAGAGTTATATTCCCACCCAAAAGTTGCCAGTAAACAACCCTACACCATTGAAGGGCCATGGGAGGTAATCCTGGAGAAGGTATTTGAGCAACCCCGTAAAACGGAATTTAAGAAACTTATCGATTTTAAAGATGACCCGGGGCTCCAGTCGTTCGGCGGAGTTATTTTTTATGAGAAAAAATTTCGTATCGAAAGCCCGGAGAATTATCATTCACTCGACCTTGGAAAGGTATTTGGCATATCAGAGTTGGAGGTAAATGGTCAACCACTTGGGTTCAAATGGTATGGAAAACATATCTACGATTTAAGAGAAATGTTAAAGCCAGGCCAAAACACGATAAAAATAAAAGTTACTACTGTACTTGGAAACTATGCTAAATCCCTGAAGGATAATGCAGTTGCTCAGCAATGGACCAGCATTAAGCCACAACCATTGTATTCTATGGGACTTGTAGGGCCGGTAAATCTCATATAATTTAAATATTTTATTATAGATAAATATGAAAAATCAAAAACATATCAACAGGATTTTTTGCATGAATAGGCGTGCTCTCCTGGCAATTTCTGCTGTGATATTAACAATTGGTGGCTGCGGAGTAAGAAAAGAATTGAGCACTAGCAAGCAGAAACCAAATGTCCTCTTTATTGCGGTAGACGACCTGCGGCCTTTGCTGGGCTGTTATGGAAATGA
>NZ_DATHGC010000098.1:0-8202 GCF_035317785.1 Pedobacter sp. | reverse complement strand
ACGTAGTATCGTTGGCTATTCTGATGGCGTCTTCTGTATCTTTTGCAGTTATGATCAATGCTACAGGCCCAAACAACTCCTCGCGGTAGGCAGGCATATTGCTCTTTATTCCGGTTAGAATGGTAGGGGTATAGAAGGCGTGGTTCCCTTTAAAATTGGGGATCTGGCCTCCAAGCAGACATTTTGCACCTGCTTTTATATTATCCAGTACTTGCTGATGCAATTCGTTTCTCAGGTCTTTACGTGCCATTGGTCCGAGATCGGTATCGGGGTCATAAGGATCTCCGGTTACTTTGGACGACATTTCCAGTTTGAACAGCTTTAAGAATTCTTTTTCAACCTTTTTGACCAGGATAAACCGCTTGGCGGCAATACAGCTCTGGCCGTTGTTGATAAGTCTGCTCTGTGCACAGATCTTCGCCGCGGTTCTCAAATCGGCGTCTTCCAGAACGATATACGGATCACTGCCGCCCAGTTCCAGTACTGCCTTTTTCAATTGCCCTCCGGCTTGCTGTGCTACCTGGATTCCCGCTTCGGTGCTGCCGGTAAGGGTTACGGCTTTGATCAGCGGATGTTTGATCATTTCTTTGACTACACTGCTGCTGATCAGCAAAACACTGAAAACATTTTGAGGGATGCCTGCTTCGGTAATGAGTTTTTCTATAGCCAGTGCACAACCGCTTACGTTTGAGGCATGTTTGAGTACGCCGCAGTTGCCTGCCATCAGTGCAGGGGCCAGGAACCTGAACAGCTGCCAGAAGGGAAAGTTCCATGGCATAATGGCGAGCACGACACCCAAGGGTTGAAAACTCACATAGCTTTTGCCGGCTTCCATGGGCACCAGCTGATCTTTTAGAAAATCCTTGGCATTTGCTGCATAGTAATGACATACTGACGCGCACTTTTCAATTTCTTCTATTCCTGCTTTAATGGGTTTTCCCATTTCATTTGCCATGAGCTCGGCGAGGGTACGCTTGCGCAAAATAAGCAGCCCGGCGAGGTTATGGAGGAGCTTTGCCCGTTCGGAAAATGCTGTCTCTTTCCATATTGGCCAAGCGGCGTGTACCTTTTCAATTTTTTGTATGGCCTGGTTTAAAGTATGTTCCTTGTATTTTTTGATCAGCTTACCACTGACTGGATTAATGGATTGAATACTCATGATCAAATTGTCTTATTTAGGTTTTATCAAGTTAACAAATTGCTTTAGCAATCGGTTTTTTTGTTAAGGTTTTATATTAAAAATCGCCATTGTATATTAATCTGCCTGAAAATGCAGGAAATTTGTTGATTGAACGCAATATATTGAAATCATATTTGTGGATTTGAGGTAAAATTTAAGCGATAATCGTACTTTTGCAAAAAATTTCAATAATGACTCCAAAATACAGTAATACAGAAGAATCGGTTGACGTGATTTTAATTGGCGCAGGCATCATGAGTGCTACCTTAGGCGTTTTGCTAAAGGAACTGCAACCGGACCTGAGTATTGAAATTTTTGAGCGCCTGGACGTGGCGGCAGCTGAAAGCTCGGATGCCTGGAATAATGCCGGTACAGGACATTCTGCATTTTGCGAACTCAACTATACACCGCAACGTCCGGATGGCACGGTTGAAACCAAAAAGGCTATAGCAATCGCTGAATCTTTTGAGGTGTCAAAGCAATTCTGGTCTTTTCTGGTCAGCAATAACCTTGTTGATTCCCCGGAGTCATTTATCAAAAGCATTCCGCACATGAGTTTTGTATGGGGTGCCGAAAACGCAGAATTTTTAAAAACGAGATACAATAATCTTCAAAAAAGCAATTTGTTTAAAGGAATGGCTTATTCTGAAGATCCTGCACTGCTGGCAGAATGGATGCCTCTGGTAATGGAGAAAAGGGATCCTGCAGAAAAAGTGGCTGCAACAAGAATGGCTTTGGGTACAGACGTAAACTTCGGTTCACTGACCAGGACGATGTTTAACGAGTTGCAGGAAAGAGCATATGTAAACCTGTATTTTGACCATGAGGTACGTAAACTGAAACAAAAGAATGATCTGTGGGAGGTAAAGGTAAAGGACCAGGCGACCGGGAAAAAGCGGATTGTGAAAGCGAAATTCGTGTTCATTGGTGCGGGAGGTGGATCATTGCCATTGCTGGAGAAATCAGGCATTCCGGAAGGAGATGGTTTTGGGGGATTTCCGGTAAGCGGACAGTGGCTGAAATGTGTGAACCCTGAGGTGATAGAACAACACAATGCGAAGGTTTATGGCAAAGCATCTGTAGGAGCACCCCCGATGTCAGTACCACACCTGGATACCAGGATGATAGATGGCAAAAAAGCATTGTTGTTTGGTCCTTACGCTGGTTTTTCGACCCGATTCTTAAAGCACGGTTCTTTACTGGATTTGCCTTTATCTATAAAGGTAAATAACATAAGACCGATGATCTCTGCCGGACTGGATAACCTGCAGCTTACTAAATATTTGATTGACCAGGTGAGGCAGTCGCCCGGGGACCGGCTGGAAGCGCTGAAAGAGTACTTGCCTACCGCTAAAATGGAGGACTGGGAGCTGGAAACTGCAGGGCAGCGTGTGCAGGTGATCAAAAAAGATGAAAAACATGGTGGGATACTGGAATTTGGTACTGAGGTGGTTACTGCTGCCGATGGTTCTATCGCTGCTTTGCTTGGGGCATCGCCAGGTGCTTCTACTGCGGTGTCAATCATGATCACTTTAATGGAACGCTGTTTTAGCAAGGAACTGAAGACTGCGGAATGGCAGAAAAAGCTGAAGGAGATGATTCCTTCGTATGGACAGAAGCTAAGCGGCAATGCCGAACTGACTTGTCAGATAAGGACGGAAACCACGCGTGTACTGAAGTTGAAGGCTGAATAGCTCAACTGATGTCTCCGCAGACCAGGCCGAAATCCGGATCAAAAAAATAAACGTAACTTAACATTGGTATACATCCAGGTGCATCTTGTCTGTGGCATGCATTCTGCTGTATGAATATACCCGAAAACAATTGTTAAGGTTTAAACGTTAATCATTAAACAAAAAAATGCCTCGTTGGTCTAAAATAGCACTTAAAGTATTTGGTATTCTTGTTGGGCTTGTTCTGATTGTTTATATCGGTGCAGCAATATATGTAACGGTGAATAAAAAAGAACTGCTCATTAATATTACCAAAAAACTGAATAAAAACCTGAATGGTTCCATGACCATCGAAAGCATGGATCCTACGTTTCTGGGTGGATTCCCGGGGATTTCGATCAAACTGAAAAATGTCCTGTTAAAAGATAAGCTTTGGAATCAGCATAAGCATACGTTGCTGGCAGCCAAGGATTTTGAAGTTGCACTGAACACGACCGGTTTACTGACCGGTACCATAGAGATCGAGAAGATAGGAATCGGGAATGCGGCTATTTACCTGTTTACAGACAGCAATGGCTATAGTAACACATCCATTTTCAAGAAAAAAGACAAAACAAAAAAAGAGCCGCGCAGTGAAGAAAGCTCATCCATGGAGATCGGGAAAATCACCCTGAACAATGTAAATTTTATTATGGACAATCAGCGGGGACATAAGCTGTTTGAGTTTGTAATAGATGACCTGAAAGCCAAAGTTGACTATTCATGGTCTGACTGGGAGGCTGATGTCCAGCTGAAAGCGTTTGCGAAAAGTCTTGCTTTTAATACACGCCGCGGCAGCTTTATAAAAGACAAATTACTGGAGGGACCTTTTGAGATTAAATATACTGATGGTGATGGAATGATCAGGGTTGCGCCAAATACATTGGATATTGGGAAGGATCCGTTTGTCATTGGTGCTGCTTTCGATACTTCAAAGGAAAGCACGGATTTTAAGATCAATATCGAAGTCAAAAAGATTTTGTGGAGAAATGCGTCGGCCTTACTGGCCCCAAATATTACCAGTAAGCTGAATATGTTTAACCTGGACAAACCGATCCATGTGTTTTGTACCATTGCCGGTAATATGGGGCCGGGCGGAGATCCGGGGATCAATGTAAAAGCTATTGTTAAAAACAACGTATTGACAACTCCGGGAGGGGTGGTTGATGACTGCAGCTTTGCCGGAATGTTCACCAATAATTTTGTCAATGGCAAAGGTTTAACCGATGCAAATTCTGCCATCAAACTTTATGGCTTTAAGGGGAAGTATAAAGAACTGCCGTTTTCCATTGATACCGCTTCCATTAATGATCTGGATAACCCGGTTGCGACGGGCGTGTTCAAATCTAAATTTGACATTGCTAAACTGAACAATGTGATAGGGGACAATATGCTGAAATTTGGTAAAGGAACGGCCGGGGTTGAACTGGCTTATAAGGCAGATATTGTAAATTTTGTGCTGACCAAACCTTACGTTAAGGGGATTATAGATATTAAACAGGGGGATGTCACTTATGTTCCCCGCAAGGTAAGTTTTAAGAATACGGACATTTCCCTTAATTTTACCGATCGTGACCTTTTCATTAAAAACATCAGACTTCAAACTGGAAGGAGTGTGGTGCTGATGGATGGCAGCATACGAAATTTTCTAAATCTGTATTATACTGCACCAGAGAAGATCCAGTTGAACTGGAAGATCAGGAGCCCGCAGATCCACCTGGAAGAATTTCTCGGCTTTTTAGGCACCAGGAAACCAAAAGCTAAAAAAAGAACACCGAAATCAAACTTCTCAGATAACCTGAACGAAGCTTTTGAAATGAGCCAGGTCAATATGAATGTCAGGGTGAATAAAGTGTATTATAAAAAGTTTCTGGCAACGAACGCAAATGCTGATCTACTGCTTTCTGAATCGGGAATAGCGATAAGGAATGTGACTGTGGAGCATGCCGGGGGCTCACTTAAATTGAGTGGCGGAGTAACTCAAAAGCAGGACATCAACAGGTTTACCTTGAATGCTATTTTGAGTAATGTTGACATCAGGCACTTCTTTTATGCGTTCGACAACTTTGGCTTAAAGTCTTTGACCTCGAAAAACCTGCGCGGATACTTGTTCTCAAAAACGAACATTAGGGGCATGATCAGTGAGCAGGGGAAATTACTGCCAAAATCCCTTACCGGAAGTGTGATCTTTGACCTGAAGAACGGGGCACTGGTCAGTTTTGAGCCGGTGAAAAGTGCAGGTAAATTTGCATTTCCGTTCAGGAATCTTGACAACATTACGTTCAGTAGCTTGAACGGCAAATTTGATATTGATGGGGAAAAAGTGACCATAAATCCCATGCAGATCAGTTCCAGTTTGCTCAATATGGACATTGCTGGTATTTATTCTATGGGCAGCGGAACAAATATCGCCCTGGATGTACCGCTGAGAAACCCTAAAAAAGACCAAGATATTACGGATAGGAGACAAATAAAAGAGCGGAGAATGAAAGGAATTGTCTTACATTTACTGGCAACCGACGGTGAAGACGGCAAGATCAAGATCAAGCTGAACCGGAACCGTAATAAAACTTAATAATCTCTAAAAATTATGAAACGCAATGCAACAGCCGTTTGGAATGGCACAATTAAAGAAGGCTCAGGCCACCTCACCACAGACAGTAAAGTTCTTGAAAAGACACAGTATTCTTTCAACAGCAGGTTTGCAGAAGGAATTGGTACCAATCCTGAAGAGTTAATGGCTGCAGCGCATGCAGGTTGTTTTACCATGAAACTAAGCGCTGACCTTACGGAAGCTGGTTTTAATCCAACTTCACTTGAAACTAAAGCTACGGTGTCTTTAGATAATGGCGTGATTACCAGTTCACATTTGGTATTGCAGGCGAGCATCCCGGGTATTGAGGATACGCAATTCCAGGAAATAGCTGCCGGAGCAAAAGCAAATTGTCCCGTGAGCAAGGCTTATAATGTTGATATACAACTCGAGGCAACACTATTGTAAGAAATCTTATAAATAAATAAAAATCCTCCTGTTTTATCAATAAGCAGGAGGATTTTTTATGGTGTTTTATGGTTGAACGCCGTAATTTATCTATTTTCGGAATCTCTAATCAAAAATCTAATAATAACGTAAAAAATGGCCAAGTCAATACTTGTTCTAAAACTGGGCTCAGCTTCCATTACTACTCCAAAGGGTGAAATTGATGAAACGATAATAGCGGACATCACCCGGCAAGTTGCAATGCTTTCAGCTGATTATCATCTGATACTGGTTTCTTCCGGTGCAGTGGCGGCAGGTAAAAAATATATCCAAAATTACAAGGGGAAGATCAGTGAAAGAAAGGCGGCAGCAGCAATAGGAAACCCTTTACTGCTTGGCACGTATGCCAGACACTTTGAAAAATATAAGATGGCGATAGCGCAAAGTCTGTGTGAAAGACAACATTTCTCTAACAGAACCCAGTTTTTGCAGCTAAAGGAAACTTATGAGGAGCTTTGGAAAAATGGTGTGATCCCCATTGCAAACGAGAATGATGTGGTCAGCAATCTGGAACTAAAGTTTTCGGATAATGATGAGCTTGCAACTTTGTTGGGTGTGGGTTTTGGTGCTTCGCTGATCCTGCTCGGTACCTCAGTGCCCGGTGTTCTGGATGCCGATGGAAAAGTGGTGGAGAAAATTAAGTCCATTGACAATGACATTTTCTCACTGGCGAATAAGAAAACATCGGAAGTAGGGCTCGGCGGGATGACTTCTAAACTAACCTTTGCACATCTGGCATCCACTATGGGTATAAAAGTGGTTATATTTGGGGTTCGCACCCCGGATGGTATATTAAAAGCAGTGAAAGGCGAGACGGGTACCGAGTGCACACCAAAAAATTCATCCATTTCCTCCAGAAATAAATGGCTGGCAAGCGGAAGCCTGGTGACCGGGCGGTTAATGATTGATGATGGTGCTTGTGAGGCCATAAGGAAGAGGAAAAGCCTGCTGGCGGTAGGAATTAAATCTATTATTGCCGATTTTGCTGATGGAGAGATCTTTGAGATCACGGACCTGGAAAATAATATCGTTGCGGTTGCCAGGGCAAAGGTATCGTCAAATACAATTACTAAAAATTCAAAACAGCATAACCTGGAAATAGCTAATGCCAGTGATATTGTGATATTATAATATAATGGAATCTATCCAAGAACAGTTGATTAATGCAAAGAATGCGCGAAAGTCCATATCTGGTCTGAACGATGCGGAGAAGCAGCAAATACTTCGGCGGCTTGCTGCTGTGATTACGACTCATACTGATGAGATCATCGCAGAAAATGTCAGGGACAGGCAGAAGATGGACCCTGCAGATCCTAAACTGGACCGTTTGGTGTTGAATGCGGAACGGATAGCAGGACTGTCTGAGAGCCTGATCGATGTTTCAAATCTTGCTGATCCTACAAATGTGCTGCTTTCTGAAAACACAATGAGCAATGGGCTGTTCATTCAGAAAAAAACTGTGGCGCTTGGTGTAGTTGGGGTAATTTACGAATCCAGGCCCAATGTAACCATCGATGTGGCTGCCTTATGTATCAGGTCTGGTAATGTATGTTTGCTCCGGGGCGGTCAGGATGCGGACCATACCAATAAATATGTAGTTGGTCTGATACAGGATGTATTGCTGGAGTTTGGACTGGACAGGAATATCGTGCAGCAGCTGCCTTCAGACAGAAAGTATATTTTAGACATACTCCAGGCAGAGAAATATATAGATGTGGTCATTCCGCGCGGCTCTAATCAACTTATCGAGTTTGTCCGCAGCAATGCACTGGTGCCCGTAATTGAAACAGGGGCCGGTGTGTGCCATACTTATGTGGAGAAAACAGCCGTTATAGATGACGCTGCTAGGGTTGTTGCCAATGCAAAGGTATCCCGTCCGTCTGTGTGCAATGCTCTGGACACGGTTTTGGTGGACAGGGAAATAGCTGCTCTTTTTTTAAAAAAGCTGGTGCCGTTGTTTATTCCATATAATGTAGAGATATTTGCCGATGAAGATTCTTATAAGTTGTTGTACAGTATGAACTATCCTTTATTGAACCTGGCAGCACCGGAAGATTACGGAAGGGAGTTTCTGGACTTTAAATGCTCGTTAAAGATCATGGACAGTACAGAGCAGGCATTGAGCCACATTTCGGAATTTTCATCTAAACATTCAGAAGCTATAATTACTCAGGATATGGAGAAAGCCGAAAGTTTCTTAAATCAGGTAGATGCGGCAGCTGTATATCTGAACGCTTCAACCAGGTTTACCGATGGCCAGATGTTTGGTC
>NZ_DATHGC010000097.1:0-38123 GCF_035317785.1 Pedobacter sp. | reverse complement strand
GGAATTTTGCGAAGCAGCCAGGTATATGAATTTAACTAAAACCGAAAAGAATATGATAAGCGCTAAAACTAAACAAAGATGGGACTATTACAGTGTCCTGGAAACAGCAAAGGAGATGGGCGAAGAAAAAGGAAGGGCTATCGGCGAGGAAAAAGGTGCTCATGAAAAAGCAGTAACCGTGGCTACTAAGTTGAAAAATAAAGGTGCTTCTCTTGAGGAGATCCAGGAACTGACTGAACTTAGTATTGATGAAATAAAGAAGTTGTAGATCTGCTATACCCATCCTCATTCTATGTTCTGTACTACCTTCTGAGGTCCGGTAAACCGCTTTCCATTCCACACTGCAACAGTACCCTTTGGCACCACCAGGCTCATTTTCTGGCCTTCGATATCCACGATAATCCGGCCATGAGGAGTTTCGGGGAAAAACCGAGAAAAAGACATATAAAAAATACAGAATAATGTAAATGAGTATACAGATTTTGAGTTGCTGCAATATTTGACATATAGATCTACATTTGGTATTGTTCGATGCTGTCAAATTTACACAGATCTGAAATTTAACTGTCCTGTACTGTCGGAGTTGGCGGCGGTGCTGAGACGGTTACTACCGGCAGATCAGCATCAGTAATCCCCTTTTCCCTCCATTCATTAAAACCGTAATTATGGTCACCCCTGATGTTGTATGGGTAACCGGCCTTTAACTGCTGATTGAATAACGCATTATAAATCGTGCTTTCATTCGTCTCATTATAACGGTTGTAAACTCCCTCAATATAAGTAGTGAGTATTGAAAAAGGAATTTGCCTGTGGTTAGGATACCGTTCCAGAATCAACTGCTTTAGTTTCAGAAAGTGTTCTTCAAATTCCCTGTAGGGAGACGTGGTAATTGCGTTAACAGCGTGGTACTTGTACGGATACGGGTCCCCTCCTTCTTTCAGCATGGTTTCATCTATGCCATAGATGGCATAAAAATCGCCCAGCAGGCTTACCGCAACAGATAACCTTTTAATCTTTGTCAGTTCCGGCAGTTCGGTCTTTTCGAGGATCATATCAAAACTGAAAGCAGGCTGCTGGCCATAGGAAGTACCCTGTACTTCCAATCCGAACTGTTCCTGAAGTTTGGTGGTAAAACTTTCATAGCGTGCTTTGAAGTTATCCATATTATGGAAGTTGTCGACCAGGAGTGCGCCAAACTTCTTCTGCCCCTCGTATTCTGTGTATAAAGAGGAGTAAGCATATCGGATGCCGATTGGATAATAAATCTTTATGGCTTCATAGATTGGCCAGAAGTTATAGATTTCAGGATTGAATGCAAAGTATGATTTCATAAGAGCTTTTTCATTGACATTAAGATAGGCATTTTCCGATTTCCAGATTCTTTTATTTTATCTTTTCTGTCTGCTGTAACCACAAATCCAAATACTTAACGGAACCCAATCGAAACACAACCGGGTTTGACAGCCTTTAGACCGGGTCAACCCCGAGTGGGACTCGCATGCGATATGGGTCTGATGTGTTTGTGGGGTTAACGCAGGTACTATCCATAGGCTAATGACTAAAAAGCAGACTTAACCTTCATTGCTGATTTCAAGGAACCATAAATACCCGTAGCCACTTTGTAAAGCCCCGCTCCTGCCGAATCATCTTTTTGATTGGACAGGAGCACAATGCTGACATTGTGAAGCGGATACATCACACAGAAAGTACGGTATCCTGTTGTGCCGCCATCTATTCTGAGATATTGGTCCCAGCCCCAGTTCTTGCCGATCGCCCATTGGAAGCCATAGGCTTCCTTGTCAATATCGCCAAAAATGATCCGGTGCGTCAACCTGATTGCTGCTGTCTTTTCCTGATTTTGGTAATGCAGGTATTTGAGCATATCCCTCACAGAAGAATGCAGGCTTCCGGCGGCGGGCAAGATCGCCTGCATTGAACTGACAGGTTCTCTATTGGCTCCATAACCCTTTAGTAATAAGCTTTCTTCATCAGCACTATATGTCAGTTTGGTGTGCGGCATACCCAGAGGCCTGGTAATGTATTGACTAATGAGGTCTGTATAAGATTTTTTGTATACCTTTTCGAGGATAAGGCCCAATAGCTGATAACCAACATTGGAATATTGATACCGGAATGACTTGAGCGAATCCAGCTTAATTTCATGAAGCGCATCAAGAAACGTCTTTTCATTGATTGGTGGGCTTGGCAGATTATCAAAACTGTTCGGAAACTGCGCAGTATGAGCCAGCAGGTAAGCGATTTTAACCGGGTCACCATTGGGGTATTGCAGGTTGGGAAAACTGCCGGTCAAAAACTTTCTGATGTCGTCGTTTACCGAGATGCGTCCCTTAGTTATGGCATGAGCCATCAGAAGGCCGGTAAATGTCTTGGTAATGGAACCGATCTCGTATATTGATTTGTCGCTGGGCAGTATCCCGGAGCCGGGACTGGTTTCGCCGTAATTGTAGATAAACTGTTTCCCGTTGTAATTAACTCCCAGGGAAATACCAACCCGCTTCCCTTCCTTCATATAGTTTAGGACGAAGTGATCAACCGCGGAGTCAATCATTGACTTCATTGGGTTGTCGCTTTTCTGCAAGGTGATGTTTTTCCATGTGGCGTCGCCTTCCTGCGCGAAACAGCAATAGCTAATGAGCAATATTAGCATGAGGAAGAGTGTATTTTTCATTGAATGAGGATATCAACACTAATATACGAAATCATTCGTATGATAAAAGTAATCATTTTTCCTGGACAAAATAAAAACTTCTTATACCAAGCTAAACTCCACTACTGTCCTATCGCAATAAAAAAATACAAAAAATAATATAAGTAACCCATAAGTTACTTATATTTGAGTAACTCAAAGGTTACTCATTATGCAAAGAGACGTCAAACATCAATTCTTTTTTTCCCACTCCCCTGAGGTCGTTTGGGAATATTTAACAGATCCGGAACTTTTAGCCTTGTGGCTGATGCCCAGTAATTTTAAGCTTGAACTGAGTCATAAATTTCAGTTCAGGACCAAACCCAAAATCAACCTGGGCTTTGACGGCACTGTTTACTGCGAAGTACTGGAGATCGTTCCTTTTAAAAAACTGGTATACTCCTGGCAGGGTGGCATGTCCAGGGACATCCCTAAACTTGACTCTATGGTCATCTGGACACTTAGTCTTGCTGATGGAGGCACCGTACTGCAGTTGGAACACAATGGGTTCAAAGGATTTAAAAATTACCTGCCTTACCTCATCATGAACAAAGGCTGGCTAAAGATCGGAAAAAGATTAATCACAAAATTAAACCAGACAGCGCATGGCAGTACCAAGGCCTGATGTCAATGATTGAACCGGTATTTACAATAAATGACGAATCAGCGTATGGTATAATACATGATCTGGCGGCCCAGCTGGCCTTTGGAATTGATGCCTTCTGCAACAATCTTGTATCTTCCCTTTCGGTCGCCATTAAAAAAACTCACTTGCGCTTCGCCGTTCCTGACCTTTACGGAAGGGTTCCAGTAAATGGTTTTCCGGAAATCTGTTTTGCTATTTTTCTGATCAGGGCTATCGTACGCCGGGATGTAGAATTCCTTTACCCGGTCATAGCCCCGTGGAAAAATATTGATCATATCCGGAGCCCATTTTGAGGGTGAGTGTGGGTCTGAGGGGTTAATGGGATTATACACATAGTTGGTACGGGTATAAATAAGGACTGTTGGCCTTACCGGGGCAGTTGCACGGACGATATCTACCTTAATGACGTCTTCTACATCCCAGTCGAGGATGTCGTTAATGGCATCAGGATCATAATACCGGTCGTTGATCAAAATAGACATTTGCTGCTGGCCCATAAAGGCCTTCCAGTCTCTGACTTTAAAGTATCCCTTACCTTGTTCGTTTGAATTGCTACTCACAAAAGTCCTGCTGGCCTGAGCAACGAATTTCAGATTTTCCAATGCCCTGTCATTAATTGCCTTTACTATGGTTTTACCGGAATCCTGGGCATTAAAGATAATGGTTTCTGTGATGTACCCTTTTAGAGCGCTCAGGCCCGGTTCGCGTTGCTTTGCCCTGATCCTGACTTCCTTCAGTAAGTTGGCCGAACTCAGACGCGCTCTCAGCTGAGCTTCCTCTTCCTTGCCTAGCTTTTTCGGTTTTAACGGCACTTTCTTACTGAAATCGGTTAGCAGATCGGCAATGTTCACATTCGGTGTCAGCAGCTGATTGCCATATTTGTCGAGCAAAACCTCGAGCCTTGTCCCGTCATCTTTCTTACGGCCAATTACAGAAAAACGCAATCCTTCAGTAATGACCAGATCATTAAAACTGAAGCGGCCGTTTTCGTCGGTGGTGTCGGCCAGTACAATCCCAAGATTATTGTTAACCAGAAAGACCTTTCCAAAGGGAATTTTCTGATGCCAGAGACCAGCCAATTTTCCGCTCACTTTAACACCAAGGTTTTCAGCCGGAAAATAAGCCGGTTCCGTCTTTCCTGAGTTCAGGTTTCGCCAGCTGAAACGCCTGTATCCTTGTGTCATCATCAGGATATCCAGGTTTTTTCGGGTATCGGGTGTTGGCTGATGAAAATAGTAATTGGGCTGCTCTATGTAACCTCTGATGTCAGAACTGAGCAGCAGCTGGGAAAAAATCGTGGTCTCATGTGTGGCTTCTGAAGGGACTGCGTCCTCACTAAACACGGCTATCGAAAAGTCTGCAGGAGGATATTGATCTCCGGAAGCTTCGGTTGCCAGCTCCAGACTGACCATTTCACGGTCCTGGTATTCTGCCTTATCTGTTTCCAGGGAGACTTTCATCTGGTCATCGTGCTGCACAAAAATAATGCGTTCCGCCAAAGGTTCCCCGGTGGTGGCAAAAAGAGTGAACTGTGCAATTCCGCTGGGCATTCCCTTAATGGAGACATCCAGACTGGCGACATCATCTGACATGGAAACCTCGGTTGCATAATAAGCAACCCCACCGGACTGTACCAGCAGATAAAGGTTTTGTGCATAAGCCGCATTCGGTAACACTTGTCTGACGGATATGGTAGCCCGAAAAGCCTCGGGATGGTAGGCTACCGAGAGGGAATGTCCATAAGGTTGCGAAGCCGGAAGTTGCCGGGTTATTTTGCTCCCATCGGCAAGCGTAAAGGTTACCGGGCTGACCCGATTGCAATCCACTTCGGTTTTGATGCAGCCCATGCCAAACTGATTGCTTTTGAATTCCGTGGGCTGCTTCCCGTCCGCACCGGCAAGCCGGCCTGAAACAGGGATGCCGAGGCCGTCAGTTCCTGTAACTTTATAGGCAATCCGTTGGGCAGCGCCACACAAGAGCTGGCCTCCTTCGGGAAAAAACTGAATTTCGGCCTCGTTTGACTGCATCTTAACCGGAAATGTCTTGGTCACTGTGTTCCCGTCCTCGAGATCAAGTCTGGTAACCAGGTGACTCATTGCAACAGCTTCCGGCGGAAGCCCTTTAAACTCTGCCCGAAACACACCCTCTTCATCGGTTACACCCTGACCCTTATATAGTGTTTTATAATCCTTTCTCAAATTGTATTTGAGGGGCATACCCGATAGCGGATAACCCGTAGAGTCTGTATATTTAATTACCGCCTCAACAATGCTTTCTCCCTGTGACTGCCGTGCAAAATTCAGCTTGATCGATCCGAATACAGGTTCGCTTTCTTCCGGCCTGACTACAAATATTTTATCATAGAAATACTCAGGCCCGGCATTGCGCATCCATTGGGTGTAGGCCCTGAGCCGGTAGTTTCCTTCTCCCATTTCATCGGTCAGGGCAAAACAACCCTTGGTCATGCCTGCATTTAACGGTAGTTTAAGCAGCTGGGTCACAGAATCCTTTTCATTGACAAGCTCAACGTAGAGCGATCCGCTTTTGGCCGATAAATGATGTTGTCCGCCGATTGTGACGTAGGCCTTGAACCAGATGGTATCGCCTATGGCATAGTGGGGCCTGTCGGTGTGCAGATAAACCTTCTCCTGCGGGTGGGTCGTTGCCCACTGCCCAAGTTCGGCAATGAGCCGGTCTATTGGCCCGTCATGCCAGATAAATGCAGAAAGACTAAAAATGAAAAGTATTAAAAATGAGAGCGTTAATGGTTTCATTTGGTCATCTGTCTACTTGTCGTCCATGTCTTATTTACCTTTTCATCAATAAAGGCAATCCAGAATGGGTAAATGGGTACACCCTAAAAAATTTAAACGTTTTATACCCATTAGAGGAGGCTGTGGACAAAATGCAGATCAATATTGTGGCTTACTGTGCCGCAAGCCACTGCTTTAGATCAATAGCACCCAGTTTCGCCTCGCCTTGAGGTACCAGGCCATCATGGGGAATAGGTCCGCCGAAGTATTCACTTTTTTTGTTGGTAACTACATTCTTGCTGTTGTCCTTTTCCCTGAGATAAGCCGCGATAAATTCGCTCTGGGTATGACGCTCAGGACCGGCGATCTCTACAATACCTTTGGCGGGAGTTGCCAATGCAAGATCAGCTACAAATGTGGCCACGTCCTCTGCGGCAATCGGCTGGAATTCTACGTCAGACACATGGACTTCGCTGCCCTGTGTAGCAGCGCCGGCAAGTGAGGGGATGAATTCTAAAAATTGGGTACTGCGGATGAGGGTGTAAGGTATTCCGGATTGTCTGATCAGGTTTTCCTGCGCCATTTTAGCACGCATATAGCCCAGATCCTGCATGCGGTCTACGCCTACAATTGAAACCGCTAAATGATGCTTTACTCCGGCATTTGTTTCTGCGGCCATCAGGTTGCAGCCCGAGGTTTCAAAGAATTCCAGGACTGGTCCATCTTCAAAAGACGGAGAATTGGAAAGATCGATCACGATGTCTGTTCCGTTCATTGCTTCTGCAAGTCCTTCACCTGTAATGGAATTGATGCCTGTAGATGGTGAGCCTGCGATTACTGTATGCCCAAGCTGGCGAAGTTTACCTGCTACTTTTGTACCTACAAGTCCTGTGCCGCCGATGATTACGATTTTCATTGTTTTAGTTTTTTAAATGATTTATTAAAATGTGAATTGCATGGCAATAGCCCATTTTGATGCCAATGATTTAATTCATTAATTATCAGTTGTTTATGTATTTAGAATCATTGCATTTTTTCACTGTATTTAGTGAAAACACTTAAAGTGTCCCTTTATTAAGGGAAATTCATAACGTAATTGTGGCGGCGGTGTCATTGCAGCGGGTGTCTCATTTAAGTAGGCGGCGTCATTGCGAGGTACGAAGCAATCTCAATACGGGTTAAAAGATGAGATTGCTTCGTACCTCGCAATGACGATATTGATACCTCAAAGACAACTTTGGTTAAAAGTGAATTAAATAAAGAATCTTTAATTGGTAAAGTAATCTGCTTTACGGATCTGGAGCTTCTTTATTTTTGAATGCAGCGTATTGCCTGGTATATCCAGTATTTCTGCCGCACCCCCGGTGCCGGAGATCTTTCCGCTGCACCGTTTCAGCACTTCAATAATATAGGTGCGTTCGACGGCTTCCAATGAACGGTTGGCGTGTATTTCCGAGACTTGAGTGGCATCGGCTGTATTGCCTGGTAAATAAACTTCCTTTACTATATGGTCTGTGGCCAGTAAAACACTGCGCTCCAGCACATGCTCTAACTCCCTGACATTACCAGGCCATAAATAACTCCGCAATTGCTGCAGTACCTTTGGAGTGATCCGGGTTACTTTCCTCCCTGTATTCTTGCCATATTTGGTCAGGAAAAAATCGGTCAGGGCCTCAATATCTTCCAGCCGGTCCCTTAAAGGGGGAATTATGATCGGAAACACGTTGAGGCGGTAATACAAATCGGACCTGAAGCGGCCCGCTTTTACTTCTTCTCCAAGATTGCGGTTAGTTGCGGCGATGACCCTCACATTTAGTTTTATGGTTGCCTTCCCGCCTACTCTTTCCATTTCCTTTTCCTGCAATACCCTAAGTAGTTTAACTTGTGCTTCAAGCGGCATTTCACCAATTTCATCAAGAAACAATGTACTGTTATTGGCCAGCTCAAACTTACCGATCCGGCGTTCCACGGCACCGGTAAAGGCACCGCGTTCATGGCCAAACAATTCGCTTTCTATCAGATTGGCCGGCATGGCCGCACAATTCACTTTGATCATCAGTTTATCTTTGCGTGGCGAGGCGTTGTGTACGGCACGGGCGATCAGTTCCTTGCCGGTGCCGGTTTCTCCCAGGATCAGGACAGTGGAATTGCTCTCGGCAACAAGTGAGATCAGGCGGTAAACCTGCTGCATTTGTTGGCCGCTGCCTATGAGCTCAGAGAAGTTGTAAATGGTTCTGATCTGCTCTTTGAGGTAATCATTTTCATCTTCGAGACGTTTCCTGTACTCCAGTATTTTTTCATTGGCCTTAATATTGGAGATGGCCGTAGAAATTTGTGCGCATATGCCTTTAAACAGGGGTGCGCTGATGTGATCAGCAAGTATCCAAATCGTGCCCAGGGTTCTATCCGCCACCTTCAGTGTTGCGGCGTACATGTTTTTGAAACCCGTTTTTTCCCAGAGTGCTGCATATTGATCGTTGCCGCTCTGCAGCTCTTCTTCGACGTTCAGTACGAGTGCATCCTCACTTTTCAGCAACCTCGCTGTATAATGTTCATTCACTGTTATTTTTTGATCGGAAAGCTTGTCAAAATCACTGACTATACCTTTAAACAGGCTTTTGTCGAACATATACGGACTCAGGTGATGCCCGTCGTCGTCGATGAGCCGCAGCATGGCAAGCTTGGTATTCAGCAGCCGCTGCAGCACTTTAGTGACAGCTGATTCCAGGTCAGCCTTGGTCATGATGCCAGCAATGTCATTGGAGAAGTCCAGCAGGAAAGATTGTTCCTGTTGCTTTCTCAGTACTTCTTCATTGGCCATGATGTTGCTCATCGCTACTGCGATCTGCGCGCAGATTCCCTGCAATATAGGAATATTGATTTCATCAATGCTCAGCCATAACAGCCCGATATTGGCATTTCTGTTGCGCAGGGCGATACCGACCATGGTTTTAAAACCCATGTTTTGCCACAGATCAAGGTATTTTGATTGAATGCCGCGTTCTGCTTCTCTGCTCACGCTGAACAGCAGCGGTATATGACTTTCCAATACCCTGTTCTGCAGGCCATCATCAATCGGAAATTTAGCAGACAGTACGTCCTGCAATAAGGCCTGATCTGCTGTTGCCATTCCGGTATCGTGAACATAGGCGCTCATGGTGAGGCCATCTTCGTTTATTTTTCTGATCACGTATCCACCGTCGGGTGTGAGCTTGCGCAGGGCGGACCTTACTACGCTGTCCAGGTCTTCCTTTGTGCGTACGGAGGTCATGTCATTGCTGAAATCCAGCAGAAAAGACTTCTCGTTTTCCTTCTTTTTGATCTCTTCGTTCTTGATGATGTTGGATACAGCACTGGACAGCTGTGGCGATATGCGTTTGATGATATCCCTGAATTCTTGTGTAAAGCTGTCTTCCCGGTCTGAATAGATGTGGATAAAGCCGATCGGTTTATCTGCATTCATCAATTTCATCATCAATACTTCTTTTACCCCTTTTTCATGATTGGCACGAAGGAATATTGGGCTTTGAGGGTGGTTCAAGACATCCTCCAGCTGGAATAGTGCTGGTTGGTCTGTAGCAAGTACTGATCTGATAAAGGGCTCGTTTAAAGAAAACCGGGAATCTACCAGCAGTTCATAATCTTCGTGGTTTTTTATCGGCGAAAATTCATGGTCCAGAAGAAAGGGTTTGTAGCTGTCATCCTGTAGATCGATAAGGGTAATAATAGTGTGGGTAAAGTAAAACAGGTCCTTGATCCGTTTTGAAAACAGGGTAATGAGGTCATTTTTTTCTCTTACACGGGTGATGTCATTGCCCAGATCTAAAAGAATCTTTCGTTGTTTTTCTAAAACCTCTATAGAATGCATCATTTTAATCCTGGTGTATCTCTAGCTTATACCCTTTCCCATGTATATTTATCAGGCATACAGACACATCCGGCTCCAGCTTCTTTCTCAGTTTGGAGATGAACATATCCAAACTGCGGCCAACGATTACACCTTCATCTTCCCATATTTCCTTTTGTAGTCTTGCTCTTTCGATTACCGCATTTGGAGATCTGGCGAATATCAAAAGTAACGCGTTTTCCTTTTGGGTTAGTTCAACTGTCTGACCTGAAAATTCCAGCTGGTGTCTATTGGCATCGAAAAGCGTGCTTCCAAGCCTGAAGTATGCTTCGATATTACCACTATTATCATTATCAGCAACAAATAAAGTCTGCTTTTTCTTTAACTGTACAGATCTGGTGATCAGCAAACCAAGCACACCTAAAAAAGGCAGCCCGCCCAGCAACAATCCCTTCTGTGATGCCGTGATACCTGCAGGCTGAAATTTAAGGTTGATCCGGTAGCAGCTTTTAATTTGTTTTCTCCCTGAACAGGCACCCACATCATCCTTTTCATTCTTAAAAACGGCATAGCCGAAAACAATATCTTTCCCAGAGCAATCCAGCACGCTGAGGACATAATTATCCGCCAGTTTATCTTTTGACAGTGAACGCCTGACAATCTCAACCAGAGTGTCCGTCTGGAAAGTAAATTCATTTGCAAACGTAATCTGGTATTCACCACCGGATATCTTTTTTACCGGCAGCACTCTCGATGTACTGTCTCCGGAGTGCAAAAGTATTTCGTGGCCGATCTTTCTGAGGAGTATTTCCTGTTTGGCCAGATCAAAATCATTGTGACCTGGAAGTGCAAAAGCTGCACAGATCACACCGATAAACAATAAAAATGCGGGGATTATATATCTGGCCATATGCGTGCTGTTTGATTTTACAAAGTTTACAATTTTATTTGCAATAATCATCACAGGAACTTTTTAAGCGCTGATTAAGTTTACAGCTTAATTCACAGACGATGAAACCATCATGATCTCTCAAATTACACAGAGGGTGATTAGATCATGATAGCTTCATCACAAATAACAAAACATTATAAACAGATGAAAAACAAATGCTTTATTCTTTTTCTACTTGCGATGGCCGGGTTTTTTGCGCCTGCACAGCAAACTTACAAACTGGATTTAAAAAACAGTAAGAGTGGACGTAGAGTTAATAGACCTTCCTTTCCTCCGACTCCGTTGATGCGGGCATAGCAGAGAAATATTTCTGCACTTGAGGATTCATTCCAGGATTTCTGATCTCCATAATATCTTAATACATAACCGTATTTATCTTTTCCGGATTTTATGAATAGGGTAAAGTAATTGATTTCGTCATTGTAATGACCTTTTATCAGATCAAGTGTGATTTGATCATTCTCTTTAATCACTGTTGCCACTGCACTGGCAAGATTATCTTTGCTTGTGGTGTAACGATACCTTTGTATAGACCCGTGTGTTCCGGCACCAAACATGCTACAGGAGCAAAAAAAGAGAATGAGAATTAAGTATTTAGGGGATTTCATGGTTTTAGTGATTTCTATTAAAGATAGGAACCAAATCCGGGATTCCAACGGCAGCCCCTGTACAAAGCCATTGGTAATCAGTAGCCGCGTCAATTTACTTTGTTATATAACTATTTATCAATAACTTAGATAGTAACCAAATTCATTTAAACAAAACTAGTATGAACTCAAACAAAATTTTAATTGCCGGCATAGCCGGTGGTGTGGTATTCTTCCTTCTGGGATGGCTCGTTTATGGTATCCTGCTGATGGATTTTATGATGACCAACGCGGGGCCCGGAGCGGCCGGAATGCACAAAGATCCGATGGAAATGTGGGCGATGGTGGTCGCAAACCTGGCCTGGGGTTTCTTTTTTGCAATTCTGTTTGGCCGATGGAGTATCGGAATTACACCGGCACAGGGCGCCGCAAGAGGTGCGATAGTGGGGTTGCTTGTCTCCATATATATAGATATGGCCATGTATTCAACCAGCACCATTTTTACGCTCAACACACTTTTGGCTGATATTGCGGCAATGACGGTGATCGCAGCTATAGGTGGCTGGGCTGTTGCTTTTATACTGGGAATGGGTAAGAAATAGAATACAACAAGTTAAATAGCGGGGTCTGCTGAACCTGTGTTATCGCCTTTGGATTCAATGTTATTGTCTGTCAAAGCATTTTTATAACCCAGTGAGTAGTTGATGGCACCCCATGCAGTCAGCATGGTGACGAGGTCTTCTTCATTTAACGGCCCGTTAACCTGTTTTTTGCAGAACTGTAAATATTCTGTTTCATTCATAAGCTGTTGAGATGTAGTGTTTTTTTAAAACGAAGATAAGGATAACATTAAACAAAATTTAGCCTTTGCATGTTAGAAAAGCTGTATTCCTTTGATCTGAGGAAATATTTGATTAGATTTAACACATAAAACCTATTGAATATGAACTACTTAAAACAAATTTCACTGGCAATGGTCTGTTTGCTTTGCCTTTCCTTTACCTTCTTTCATCACGGCTGGGCCGATTATGATCAAAAGAAAGTCCTGGATTTTAAAAGTACGATTGAGGAATCTGTATATGAAAATCCGCATGCACTGGCGAAAGTTAAATATAAGGGAAAATTGTGGCTGGTATACCTTGCACCTACTTCACGCATGACGGACCGTGGCTTGACAGCTGATATGATCAAAAAAGGAACACCTGTAAGACTGGTCGCTTATCCACATAAAACGAAAAAAGAAGAAATGCGGGCTGAACGGATCTATGTAGATACCGTTAAATACGAATTGCGTTAATTTGCCTCAGACCCTGACAGACTTTTTTTCCTGGCTGGAAAATACAGCTCTTGCCGCTTCTATACGCCAGTCGTTATGGCTTTACCCTGCCCTGGAGATTGTACATATTGTGGGCATCGTGATCCTTGTTGGCGGGGCCTTCCTGTTTGACCTTCGGCTATTGGGGTTCGCCAAAAATCTGCCCTTAAAAGCGTTATCCGGGCATTTATTACCTTGGTCGCAAAGAGGATTGCTGCTAATCGTTCCTTCAGGAATATTGCTGTTCATGACCAATTCAAAAACACTTGGCATAGATCCAACATTTTGGCTGAAAATGATCCTGCTGGTGTTGGCGGCTATTAATGTACTCGTGTTTCACAGGATGCTGTTCAAACCGCCGCACCATCCTGAAAATCCTCATAACAAGGAACTGTCGGCGGCTGCAAAAATATCTGCACTGGTCTCGATCTCGCTTTGGGTGGCAATAATCGCGTGCGGACGCCTTCTGGCCTATTAAAGAAAACTTACAATGTTGTATTTTTTGTGTAGATTGAACAAACGGGAAAATAAAGTGTTGTTAGTGTTTCTACAATTCAAAATCTCTACAGATTTAACGCGTAACCTTGATTGTGACGGAAGAATTAGCTGATCATATTGTGAATTAATATAATCAGTGCTAAACAATATACCATGAAAGACGATAAGCATCTGGACAATGTATTCAGCGAGGAAATAAAAAAACCTTCAGATTTTAAATTTGGAGCGACTGTGGCCAATGCTTTTGATGATATGGTAGAGCGATCGGTGCCTTTTTATGGTGAGATCCAGCGGATGATCATTGAACTGGCTGCTGAACATGCGCTCCCGGGAACAAATGTAGTAGACCTGGGCTGCTCTACCGGAACTACCATGGTCGGCCTGAACCCCCTGGTTGATGAAAGCATCAGGTTTACGGGAGTTGACGATTCGGAAGAAATGTTAAAGAAATGCGAGGTTAAACTGCGGCAGGAAAACTTTAAAAGACCGTATGAACTGGTGATTGCTGACCTTCATGAGGATGTGAAGATTGAGAATGCATCGGTAGTAATTCTTTGTCTCACACTGCAATTTGTCCGACCGTTATACCGTGAGAACCTGATCAAAAAAATATATGATGGTCTTGTCAGCGGTGGTGTGCTGATTATTTCTGAAAAGATTCTTGCCGAAGACAGTCTGTTTAACCGGAATTTTATTAAATATTATTACGACTACAAAAGGCGCAACAATTATAGCGAAATGGAGATTGCCCAAAAAAGAGAGGCTTTGGAGAATGTACTGATCCCCTACAAGCTCAGTGAAAACATGAAAATGCTGAGAGAAGCAGGATTTTCACATACGGAAACATTTTTCAAATGGTATAACTTTTCAGGCTTTATTTCTATAAAAAACTAAGATGCTGACAATTGGCAATTTTTTCTTCAAGTACAGAAACTTTCTTTTTATTTTCCTGTATCTCGCTCTATTCATTCCTTCTCCAAACATTTTCAATGAAGCTGTTTTCGGGTCGTCTTATTACTTGTACCCACTTATCCTGGGTTTGGTCATAACGGTTTCTGGTCAGCTCATCCGGGGCATAACGATCGCCCTTGCTTATATTGTGCGGGGTGGAAAAAACAAGAAAGTATATGCGGAGGACCTTGTGGTGGAGGGTGTTTTCGCGCATTGCCGAAATCCGCTGTATGTGGGAAATATCCTGATGCTGCTTGGTGTAGGGATATTGATCAATTCGCTGCTGTTTATTTTGATTTTTATCCCGGCTTTTTTATTTATTTATCAGGCCATTGTTATTGCGGAAGAGAATTTTCTTCGTAATAAATTCGGTCAGCAATTTGACGTTTATTGCAGTCGGGTGAGCCGATGGTTTATCAATTTAAGAGGCATCGGCAGCACCATTTCCGGTATGAATTTTAACGGAAAGAGGTGGCTGCTAAAGGAATACAATACACAGACCGTGTGGATGGCAGGAATAATTGTAATCCTCTTTCTTAAATATCCCTGGCTGATATATGGCGATACTGATCTTAGGAATACTATTTTCCTAACGCTGATGGTGTTGTTGGTGATTTACTATTTAAGTATCAGGTATCTTAAGAAAACGGGAAAATGGAAGGGCTGATCATGAAAATCAATAAACATTTTCATATAACCAAATGGTTACTTATATTTAATTAACCACTTGGCTAAACATATGTAATATAATCGTGACTGAAATGGAAAATCCTCATGTTGAAGTGCAAATGCTGATCAGAAGACCTGCATCGGAGGTATTTAATGCTTTTATTGATCCCGAAATCACTAAAAATTTCTGGTTTACAAAAGGAAGCGGAAAACTGGAAGAGGGCAAGACAATTACCTGGGAATGGGAGATGTACAATATTTCGAGCCAGGTGTTTGTCAGAGAGGTTTTGCCAGATCGAAAAATATCAGTTCAATGGGACCAATATCAAACAACTGTTGATTTTGAATTTAGGACTTTAGGGAATAATGCCACTTATATTACCATTACGCAATATGGATTTAAAACTACAGGCGATGCGCTGCTGGCAGAGATCAATGGGGCCAGCGGGGGTTTTACTACTGTTGTAGATGGCTTGAAGGCCTATATGGAACATGGCATCAACTTAAATCTGATCGCGGACAAATTTCCCAAGGGAATAAGTGAACACGGCAATTCATAAGAGAGTTAATCTTGTTCTGTACGCCTTATTTGCATTTCAAAATAAAATAATATAGCTTTACAAAAAACTTTAGGGGTGCCCTTGTGCTGAGAAATACCCTTTGAACCTGATGCAGTTAGTACTGCCGAAGGGAAAAGTAGAAGCAAATCTGTTTGCTGTCTTTTCGACCCGTTATGGGTACTCCCTACAGTTTTCCAAAGCAAAATAAAAGCTAAAATGGAAATCACTGTAAATCATCAAAATCATCAGCTAAAGGAAACCTGTTCAGTTGAGCAAATGCTTGTTATTTTGCTTTCAGGCGATGCAAAAGGCATTGCTGTGGCCATCAATCAAACCATCATTACCAAATCCAACTGGAGTAATCATCTCTTGAAAGATGGCGACCAGGTGATGCTCATTAAGGCAACTCAGGGTGGGTGAACCATTCATCCACTTCATTTCAATATTTCCTTTTCAAGACCGGCTTATCCCAAAAATTAACATATGAAACAAGAAAAAATCCCCCAGGAACATGTCATTAGCCGCAGCCCCTTCCCGGCATCTAAAAAGATATGGGTAAAAGGACAACTGCATGATATTGAAGTCGCTATGCGCGAGGTCAGTTTATCTGACACGAAGATTCACAATGGTTTTGGTCTTACGGAGCTCAATGCGCCGGTGACCATATATGACACTAGTGGGCCGTATACTGATGTTGATGCTGATATTGATGTAAAAAAAGGTTTACCAAGGCTCAGGGAAAAATGGATCACAGACAGAAATGATGTGGAACAGCTTGACCATATTACTTCTGATTATGGTCAGCTCAGGCTGGCCGACAACACACTTAACACGCTGAGGTTTGCCTATGTCAGTAAACCTTACAAAGCCATACAGGGAGCCAATGTTTCGCAGATGCACTATGCGAAAAAAGGCATCATCACTGCGGAAATGGAATACATTGCGATCCGTGAAAACCAGCGGATAGATTTGTTGAATGCTGATATGAAGTCAGCTGAAATTGACCCGATGCTACACCAGCACAAAGGCAACAGTTTTGGAGCCAATACGCCTAAGGGTTACATCACTCCTGAATTTGTGCGTTCTGAAGTGGCCGCAGGCCGGGCGGTCATTCCGTGTAACATCAATCATCCGGAGCTGGAACCTATGATCATCGGGCGTAATTTCCTGGTCAAGATCAATGCCAATATCGGCAATTCAGCTGTAACCTCTTCTATTGAAGAGGAAGTGGAAAAGGCAGTCTGGGCATGCAGATGGGGTGCGGATACCATAATGGACTTGTCTACCGGAAAAAACATTCATGAGACCCGTGAATGGATTATCCGCAACTCCCCTGTGCCAATTGGTACGGTTCCTATTTACCAGGCATTGGAAAAGGTAAATGGGAAAGCAGAAAACCTCACCTGGGAACTGTTCAGGGATACTTTGATCGAACAGGCAGAGCAGGGTGTGGATTATTTCACCATTCATGCAGGAGTGTTACTGAGGTATATCCCGCTCACCGCAAAAAGGGTCACAGGTATTGTATCCCGTGGGGGTTCGATCATGGCTAAATGGTGCCTGGCACATCATCAGGAAAACTTTCTGTATACTCATTTTGAGGAGATCTGCGAGATCATGAAGGCTTACGATGTTTCTTTTTCGCTGGGTGATGGACTAAGGCCGGGAAGCATTGCGGATGCCAATGATGCGGCGCAGTTTGCTGAACTGGAAACACTGGGTGAACTGACAAAGATTGCCTGGAAACACGATGTACAGACGATTATTGAAGGTCCCGGACATGTGCCTATGCACCTGATCAAGGAGAATATGGAGAAACAGCTGGAGCATTGTGCAGAAGCACCTTTTTATACTTTAGGGCCGTTAACCACTGATATTGCACCTGGTTATGACCACATCACCTCGGCCATTGGCGCTGCAATGATCGGCTGGTATGGTACTGCGATGCTGTGTTATGTGACGCCTAAGGAGCATCTGGGTCTGCCAAATAAGAAAGATGTGAAGGATGGCGTGATCACTTATAAGATCGCAGCACATGCAGCGGATCTGGCTAAAGGGCATCCCGGCGCACAATACAGGGACAATGCACTGAGTAAAGCGAGATTTGAGTTCCGCTGGGAAGACCAGTTTAATTTGTCCCTGGATCCTGATACTGCAAAAGAGTTCCATGATGAAACGCTTCCTGCGGATGGTGCCAAGATCGCACATTTCTGCTCGATGTGCGGACCAAACTTCTGTTCTATGAAGATCACGCAGGATGTACGGGAATATGCGGCTAAGCAAGGTTTGGAAGAAGAAAGTGCTTTGGCAAAAGGAATGGAAGAAAAGTCCAGGGAGTTTGCTGAAAAAGGCAGCGAGATATACTTATAAACAAGGACATGCAATTGATGATCGTTTCCAGTCCGGTGGGTTTTAAGGAGGAGTATAAATTAATCAATGAACTGTTTGACAATGGGCTGGAAATTTTTCACCTGAGAAAGCCGGAATGGGGCATAAAAGAATGCAGGGATATTTTAACCCGGATTGATGCGCAATATCATGACCGGGTTACCCTCCATCAATTTCATGAGCTAAGGTATGACTATGGGACTAGCCGATTGCATTTTTCGGAGAAACTTAGAAAAGAGCTTCCGGCAAATGCATTGCCTGATGGCTATAAAAGCAAAATATTAAGTACATCCGTTCATTATGTTGAGGACATTGAAACCCTGAAGGATTTTGACTATGCATTTCTGGGACCAGTATTCGACAGTTATTCAAAATCAGGTTACAAAGGCATCTCCGGTGATGACTTTAAGCTTAACCAAACGTCTGAAAACCAGGAGTCAAAATACACCAAAGTGATCGCACTCGGCGGAATTGGA
This sequence comes from Pedobacter sp., assembly GCF_035317785.1. Classification (GTDB taxonomy): domain Bacteria; phylum Bacteroidota; class Bacteroidia; order Sphingobacteriales; family Sphingobacteriaceae; genus Pedobacter. The sequence goes on along the minus strand of NZ_DATHGC010000097.1, from coordinate 19,774 downwards.
TTGAATACCATTGCAAGAATGAAACGAATGGGTTTTGACGGTGCAGCTATGCTGGGCTGGATCTGGAATGATCCTCTGAAAGCAATTGACAATTTTAAACAGGTAAAATGTTGGGTGAAAGACCATATGTAATTAGTATAGCTGGGTTTGACCCCAGCGGCGGTGCTGGTATACTTGCTGATGTGAAGTGTTTTGAGCAGCATCAGGTTTACGGATTTGGAGTATGTTCGGCATTGACGGTGCAGACCGATGATCATTTTATAAGCTGTGAATGGATCAACGCAGAACAGATCATCACACAACTTGAGCCTTTGTTTGCAAAGTTCAGAATCTCTGCCTGCAAGATTGGACTGATCAAAGATATTGAGGTTCTGCTGCAGGTATTATTTTTTATCAGGGCACAGAATGAAGATATAAAGATTATTCTGGACCCGGTTTTAAAAGCCAGTGCTGGTTTTCAATTCCATCAATGGAGTATGACGCAGTTGAATTCGGTTTTACGGTACATTGATCTGATCACTCCGAATTACAGCGAGATGCTAAGTATGGGCAGTGCAGAAACTGCGGAAGAGACTGCTGGTCTTTTGGCCGCCCACTGCCCTGTTCTCCTGAAAGGCGGTCATAACATCATGGCTATCGGAACAGACCTGCTTTTTGAAAATACTGATGTCTTTGAGCTAAAACCGAGATTTGTAAGCGACCGTCAGAAACACGGATCGGGCTGTGTATTATCTGCAGCGATCACTGCAAATCTTGCCCTGGGTCATACATTAAACGATGCTTGCAAACATGGCAAAATATATATAGAGGACTTTTTAAATAGTAACAGCACCCTTTTAGGTTACCACAGTTATGATCGATAAATTACATTATATATCACAAAATTCACAGGGAGGCACGCATTTGGATGCCATTATGGAGGTATTGGATGCGGGGGGGAAATGGATCCAGCTGAGAATTAAGAATCAGCCGGAAACTGATATCCTGGAGTTTGCCATTAAAGCCAATGCTTTATGTGTTGATTATGGAGCCAGGCTAATCGTAAATGACCACCCGCATATAGCGGCTCAGGCAGGTGCGTATGGGGTACATCTGGGACTGCAGGATATGCCGATTGTGGAAGCGAGGGTTATTGTTGGCAACAAAGTGATCATTGGCGGCACAGCCAACACTTTTGAACACATTGTACAAAGAGTCGCGGAAGGAGCAGACTACATTGGCTTAGGTCCTTATCGGTTTACGAGTACTAAACAGAATTTAAGTCCGATAATTGGTTTACAAGGTTATGAAAGTATGATAAAACGAGCTGCGCAGGCAGGGATCAGAATCCCAATAATTGCAATTGGTGGTATTGAACAGGCAGATGTTTCATTGCTGATGAACACGGGTATATATGGCGTAGCTGTTTCCGGTGCGCTGACCAATCGCGGGGATCTGGCGGAACAGATCAGCGCTATACAAGAAGAATTACAGATTTTACATCCTATAAACTTATAGTTATGCTAAAAATAGCAGATAAAATTTTTCATTCGAGGTTATTTACCGGAACGGGGAAATTCAGCTCATCAGCGGAAATGGAAGCTGCCCTGGTGGCATCGGCTTCTGAGCTGGTCACGGTGGCTTTAAAACGCGTGGATCTGAAGAATGATGAAGATGATATTTTATTGAAATTAAGACATCCGCACATTAACTTATTGCCGAACACTTCTGGTGTCCGCAATGCAAAAGAAGCGGTTTTTGCAGCGCAAATGGCAAGAGAAGCACTGGAAACCAATTGGATCAAGCTGGAAATACATCCGGATCCTAAATACCTGATGCCTGATCCTATAGAAACCTTACTGGCTACAGAAGAGCTGGCTAAGCTGGGTTTTGTGGTCTTACCCTACATCCATGCAGATCCTATCCTCTGTAAACGTTTGGAGGATGCAGGCACGTCTGCTGTGATGCCGCTCGGATCTCCTATAGGAAGCAACAAAGGGCTCAAAACCATTGATTTCCTGGAAATCATCATCGGTCAAAGCAATGTTCCGGTGATCATTGACGCGGGTATTGGCTCGCCCTCTGATGCAGCATGGGCTATGGAAATTGGTGCTGATGCGGTTCTGGTAAATACAGCTATCGCTGTAGCAGGTGATCCGGTAAAAATGGCGAAAGCATTTAAGATCGCGGTTGAAGCGGGCAGGATGGCTTTTGAAGCCAGGCTTGGCGCTGTGCATTCTGAAGCTGTAGCAAGTAGTCCGCTCACTTCTTTTCTTGATGAACAAATTTACTGATATGGGAATGAGTGGTTTTACTGATATATTCCGACAATATGACTGGCAGGAGATCAGCCAAAGCATCCATAGCAAGACCAGCAAAGACGTGGAACAGGCATTGAATGCTGGGTCGCGGTCACTGGAAGATTTTAAGGCACTCATCTCTCCTGCCGCAGCACCTTATCTGGAACAAATGGCGCAGATCAGTCAGCAATTGACCCAAAAGCGCTTCGGGAAAGTAATCCAGATGTACGTGCCGATGTATTTATCTAATGAATGCAATAACATTTGTACCTATTGCGGGTTCAGTTATGAAAACAAAGTGCGCCGCAAAACCTTATCTGCAATAGAGATTATGGAGGAGGTAGCTGCGATAAAAAGCATGGGCTATGATCATGTTTTACTGGTCACAGGGGAAGCCAATCAATCGGTTCACACTGACTATTTTAAGAAAGTTCTTGACCTGATAAAGCCTCATTTCGCCCACATCTCCATGGAAGTCCAGCCGCTCGATCTCGAGGACTATCAGGAACTTACCCCCTACGGGTTAAATACAGTGCTGGTTTATCAGGAAACTTATCACGAGGAAGATTATAAAAAACACCACCCGAAAGGTAAAAAATCAAACTTTCAATACCGGTTGGAAACGCCGGACAGACTCGGACAAGCCGGGATACATAAAATAGGTTTGGGTGTGCTGATTGGTCTGGAAGACTGGCGTACCGATTCTTTCTTTACGGCCTTACACCTCTCTTATCTCGAAAAGCGCTACTGGCAAAGTAAATACAGCATTTCCTTTCCAAGACTGCGTCCTTTTAGCGGCGGACTGGAACCCAAAGTAATCATGAATGACAGGGAACTTGTTCAATTGATCTGCGCTTATCGGATTTTCAATCAGGAGATAGAATTGTCCATTTCTACCCGTGAATCCGTATCTTTCAGAAATAATATTATAAAATTAGGCATCACTTCTATAAGTGCAGGTTCTAAAACAAATCCGGGTGGATATGCAGTTGAACCGCAATCACTGGAACAATTTGAGATCTCTGACGAAAGAAGCGCACCTGAAATTGCTCAAATGATCTCCGATCAGGGCTACGACCCTGTATGGAAGGACTGGGACCTGAGCCTGACTAAAGTATAACAATGAATAGTTCAGAATTAAAACGATATGACCGTCAAATGCTGCTTCCTGAACTGGGAATTGAAGGACAGCAGAAACTAAAAGCCGCATCTGTTTTGGTCATAGGTGCCGGCGGACTGGGCTGCCCTGTATTGCTCTATCTTTCTGCTGCGGGTGTTGGCCATATCGGAGTCATTGATCATGATCTGGTTGATGAAAGCAATTTGCAACGGCAGATTCTTTATAATACCAGCGATATTGGAAAGAACAAGGCCGAAACAGCAATGGCTAAGCTCCAATTGCTCAATCCTCACATTAGTTTTGACGGTTATCCTTTTAAGTTCACTATTGATAACGCAGCAGCTATCATTGGGAAATATGATATCGTAATTGACGGGTCCGACAATTTTCCTACCCGGTATTTGGTGAATGACACTTGTGTAGAGCTAAAAAAACCTCTTGTATTTGGTTCGCTGTTTAAGTTTGAGGGACAGCTTTCTGTTTTCAATTACCGGGGTGGGCCAAATTACCGGAGCCTCTATCCTGAACCTCCTTCGGCAGAGGAGGTTCCAAATTGTGGGGAAAGTGGTGTGATTGGTACTTTGCCTGGTATTGTGGGTACTTACATGGCCAATGAGGTCATTAAAGTGATCGCCGGCTTTGGAGAGGTATTATCAGGAAAACTAATGACCATTGATGTCTTAAGCAATGACATTAGAATTTTCGATCTGCAGAAGCAAGCCAGTTTAGACCCTAAGGCAAGCATCAGCCCCTCTTTTACCAGTATTTCATTAGACGATCTTAAAGACTGGGAGAATCGTTATGAGGATTTTCTGTTGATTGATGTCAGGGAAGCCTATGAGTATGAAGAATCCAATATAGGGGGACTAAATGTACCCTTATATGAACTTGCGGACAGGCTAACCGAAATACCGGCAGCTCAGCGCCTGGTTTTTTATTGTACAACCGGATACCGAAGTAAAATTGCAATAAATCTGGCTCGTGCTAAACGGTTTGAGCAACTATTTATCATAAAAATTTGATTTTTTTTCTTAACAAATTAATGTTATGTCCAAATTTATGTATAAACTTACACTAATAGGCCTATTAATTAATTTATTATTTACCCATTAAAAATTAAATTTTATTTATGAATTCGAAAGGTTCGAAAGAAAAAAAATTCAAGATCGAAGAGATCTTGAATAGCCTTAGCAGAGTAGAGTATGCGAAAGTTATTAAATTAATCCCGGGAATAATCGGAAAGAGCGTAAATACCTTTAATGGTTATGCGAGGATAACTGTCAGCTCTAAAACGGAAATCCCCTATAACATAGTTGTAAAACTGGAAATCCTTTTTGGATTGCCTCCAAACGGATTATGCAATATAGTAATCACTGGATCGCATTATAAGGAACTAATCTAAGCTCTGTTTAGTACATTTGTAAATCATTAACATTTAAAGCCATTCCCACATTTCGGGAATGGCTAAATTTACCACCATGATAGCAATAGGACAATACAACGATCTAAGAATTATAACTAAAAACGATTCAGGCCTGGTTTTAACAGATGGAGAAGATGAAGCCTTGCTTCCTTATACAGATGTGCCTAAAAACACAGAGGTCGGCGATAATGTAAGTGCATTCGTCTATGCCAACAAAGAAAGTAAACTGATCGCAACAACCAAAAGACCATTAGCTTGTGTAGGTGATTTTGCTTATCTTACAGTGGTTGACGATGGTGAAGATGGTGCTTTTATGGACCTGGGGCTGGATAAAGACATTTTTGTTCCGGCAAGAGAGCAAAAGCGTCCAATGTTTAAAGGCGATAGTCATGTGGTCTATGTCTTTCTAGACACCAGCAATAACAGGATGATCGCTTCGTCCAAGCTGCTCAATTTTGTTGAGGAACAGGAAATCGATCTTGAAGAAGGTGATGAGGTAAGTTTACTCATCGTGGACAGGTCTGACCTGGGCTATAATGCAATAATAGATAACAAGTACATTGGTCTTTTGTATACCAATGAGCTCTTCGACATCTTAAATCCGGGAGAAGTAAGAAAAGGCTGGGTTAAAAAGGTTCGGGTGGAAGGAAAGATCGATTTGAGCCTTCAGCCTATGGGATATGGGCATATTTTGGATAGCAAAGACGCGATACTGGAAGAACTTAAGGAGTCAGGTGGCTTGATAGCTTTGGGCGATAAGAGTGCACCTGACGATATATATGACCGGTTCAAAATCAGTAAGAGTGCTTTTAAAAAAGTAATTGGAGGTTTGTATAAAGACAGACTGATTACAATTTCTGACCATGAGATCAGGCTTTTTGTAGATGACGAAGCCGAGTAACTCTTAGAAATTAAACCCAATGGATATGTACGGCATGGTTGCTTCTCTTGAGAAGCCAACTGCAGCCTGTATCAGCAATACTTCTCCGGGTACTACGTATAATCCCCCGCCATAACCATGGTGCCATCTGGCAGATGATTCTCCTTTCTCCCAGACCCTTCCGGTATCATGAAAGCCGATCATTCCTACCGTCCCAGGTACCAGATAAGAGGTAAAATTGAAAAGCTTTAACCTGAGATCCAGGTTATGATAAGCCATTGTAGTACCCGTAAAACGTCTGCTATTAAAACCTCTCAAGCTAGTTACACCACCAATTTGCATCCGCTGAAAGAATGTTGGCTTCCCGATAACTGTCCCTCCACCTATCCTGTTGGCTATGACAAGCCCCGAATTTGAAGGATTCAGGTAGAAACGGAATTCAGATGTGACTGAACCGTACTTATCACTGATTTTATCAATTCTATGCTGTGCGATAAACTGGGTTTTCCAATACAATCCTTTTTTTGGAATAGATATATTGTCTCTCCTGTCATAAGTCCACCCAGCTATTAAACCGGCATAGTATTTATCGGAGAAAATCTCTTCTTCGGGATGCAAAGCATTGTAATCATTAAAAAACCGCTCCTCGTTACCTGAAACGGTACTGGTATACCAGGATGCCAAAATCCCGCCCTCTACTATAAGGTGTTTGCTCAGGCTTCTGCTCAGCTTTACATCTGCATTGAGATAGTTGTAGCGGTTTCTATAATAGGAAATGCCGTCTTCCCTGTCCAACAGTTCTTCATCCTCATCATCGAGCTTCAGGTATTTGGTATTGTTTCCGATACCAAAGAAATTGCTCAGATTATTAGGACCCAGCATATTGGCGTGTACAATTAAGTCATTACCACCAACTGCTTTTTTAAACTCCCCCCGGTAATCTAAAATAAACGACCTTCTGCCTGTGGTATAATTTGCCCAAAACTCATGCTTAGCTCCAAAAGGCTTTTTCCTAAAACCTTGCGTCTCGTAAATATACCCCAACCCAACCTGAAATCCCTGGTCAATATTATAATTCAAGCTAAACAGCGGACCCGATCTGTCGTAAAGAAAAGCATTCCCGTCAAATTTATTCACAAGGGTATCTTTCGCAAGTCTTAAGCGGGCATCAGAGCCTGATGGAAATTCATTCTTTTCATCAGAGCGGTCGTACACATAAGGCTTATTGTATACATCTTTGGCAATGTCAAATTTGTCAGGATCGCCGCCCCCAATCATTCTGACTTTTATATCAGAACTTCCCGTTCCGGAAACAGAGAAGACATCTTCGCCTGCCATGCCGTACAGCCTGATCTCTTTAGTTACCCTGGGATCAAATATCCGGTGATAAACTTGTCTCCCTTTCTTTCCTTCTTTGTTGATGTTGGATATGGTAATCTCCACATCTCCGTTTTCAAGGTTACTGACATCAAAAAACTCTTTTTTATCTGAAGTGGGAACATCGACATTTATGGCCAAGAATTTATAATATTGCAGAGCCAGTGTGTCTAATTTATTTTTTCTGGAAGTGAAGAATTTGATCAGCTCTTCACCGCTAAGTTTGAATATAGTATCAGGCATTTGTCTGAAAGCCTTATTGATCAATTCCGGCTGCAGTCTATCCTGAGCATATTTTACTTCATTTTTCCAGTCCTGCTCGCTCAATTCATTTAAAAAGTATCTGTCAAAATATCTTTCATTAAAATTCCAGTGGTTTACATCCCGGATTGTCCCGCTATAAGGTTGTAAATGAGATTTCAGCCATTGATGGTTAAGTATCCATGGAAATATACCCGAGGTCTTGTAGAATACTTTATCTCTATCCCTGGGAACAGGAGTATAGGTCGTTTCTCCGTTCTTTTTTTGTGGAAGCCAGCGCCAGTTGTCTTCATGTCTGTCCCAGTCTCCAAGCACAAAATCAAGGAGTCTTGCCCTCAGGGTTAGCTTTTGATCGGCACGCGTATCGTTATCCTCCTGGATCTTTCGCTGAACCTTAATGGTATTGTCTGTTTCTTCTTCAAATGGGGAACGCGGTTCCAGCAGATAGGCTGCATTCGCAAAATCTTTACGGTACTCTCCCAACACAGGATCATCACCTACATAAACAATTTCGGGCTTCGAGTGAGCAATATCCAACGCTTCAGCCAATGGAGGGACAATAAGCGCCGCAAAAGGGTGATTGGTAGAGACCTGGTCCTGAACAATGTCTTTGGCAATAGTAGGTCTCAGACTCTTCGGCAATCCCTGCTCAGGATATTTTTGAATTGTCCTTAAGGCCCATTCTCTTCCTGTAGAATCTTCCAGACGCAACGAACGCGTCTGCATACCACCACCAAGCTTTACTATTTTAAAACCGCCACGTTCTTTTTGAAGATCAATCACCCGGACTTTTACTGGAGTAGCCCAGATCTTCCGATAGCTTTCGCCAAGCCAGAACCTGTGCAAACTGCTCACTTTATCATATTCAGGGCCCATAACCACAGTGATAGAATCACCTGTGCTCACTTTCTGTGCAAAGACTGGGATTGTTAAAACAAGAAGAGATAAACCGAGCAGGTTTTTTAAACGCATATTAATTCAGTGATCTTTTTAAGCTTACTCCCACTCTAAGGGCCTTTAATCCTTCTACACCTTGTAATTCTTCTATTTCAAGATACTCCAGGTCATTGGTCAACAAGCCCTGACTTTGAAGTTTCTTAATATACCCCAAATACTCCTTTGCTTCAGAACTGTTAAAATATACAATCGCGATTTTCCCCGGCTGGGTCAAACGCTCTTCAGTATCTTTAATATGAGCTTTATCAATTCGTTTTTTTACCATCTGATAGCGGATATTATAGCTGCCCTCTACATCAAATCTTTGCTCGTCAATTCTAAAGCTTACATCAATAGGCTTATCATATACAAAAATAAGCTGTGTTGTTTCTAAAGGTAAAGAAAAATACGGACCTAAATTATTAGTAGTCTGTGCAATTTCAGCGAGAACCCTCAATTGCTTTAACCGGAAACTGGCAAGCAGGTTATTAGTGAAAGGTTTCCTGGGGGCTATAGACTGTCCCATATAAATATCGAATTCCACACCGTCAGTTCTGAATTTCTCAAAGTAGTTTGGATAAACCCCCTGGAGTTCGGCGTTAAAATCATCCAGGTGACGGGTCACGGCCAGGTTGATCATCTGCATGCTTTTCTCATAGCGCTCTCTGTTCTCAAAGACCTTGCCTTCTGCGCCTGTAAGTTTGAAATATTCTTCAACAACGGTTGTTAAGTCCGGATGGTTTTCTTTTAGCAGATTTAATGAGGTGGGTATTTGTCGCTGCAGATAGTCTTCTGTTTTCAGTATTTCACGGTCAGATAGCTCATCCAGATTTTTATAGTTCCAGATGGTCTCTTCTTTAGGGATATCTTCCTCCTTGCATAAAGCGATCAAACCTTTAATCTTGCTGATGGTATTTTCGAGGATGCCAAAATGCATATAAAGATCTCTTCTGATTGCAGCATTGCGCTGTACACTGGAATTTTTTATATCTACCGCCCCATAAAAAGGATAAACATTTCTAAAAAATATGGGTTCAACCGGCAAATTTCTTTCCCTGGCGCCAGATTGCAGGTAATTGTATGCTGCCTTGTTGAATCGCCACTGTATAGATGGCTGCAAAGCAGTAAATTTAGCGGTAATGATATCCTGAATATCATTATTAAAGTCAATAATGATATTCTGAAACAATTGCGCCAATAAAGGAAAAGCACGCTCTATTTTAGTCAGCGTATTTCCGTTAAATTTAGTCGCATCTTTGGTATAAAACTCCAGGCAGCCTACCAGCTTTGCATTGTAATAAAGCGGAAAAAGTGCATATGACTTAATCCCTACATCGCCCAAAAGCTGCAGCATTGGATAGTTTACCATCTCCTCCTTGGTAATCTCTGGAAAGATCAGCGTACGCGGATTTTCAAGATAATCTTCTATTAAGCTTTTATACTCATCATCGTCAATGCCTTTTTCTTTTGCCAGCTGCACAACTATGCTCTTGAAACCGGATTGATCATCGATCATCAGCTTTTTATTTACCTTGATATAGGGAAGCATACCAAATTCTACCTGATCTGTACCAACCAGTGTTTTTAATGCAGTGGCAATATCGCTGCTGTGCTCTCCCTTTTGAGATTCATTGTGCTCAATGATTATATTTTTTACAGTCTCCAATGCGTATTCAGCAGTCACATCGGTCAGCGTTACGATCGATATTCCTTCAACAGTAAATATTTCCGGTGGAATAAGCTTGGTCAGTATCTTTAACGTGTTCCTTTCATCTTTGATATAATCTTTAACGTCCTTCAGGTTGTACTCAGGCAGCTTTTCACTGGCTTTGATATCCAAAAAGCGCGAATCCACATTCAGCCTGTAATATTTCAGCAAATGAGTTTCCGGATCAACGATTGAATTTACAGTAAACTCATTATTGCTTAATGAAAAATTATAGAACCTTTCCATGATCAGGTTATAAAAAGCAGATAACATGTTTTTATCCATATCCTTTTTAGAAGGCAAACTTAAATCTGCTTTAAGACTGCATTTAGAGGGCTCCATAAAAACACTATAAAAAGCATCTGTTCCATAGTGGAACCAGGCAGATATGGGTGTGCTCAATGCCCAGTACTGTTGCGTTTCATCGTTGATGATCGGAGACAAAGAAGTATGGATCAGTTCAAATAATGCTGAATAATTCTTCGCATCCTCCGGAGCTATGGGGTAGCGGAGTTCAGGATATTGGTTGAACTGTTCCAGAATATAACGGTAGAAATTAATTTTACTGGTTTTTTCTGTATTGGCTTTTCTTTGAATGTATTCGATGAATGGATGGAGAGAGAGTTTGATATCTGCACCGATCGGATGTCCTCCTGGTTCATGTATCTTATTTAGATTTAGCGTAATGGCTTGCATTGATATAATTCGTTATTAGAATTTCAACAAAATATCAGGAACTTGAATTGTATTCTTTAATATAAGTAAAAACCTGCTCAAATTTACTACCTGTATTTGCATAATAGGTAAAACGAACGTAATTATTTATCAACTGATCCACAATTACATAACCCGGATCTATTGAAGCATATAATGCGTGCTTTCCTTTCCTTACAAAACTATGCTTCGCACCAGAACCACTAACCACCTGTATGCCCTCGTTTTTTATAAATTGAAGACCATGATCGTGACCGGCCACATGAACAAGATTAGGATATCCGGCAAAAGTACTGTCTATCCTGCTGATCATATCCTTGTAGAGCGGATGTCCCAGATCTTCAGGATTTACAAAAATAGTCCGCAGCAAGGGATACAATGAACCAATTACCGGTAATGGAATGTATAAATTCTTATTTGCCGCAGTAAGCGGAAAAATATGATCTTTCCACGAGAAATAGCCGCCGTGATTACCATAGCTTTGAAATGGATGGTGCGAGGCGAGTAGAACCACTTTGTTCCTGTTCTTGTCAAATAAAAGCTTCATTCTGGCAATGACTTCGTCCTTAGTGCTGCACGCGCATCCGGTGGTATCTTTATTATGCGGAAATACCCACCATTCGCTGTCAAACGCAATGACCACCAGATTATTGCCGAGTGAAATCTCAACAGGTCCCGGGCAGCCCCCATCCGGAATGAGCTTCAACAGGCTGTCACCCTGCTCTTTTAAGAACGAACCCTGCCTCCTGATCTTATCCAAACCAAGCGGGCCGCTTTTATCCCAGTCATGATTTCCGGGTATAAAATAAACAGGCGCTCTCAAGGTCCTGAACGGTGTATATTGAGATTTTATGATCTCATGCGTCTGCTGTTCCTCCCTACTTCCCGGCAGCCCCATTCCCCTTGGATAAATGTTATCACCAAGATAAAATACGGTGGTTTTACCCTGAAGGACCTTAGCGGAAGCGTTTCCAATCACTCCCCCCTGCTGCAGGTCCATTTCTCCGGCATCGCCGATCAATATCACCCTGGAAACGATAGAATCTGTCTGCTGCGCCCTGGCATAGCCAGAGATCAGCAGGAAAAAACCTATTAGTAAATAGCGCAGTGATGTTTTATTTCTTACCTGACGGTGCATATTTAAATTTTAAAATATTACCATCCGTGATTTCATCTCCTTCATTAGAAATATACAAGTTCAGATCTTTATCAAAAGCCAGGCCTTCAGGTTGATTAAAAGTGGACGAATTCAATTTATGAGCTGCTTTTATTTTCCAGTGCTCATCGGTTACAATCAGTAATTTATTGGCTGAAGAGAGAATATACCATTCTTTCGTATCCGGATTTTTAGTCAGAGCAGAAGGGCTTGAACTCGTCTTTAATCTTGCATTAATATCTTTTAGTTTAGTCAGATCAACTTTAAAGCTATCCAGACCAGCGAGTGAATCTAATGAAGCATCATAATCCAAAATATATCCGGTAACCTGCTTATTCTTTTTATCTACAGGACAGTTCTTACACAAAATGTACAGCTTATTGCTTTCCGGATCAACATACAAACTCTCATATTCACCTTTAGGCACCACGCGTTTACGTTCTTTTACCTGATCTGATTCTTCTTTAACTGACTCTGAAAACGGGAAAGAATAAAGGGAGCCATTACTTTTTAATACAAATACTTTATCGTGAAAAATTCCCAGATCTTCATAATCACCCTTGGACGCAAACTTCATGTTCTTCTGCTTTTTTACATCCCACTGCTGCCTGAACAATTTTCCGTCTTCATCCTGTATGGTATAAACCGTATCACTGTTCATGTCATGAAAAGCTAATCCTGAAATTTCCAGCAAACTGGAGGGCATCGTAAATTTATCAGGCTTCAGAAAATCATAGCCCGCCGGGCTGGTATATTTGTTCTTGGGATTCTTACAGGCTATCGTCCCAAGAAGTACGAAGAGCGTTAGAGAAATCAAACCATAGGGATAAATTCGTTTCATAAGTCAATCAGGTTTGTAAAACATTCTGCTCATGCAAAAATAAATAAATAGACTGCTGCGCAGTATCATCATTTTGCAAGTTAATGATTTCTGTAATGGTACGCTTCAAATCCGGATCATAAACAGGAAAACAAACCTCTATCCTGCTGTAAATATTCCTGTTCATCCAATCTGCTGAGCCCATATAAACGTCATCATGGCCATTATTGTGAAATATAAAAATCCGGCCATGTTCAAGGTACCGGCCTACAATCCTGAGTACTTCAATATTTTCACTCAACCCCGCTACACCGGGTATCAGGCAGCAAATGCCTCTTATGATTAATTTTATCTTCACACCAGCCTGGGCAGCTTCATATAACTTGGAAATCATCACCTTTTCCTCGAGGTTGTTCATTTTTATGGTGATTGCAGCAGGGTGTCCCTTCCCGGCATGATCAATCTCACGCTGTATAAGATTTAGAAAACCACTTTGAAGATTGAACTGGGCCACCAGGAGGTGCTCAAAATTGATTTGATCTTCCGCCGATGGAACTTTCTTTTTCTTACTCAGGAAGCCAAACAGGGATTCCAGCTCCTGCAGCATTGGCTGATAGGCAGTCAGCAAAACATGATCGGTATAAAATTTTGCTGTGGTTTCATTCAGATTACCTGTGGCCAGCAGGCCCAGATATTGTGATTGCTCAGCTACCCTTCGTTTGATCAGCGCAACTTTAGCATGCACCTTCAGATCGAGACTGCTGTAAATGATCTTTACACCTGCAGCCTTCATTCTTTTCGCCCATTTGATATTATTGGCCTCGTCAAACCGCGCCTTTAATTCAACCATCACTACTACCCTCTTGCCGTTTCTTGCCGCCGTGCTCAAGGCACTAACTATCCTGGAATTGCTGGCAACACGGTACAGCGTAACGTAGATCTCCTCGACTTTGGCATCATTAGCAGCCTCGTTAAAAAATCGCAGTACCGGATCATAACGCTGATATGGCACATTGATCAGGATATCTTTCTTTAGGACCTGTTCAAAAAGCGTTTTGCCTTCCGGAACAGTTACCGATAAAGCTGGCGGCCATTTCAGGTAACTAAATTTCGCATCGTTCAAAGGAAAGTTGTTCAAATCTTTTAGATTATGATACCTTCCACCTTCAACTATTGATGCTTTCTGAAGATTGAGTGCATAAATAACTTTATAGAGGCTTCTCAAAGGAATTCCCGGTTCACAAAGAAGCCTGGTCGCAAAACCAAGATCCCTGGTCTCCAGCTGTTTTTCTAAAGCAACAGTGATGTCATCCCCATCTACCTCATCAATATTCAGCTCGGCATCACGTGTTACCTTCAAATTGTAAACGCCCCTGATGATGTCATTTGGAAACAAATGGGATAGGTTGTGCTTTATAATATCTTCCAGAAACAATACATACTCACCGTCTTTTATCGTTACTGAATAAAGGCGCGGGATTTCATCAGAAGGAATGCTGATGAGCTCAAGCCTTTCCAGCCCATTGCCATCTTCGAGTATGACCAATTGATATAACTTGTTATTTTCAGCAAAAAAATCGCTGAGATCACCGTCAATGCGTACAGAATGGATATAAGCAAGCACCTCGTTAAAAAAGAGCTCATTCACCCTGGAAGATATGAGATCGGGAACAGGCTTGTTATAGACCCAATAAATCCCCTCGGCGTCCAATGTGGGTAAAATTTGTCTGGATATGATCTCCCCAAACTTCTGCAGCTGCTTGTTGATCTCTATTTTGGCAAGCTCGTAATTACCGGCAAAGTCAGACGCTCCCAAATGTTCATCAACAGCCATCAATACCGGCATTCTCACCCTGTAAAATTCATCAAGATTAGAAGAGTATATAGACAGGAATTTGATCCGTTCCAAAATAGGTACCGTATCCTTAGCCGCCTCCGTAAGTACACGTCCATTGAATCCCAGCCAACTTAAATCCCTGTTAAAAAAAACAGCTTTTTCCATAAAATCATTACATCACTATAGCAGAGGCAACAATAAAGGCCAGAACAGCCGCAACAATTCCAAACATGAACACATTATAAGCTATACGAAGCAAACGGTATTTGCGGCCCAGCACAACACCCTGAGCATAAACATCCTTGATCAGACTGCCATATAAGAAATCCCGGTCTTCCATCATTTTCAGCATCCCGCTTTGATAGTCATTAAGACTCATTCTGTAGAAATTACCAAAGAATAACAGATTAACGCGTCGCGCCTTAATGTCATCAGGTGTAAATATACCTTCGGGAATAGACGGCCTGGTGGCCAGGATAGAAAACACCATAGTCACTACGCAGACGATCAGCAAAATCATCGTCGGGATGATCAAATGCGGATTGTCTTCGAGTTTTCTAAGCAGTATACTCAGGATCACAGAGAGAATGATCGACGTGGTTGAAATCATGATGTGCGCCTTGTTATCAGCCATATCACTCAATCGCTGATGATTGGTTGAAGTAATCCTGAACATCGTTTCCACACCACGTTCAGGCTTATCGTCTTTTTTCTTTTTTATTTCCTTAGTGGCTATCACCTGAGAATTATCTATTATATCCACGCTGGGTTGAGTTATTAATTTGCTTTCCATTTCAGCTAAATTCTCTGCTTTTTTCGCATTGAGAAGATCCTGACAAAAATCAGTATGAAAATGATGCGTTTTAAACAAGGCAATGGTCTTCGCCCTCCATTCCGACTTATCAATTTTCTTGTTGAAAAAGGCTTCAGCCTCCTTACGCATTAGCTTGTTCCGTTCTTTAAAACTATCACTACCCAAATGAAAAAGGTCTGCATCGCAAACAATTTGCTCTAAAAGACCTTCAGGTCGCTGGGGCATCATCGTTGCTTTAATGCATCCTCCGATTTTATCAATTATCTCCTGATCAATACCCTTTTCCTTAAGAAAATCAGCAGCCAGGCTTATTCCCTTAGATTCGTGCTGATTGCAATCATAAAAATATCCTATGTCATGAAACCAGCATGCCGCTATTACAGTAAAAAAATCCTGGTCTGGCAGCTGGTAATGGTTGGCTATTCTAACCGCGTTTTCAACTACTTGTTCTGTATGGTTCAGGTTGTGATAAACGAACCTTTTATCCTGATGAGATTGAAACAGATTTGACACGTGTGTGCGAAGCTGATCTAAAATTTCCCGGTATTGCATCTGTAACGTGATTCTTTTTTTGCTGAAATGTTATACAATAGGTTTGCAATATAAATATGAGGGTTTTTAACTTGATATTTTAATAATACTGTAAAAGATGGCCAAGAAAAAACAAATTGTCAGTTTAGGCCTATCTTTGCAGGGCAAAAACATTTGGACAGTACACGCAAAATTAATGAGAGATATTGCTGATAAAAAAGATATAGAGCTGTTGGTGGAGAATTTTTACAAGCAGGCACTTAACGACGAAAAAATAGGTCCTTTATTTAAAAAGGCAGAATTTGTTTTGGAGATCCACATCCCAACCATGGTATCATTCTGGGAAACCATCCTTTTCGATGTCATCACCTACAGAGGGAATCCAATGCTCAAACACATCGAACTGAACAAAACAGTTCCTCTAATGTCAGCGCATTTTGAGCAATGGATGAACATCTGGAAAAAAACGGTTAGAATGAACTTTGAGGGGCCACTGGCAGAAAAGGCAATTCTAAGAGCAGGCTCAATTGCCCAACTGATGCAGTACAAAATCCAGCAAATGAATTAATCTTAAGGGTTCAAATTTATCAATTGAAACCCCAACTATCAGAGCAGATCCAGCAAATCCTTTTTCGAAAGCGACTTAAAGATAGATTCTTCCGTTTTAATAAGCTCACCGGCCAGGTCTTTCTTAGATTCCTGCATCAGCATGATCTTTTCCTCTATCGTATCCGGGCAGATCAATCTTATGGCCATTACATTTTTTTGCTGTCCGATTCGGTAAGCCCGGTCAATGGCCTGGTTTTCAACAGCAGGATTCCACCAGGGGTCCACCAGGTAAACATAGTCTGCCTGCGTCAGGTTCAAACCTATTCCGCCCGCCTTCAGACTAATCAAAAACACACGAACTTCCGTGTTGTTCTGAAAAGAATTGACCACAGAAGACCGGTCACGGGTCTGTCCGGTTAGGTATGCATAAGAAACACCACGGATATCTAGTTGCGCTCTGATCAGATCGAGCATGGTCACGAACTGGGAAAACACCAATATTTTATGATGCGGAGATTTACTTTCTATCTGCTCCATCAGCACGTCCATTTTAGCCGATGCATCGCCATAATATACATCCTTATTCAATATCGCAGGCGAGTTACAGATCTGCCTTAGTTTGGTAATCCCCTGAAGTACGTGCATACTACTTTTGACCAGCTCATCCTCAGAAGCTCCCATCAGGTAATCCCTGATCTCATCCTTAGCGGCATCATAAACTTCCCGCTGCTGAGCGCCCATTTCACAATAGACCACCATCTCAGTTTTATCAGGCAACTCTTTGGCCACCTGCTCCTTTGTACGTCTCAACACAAACGGATTGATTCGCTTTTGCAGTTCTTTAGCCCTTCTGCTGTCTTTGAACTGGTCAATAGGTACAGAATAAAGCCTTTTAAAATGTTCCTTACTGCCCAGCAGACCCGGACAGGCAAAAGACAACTGCCCGTAAAGGTCAAAAGTATTGTTCTCAATCGGTGTCCCCGTCAGCACTACCTTATTTCTGGAACTCAGCAATCTGACCGCCTTATAGCGTTGCGATTCCGGGTTCTTGATCGTTTGGGATTCATCCAGAAAGATATAATTGAACCGGTAATCCTTCAGAAACCTGATATCCGACAGCAGAGTACCATAAGACGTTAATATCACCTCATACTGATCAAAATCATGAACCACCTTCGCCCGGTCCGAGCCATAAATTGTTTTCACTTTTATAGATGGTGCAAACTTCCGGATCTCCTGGGTCCAGTTGAACACCAGGGAAGCAGGCACCACCACCAGGTTGACATTCTTCTCGACTTTTTTTCTTTGGGAAAGAATAAAGGCCAATACTTGTATAGTTTTACCCAGCCCCATATCATCGGCCAGGCAGGCACCAAAATTAAACTCATCCAAAAAATTGAGCCAGTTCAACCCTTCCTTTTGATACTCCCTTAGCGTAGCATTAAGCTCCTGAGGCACTTCTATATGCTCAATGGCTTCAAAAGACGCTAAACGCGAACGATAAAGCGTCAATCTTTCCCTTGTCTCCCTATCCAGCAGGTCATCCTCATAAAGCTCCTCTACAGACGCATAATTGATATTGGCGGTGCGGATCATATCCTCATTAATTTCACCGGCACCAAAATATCCTTCAAATTTCTCCAGCCACTCATCTGGCAAAATACCCGTCGTACCATCATCCAGCTGGACAAACTTACTTTTGTTCCTGATCGATTTATGAAGATGTTTAAGGGATACCGTTTGCTTGTTGAACTTTACCTTGATCGCAGTTTCAAACCAATCCATTCCACTAATCACATTAATGGAAATATCAGCCTTGTATGGGCTCAGTTTATTATTCTTAAGCGCATTAAACCCAAGAATAGCAATCCCTTTACTACGCCAGGCTTCAAATGCATCCAAAAACCAGGCCTCTTCTAAAAAATGCTTCCGGTGCATGTAAAAACAATCCGCATGCTTTTGATCAGGAAACTCCTTCATCTGCTCCATAAAGTATGGATGCATCTTTGCGATGATCGTAATGAACTGCAGCTCCCTTTCTTCATCTCTGTCCAGTGTAAACATCTTGCCCAGCTTATCTTTTGAGCGGATCTGCTTTTGGGAGATCACCGGAATTTCCAGGCCGCCATAACGCATCACCGGCGTGATCAGCACAAAATCTTCCGATTCAGACAGGTACACGATCTGTTCATTTTCCAGGTCAAACCCTTGTTCAATGATCTGCTTTTTGGTAGCCTGCTTCAGATAAGAATAATTGATTTTGATCTTGCCCTCGAGAACCGACAATATCTTCTCTTGAAATTCCTCATACACGTTTCTGGGAATTACAATCGTATCATTCTGATGCTTAAAGAAATCAATCACACTTAACACATACGGATTGTCGACCAGATACAACTGATTGCCCGTTTGAATAAAATAATGATACTTAATCTTTATCGTTTCCAGTGAAAAAGAACGATCCCCTACTATCAGTTTGCCTGAAACCTGAAAATCATCCTTCTTTTCATCAACACTAATCACCAGATCAGGCCTTAATAATTCCATTTTCACAGGAACAGCCGAACCCGCATTAATAGTTGATGAAATTTTATCATCATGGAGATACACACCAAGCTTCAGGGGATTGTTTACAATCGCCTTTAATGCCTCCAGATCAGATTCTGCCCTTCCTTCCGTGTAATTATTTTTAAACCTGGAAACACCGGTGTAAAACTTCAGTTCCACCTCGGCATTGGTTTTCCAAACCTTGTCCAGCGGATCAACGAACTTGAAAGGATTCTTAAGCTTACCATTTTTGGCGATCTCAGCTTCCGCAAGTTCCACTACCAGATGCCTGTAAAAACGGTGCTGACTAAGAATCAACACCGTTTTATAAGCATCATTAGTACCTGAAGGCAATTGCGGCGACTTAACTGAATTTAAAACATGGCCGAGCCTGGTATAATCTATATTTACTGAATTGCTGTCTTCTTTGTCCTTCATCATTGTATATGATGTCCTAAAATTACTCTTTTAACAGCACATCCATATCTTCCATTAGTTTTTTAACATCAGTATCCAGTGTGCCATCATAAGCACCCCTCAGCCGCTTCTGTTTATCCACGAGCATCAGGTATCCAGCGTGCACAAAACCACCGGGAGCTCTTTTATTCTCCACAGCTGAAACCAGATAATTACGTTCAGCTAAACCATAGATTTCATCTCTTGTACCCCAGAGGTATTCCCATTGGGTACCTTCGACACCCAGTTTATCAGCATACCGCTTCATTCTGGATGGCGTATCATACTTCACGTCTATCGTATGAGAAGCAAATTTTACCATGGGATTGCTCTTGTATTTTTTATAAACCTTTAGCAGGTTCCTGT
>NZ_DATHGC010000096.1:0-7439 GCF_035317785.1 Pedobacter sp. | reverse complement strand
TCTCGGGTATTGCAGTGCCAAGATTCGAAATGACCAACCTGACGCACAATGCCTGGCCGAATGGCTGGACAGGGGTGTTCGGTGCCATACCTTTTGCCATCTGGTTTTTCCTGGGCATAGAAGGGATTGCCAATGTAGCAGAAGAAACAAAAAATCCACAGAGAGACATCAGTAAAGGTTTCGGATGGGCCATATTTACACTGGCAGTTTTATGTGTCCTGATTTTTTTTACAGCGACGGGAATTGCAGGTTGGGAGGCCATCGTCTATAAAAATGGCGTTGGTGGAGAAACTTCAGATTCGCCGCTGCCGCTTGCCCTGGCCAAAATAACCGGCAGCAGTCACTTCATGTATCACCTGCTCATTACAGTAGGCCTGTTCGGATTGGTAGCCTCTTTTCACGGATTGATCCTCGCCGCAGGCCGCTCCACCTATGAGATGGGCCGTGTACACAATGTGCCCTCTTTTTTAGGTAAGATTTCTCCGCGTTTTCATACACCTGCAAATGCCTTGATTGGCAATATGGTCATCGGTATACTAGCCCTGTTGTCAGGAAAGACTTCCGAGATCATCATTGTATCGGTTTTTGGTGCACTCACGCTGTATATCATTTCCATGATCTCTATCCTGATATTGAGAAAACGGGAACCGGATTTACCAAGGCCTTTTCGTGTGCCTTTTTACCCTGCATTTCCCATCATCTCATTGATCATTGCAACTGTATCTATCATTGCAATGCTTATTTTTAACGTAAAGCTCGGGCTGATCTATTTCTCCATTTTACTGATCACCTTTTTGTTGTACAGAATTTTTAAAAGATCTGATTCATGACCACACAGGAAATTTTAGACTATGTAAAGCACCACCCCTCAGGTAAAGTCAAAGTGGCGGTTACAGATATTGATGGGGTACTGCGCGGCAAATACATTTCAGCCGAGAAGTTTTCCTCTATAGCTGCGGGCAGACTGGGTTTTTGTGATGTAACCTTCGGCTGGGATATGGGTGATGCAGCCTACGACAATGTAAAGTTTACAGGCTGGCATACTGGTTATCCTGATGCCCTGGTGAAACTGGATCTGGAAACCTTTCGCAAAATTCCCTGGGAAAATGACATCCCTTTCTTTCTCGGAGATTTTATGGATGAGCAGGATAAGGCAGGTGTAGTTTGCCCCCGGCAATTGCTTAGGAAAGTATTGTCAGACACGCAGCAGGCTGGGTTCTTTCCGTACTTTTCACAGGAATTCGAATGGTTCAATTTTGCGGAAACTCCCGAAACCGCACATCAGAAAAACTTTCAGAACTTAACCCCGCTGAGTCCGGGAATGTTCGGATATTCCATTTTGCGCAGCAGTCTGAAAAATGAATACATGAGCGATTTATTTGATCAGCTCTGTAAGTTTGGGGTACCTATAGAAGGACTGCATACGGAAACAGGTCCGGGGGTTTATGAGGCGGCCATTAAATATGCACCTGTTTTGCAGGCTGCAGATCAGGCAGCTTTATTTAAAACAGCTGTAAAGGAAATTGCCTATAAACATGGTGTCATGGCTACTTTTATGGCCAAGATCAGTGAAAACCTGCCGGGCTGCAGCGGGCATGTGCATCAGAGTTTATGGGATCCGGACGCGAAAAATAATCTCTTTTATGATGAAACGGATGAACGCCGGATGAGCAGTTTGATGAAAAGCTATATTGCAGGGCAGCTTTATTGCCTGCCGCATATTCTGCCGATGATCGCACCTACTATTAATAGCTATAAGCGTCTGGTAGAAGGAGCCTGGGCACCGACAACGCTGACCTGGGGTATAGACAACAGAACAGTTGCGCTCCGCGCCCTGCCGGGTAATCCTAAAGCAACAAGGCTGGAAACACGGGTTGTGGGTTCTGATACCAATCCTTATCTGGCCTTATCTGCCTGCCTGGCAGCAGGATTGTATGGGATCAGGAACAACATGAAGCTGGAAAAGGCCGCTACTGAAGGCAATGGCTATCGCGACATCTCTAATGGGGTATTGCCGGGGAATCTCCATGAAGCAACCCAGCGGATGAAAGGTTCTGCTGTAGCCAGAGAGCTGTTTGGTGAAGCGTTTGTCGAGCATTTTACGCTGACCAGGGAATGGGAGTGGCGGCAATACGCGAAAGTGGTCACCGACTGGGAATTTAAGAGATACTTTGAAATTATTTAAGTGAAAAAAGGATATGACATTTGATAGGGTTTATCAGTATAATTTTCCCACTACAATTCGGTTTGGGGCAGGAGCGATTAAAGAATTGCCTGCATATTTACAACAACACGGCCTGAAGCGGCCTATGATCGTAACGGATCCGACAATTGCCGCATTACCATTTTTTAAAGCGATCGTATCAGACCTGGAGCAGCATCAGATTTCAGCAGAGGTATTCAGTGAGATCCATAAGAATCCGGTAAAAAGTGACGTGTATAAAGGTGCTGATGTCTGGGATGGTACTTCAAGAGACAGCATAATTGGTATAGGCGGTGGTGCCGCACTGGATGTCGCCAGGGCAATTGTATTGCGCGTCAATCACCGTGAAGACCTTTTTAAATATGACGACCTTATTGGCGGCGATATTTATGTCACCAATGATGTTCCCCATTTCATTACGGTTCCTACGACATCAGGTACAGGAAGCGAGGTCGGCAGGAGTGCAATCATCGCAGATGATGAAACCCATCAAAAGAAAATACTTTTTTCGCCCAGGCTGATGGCAAAGATTGTATTTGCAGATCCTGCATTGACTATGGATCTTCCGGCTTTTATTACTGCCGCTACCGGTATGGATGCCCTTACGCACAATATGGAAGCATTTCTGGCTAAAAATCCGCACCCGCTGTGTGACGGGATCGCGCTGGAAGGAATAGCGCTCATCAAAGATTCGCTGGTACAGGCCACCAACAAACCTGATCTGGAGAGCAGGAGCAAAATGCTGATGGCTTCTATGATGGGCGCTATCGCATTTCAGAAAGGACTTGGTGTTGTGCATTCGCTTGCGCATCCGCTTTCTTCTTTGCTGGATACACACCATGGACTGGCCAATGCGGTCAATCTGCCTTATGGCATGGAATTTAATATTTCAGGCTTTGAGGACAAATTTCGCAGGATTTCCAGGACACTGGAGCTGAAAGAAGAAACGGGCAAAGCAGTGGTGAAATATCTTTTTGATCTGAATACCCAGGTGAATATTCCGCATCATTTAAGGGATATTGGGGTAAAAGAAGAACACATAGAGACCCTTTCAGACCTTGCCTTTGCAGATTTCGCGCATCCGAATAATCCTAAGCCGGTGAGCAGATCAGATTTTAAACAGCTTTATTTAAAGGCACTCTAGGTTAAAGAACAATTTAATAAGGAAGTTATAAATTATAAATGATGAATATTGTAAACCCGGCTTCAGGAGAAATTATTGTAACAGTAAATGAAGATGACAGCAAATCGCTGGCACATAAATACCTGTTGCTTAAATCCGGACAGGTGGCATGGGCATCCAGAAGTCTGGATGAACGCATTGCGGTCATCGAAAAATTTTATCAGTTGCTGGATGAGGAAATAGCGCATCTTGCCCGGATTCTGACTGAGGAGGTAGGTAAACCACTGCAGCAATCACGAAATGAAATCAATGGTGCGAGAGCAAGGATCCGATGGATGCTGGATCATGCGGTACAATATCTTTCTGATGAAATTGTGACTGACGGACCAGATTTAAAGGAATTGATTTCTTACGAACCTTTGGGAGTCGTCTGTAATATCTCCGCCTGGAATTACCCTTATCTGGTTGGAGTAAATGTTTTTATTCCGGCCTTACTTGCGGGTAATGCCGTGATGTATAAACCGTCTGAGTACGCCACACTAACAGGACTTGAGATCGAAAAACTGCTCAATCGTGCCGGGGTTCCCGCTGATGTATTTAAGGTTGCCGTCGGCGCTAAAGAAACTGGTGCGCATTTACTTTACATGAATTTTAACGGGTACTTTTTCACGGGATCTTACCAGACCGGTAAATACATCTATGAACGTGTGGCACCTAAGATGGTTCCCTGCCAGCTGGAATTGGGAGGGAAAGATCCCCTGTATGTGACTGATGATGTAAAGGATATCGCAGGTATTGCTGCGGGAACTGCTGACGGGGCATTTTATAACAATGGTCAAAGCTGCTGTTCTGTGGAACGGATTTATGTCCATGAAAAAGTATATGATAAATATGTCGACGCTTTTGTAAAGGAGGTCAAATCATGGAAAATTGGTCTGCCAAATGAGGAGGGGGTTTATATAGGGGCTTTAACCAGGAAAGAGCAGCCTGGCTTGCTGGAAAATCAGGTGAAGGATGCGCTTCAGAAACAGGCAACATTGCTAACAGGGGGGAACATCATTGAAGGTAAAGGGAATTATTTTGAACCTACTGTTCTGACCAGTGTAGATCACAGCATGAAAGTGATGAAGGAGGAGAGCTTTGGTCCTATTATAGGCATCATGAAGGTAAAGAATGATCAGGAGGCTATAAAACTGATGCAGGACACGGCATATGGCCTTACTGCTTCTGTTTATTCCGAAAGCATGGACCGGGCCAGACAAATTCTTGCACAGATAGATTCCGGTACAGGGTACTGGAACTGTTGTGACCGGGTAAGTGCAGGACTTCCATGGAGCGGCAGGAAGCATTCAGGCATAGGGGCTACATTGTCACATCAGGGATTGAGGGCATTTACGAAACCAAAAAGCTGGCACCTCAGGGGCTAAGGCCCTCCAGCCTGACTGTTTGCCAGGCTGCGGACCACCTGTACATTTTCTTTGTGAAAGACATTGCCGGAGCTTCATTAATGGCGCCTCTTTTGATGCTTTTAAAAAACAATAGAATCATTCTGTATTATAAAATAAATATCTGTATTTTAGTGAGTTATAATAATTTGACATTATTAATATACTACTAAGTCCCTATACTTTATATATTTGCTTTATGAACAAAACAATCAACAGACTGACCTACCCGAATGTGCATTGCATGTACTGGTAATCCTGCAGACTGTTGAAATTAAATATTTAAAGCTTCTTCGGTCCAAAAAACGGAGAGGCTTTTTTTAAAATAACCAATTGACATGCAAAGCTTTAGAACAGAGTTAGAGAATCCTATTGTCGAAAAAGACATCATAGATCTGGAAAAAAAGATCAGGGAATTTCGCGAAGGTAAGATCCATGATGAGAAATTCAGAAGTCTGCGTCTTGCGCGCGGCATCTATGGCCAAAGACAGCCGGGGGTTCAGATGATCCGGATCAAGCTACCTTTCGGTAAGGTAACTTTCAAACAGATCCTGCGCATCTCTGACGTATCTGATAAATACGCGAGCAGGAACCTGCACCTGACCACCCGTCAGGACATCCAGATCCACTATGTAAGTCTGGACAGAACTCCTGAGCTATGGGAAGAACTGGAGCAGGATGATGTGACCATTCGCGAGGCTTGCGGAAATACGGTCAGGAACGTCACTTCTTCACCTGATTCTGGCATCAACCCGAATGAACCTTTTGATGTGTCCCCTTATGCGCATGCATTTTTCAGCTATTTTCTAAGGAATCCGATCTGCCAGGAAATGGGCAGGAAAATTAAATTTTCTTTCTCTTCTGATGAGAACGATTCAGCTTTCAGCTATATACATGATCTTGGATTTATTCCAAAGATCAATGACAAAGGTGAACGTGGTTTTAAGGTGATGCTGGGCGGCGGCCTGGGTGCACAGCCTTTTTTGGCTAACCTGGTTCATGAGTTTTTGCATGAAGACCAGATCATTCCATATGCGGAGGCGATGCTACGGGTGTTTGACCGCTATGGTGAAAGAACAAACCGTAATAAGGCGCGCCTGAAGTACTTGATTCAAAAACTGGGACTGGATGAGGTATTGAGACTGATAGAAGAGGAACGTGTAGCAAATAAAGTAAAATCTTTTAAAATAGACCGCGACACTGTGGCGCAGCCCTCAGTTCCTGAGGCTATTGAATATCCGGTACTGGATGAGGTGGTCAATAGTCTGGATTATAAAGTGTGGAGAGCCACCAATGTGGTTCCGCAGAAACAGGAAGGTTTTTTTGCGGTATATATTAAGGTAACCAAGGGCGATATTCCTACAGAAGAGGCTCGTAAGTTGGTGGCGGCGATTAGCCCGTATGTGGCTGACGAGATCAGGATCACCCAAAATCAGGGTCTGATGCTGAAGTTTGCCAGGGAAGCTGGTCTGCCAGGTTTATTTGTTGCATTGAAAGAGCTGGGTTTTGCTAAAGCGGGTTTTGACAGTGTGGCCGATGTGACCACCTGCCCGGGCACAGATACCTGTAACCTTGGAATATCAAATTCGATGTCACTTTCTGTGGCACTGGAAGACGTGATCTACGATGAATATCCTGAGCTGGTTCATGAAAAACAACTCAATATAAAAATAAGCGGCTGTATGAACTCTTGCGGACAGCATGGTTTGGCCGAGATCGGTTTTCACGGGAGCTCTGTAAAGGCCAATGGCAAGGTCGTACCTGCGGTGCAGGTGATGCTGGGCGGTGGTACTGTTGGCGATGGTGAGGGCCGGGTAGCGGAAAGGGTGATTAAAGCCCCGTCTAAACGTGCAACTGATGTATTAAGGGTGCTGCTAAATGATTTTGCAGCCAATGTCGCCGATGGCGAGAACTTTCATGCGTATTACGACAGGCAGACTAAAGATTATTTCTATCAGTTGTTGAAACCACTGGCTGACCTGACCAACCTGAAGGATGAGGAGTTTGTAGACTGGGGCCATGAGGAAACTTTTGTAACTGCCATCGGTGTTGGAGAATGTGCGGGTGTGGTGATTGACCTTGTGGCTACCTTATTGTTAGAATCTGAAGAAAAATTGAGCTGGGCAAGGGCATCTTATGAAGCCGGTGCCTGGGCGGATTCAATTTATCATACCTATGCAGTATATGTAAGCGCTGCTAAAGCATTGCTTTTGGATAAAGGAGTGAACAGCAGTACTCAAATCGGTATCATCCGTGAGTTTGACAATCACTATGTACAAACAGGAGAGGTACAACTGGAAAGTTCATTTGCTGATCTGGTACTGGAGATCAATAAACATGAGCCTTCTGAAGAATTTGCTACGGCATACCTGGCATCTTTGGAAGAGTTTTACAATGGTATAAAAACTGCGAGAGCGGAAAAAGTGTCATGATTGATAAAAAAATAGGCAGGAAGGAACCAAGGATCACGCTGGTAGGCGCTGGTCCGGGTGATCCTGAACTGATCACCGTGAAAGGTGCCAATGCATTGAAAAATGCAGATGTGATCTTATATGATGCTTTGGTGAATGAGGGCGTGCTGGATTACGCAGGGCCAAATGCCATAAAAGTATATGTAGGTAAAAGGTCCGGCGAACATTCTTATGGTCAGGATGCAATAAACAGACTG
>NZ_DATHGC010000095.1:0-9119 GCF_035317785.1 Pedobacter sp. | reverse complement strand
GGGTGGGCAGCCGTCATGATCGGCTTCTCTATCCTGCTCTCAAAAATTAATATCAGGTTAAAGCTTTAACTGTCAAAAGAACATACACGATGAAGAAAATAATTGCAATACTGATCTGGATACTAAGCAGCGCCTCATTTGTTTTCGCACAGGATGTATTTCCTATACGTGGTTTTTGTATCGCTGCCCCTGCGGCGCCTGAGCTTGATACTTTTGTCAAATTTATCGACGAAGAGCTTGCGCCCCGCAAGGTCAATACATTGGTGCTCCGGGTTGATTTTAATTTTCAGTTTAAAAGTCATCCCGAATTAAGTGAAAAAGAAGGGCTGTCTAAAAAGGACGTAAAAAAGTTGGTTGCAATTTGTAAAAAGCACAGCATCCGTTTAATTCCGCAGATCAATTTGCTCGGCCATCAGTCCTGGGCCGGCAAAACAGGTAACCTGCTCAAGGTTTATCCGGAGCTGGATGAAACACCCCATGTAAAGATGCCTGAAAAATATGAATGGCCGAACGCGGACGGTTTGTACTGTAAAAGTTATTGCCCATTGCATCCGAATGTTCACGGCATCGTATTTCCTCTTGTAGATGAAATTTGCGATGCTTTTGAAGCAGATGCCTTTCATGCGGGAATGGACGAAGTGTTTTACATTGGCGATGATAAATGTCCGCGATGTGCGGGCCGCGATAAGGCAGAATTGTTTGCAAACGAAGTCAATAAGATCAGTAACCACCTTGCGTTAAAAAACAGGCAGCTCTGGATCTGGGGCGATCGTCTGCTGGACGGTAAAACAACCGGCATAGGTGCCTGGGAAGCAAGTATGAATAATACACATCGTGCGGTAGATCTCATCAATAAGAATGTGATGATCTGCGACTGGCATTATGACCGGCCAGACCAGACAGCAGTATATTTTGCCATGAAAGGATTTTCTGTAATTACCTGCCCATGGAAAAAACCAGATAATGCAATAGCACAGGCAAAGGACCTGCTCAATTCAAGAAAACAGGCTACAAAAGAATTGAAGCCCCGCTATCAGGGAATGATACAAACCATCTGGTCAGGAGCCAGTTCATTCCTGGATGAGTTCTATGGGAAAAAGCCGGCCGGACCAGAAAGCGAATCGGCTTGTTTCAAAGCACTTTTTGCAGAAATAAACAGCACAGCCACTAACACCACAAACAAATAGATTGAAAAAATTAATGCCATGATAAAATTTACCAAATCCCTGTTATTGATGTCATTAATAGTGATGTCTGTTTTTTCACAGAATAAAATTAAAAACACAGCAGCAGGTTCAAAGAAAGTAATCGTAGCTTATGTTACTTCCTGGACCAAAGTTATGCCAGACCCGAGTTATGTCACGCACATCAACTACGCCTTCGGGCATGTGAACAATACTTTCGATGGCATCCGTATTGACAATGAAAATCGCCTTAAAAGCCTGACAGGTCTAAAAAAGAATGCACCACAGCTAAAGATCATGCTGTCAGTTGGCGGTTGGGGCAGCGGCAGGTTTAGTGAAATGGCGGCCACAGCTGAAAACAGAAAGAAATTTGCAGAAGATTGTCTGCGTGTGGTCAATGAGTTCAAACTGGATGGCATCGACATCGACTGGGAGTATCCGACCAGCAATGCTGCTAAAATATCGTCCTCTCCGGATGATACTCAAAACTATACGCTGCTCATGCAGGAAATCAGAAACAAGATCAGCAAATCAAAATTGCTGACCCTGGCTTCGGTCGCAGATGCAAAATATATCGATTTCAAAGCCATTGAGCCTGCAGTTGATTTTGTAAACATCATGACTTATGACATGGGCCGCCCGCCATATCATCATGCGGGGCTTTACCGTTCCAAATATACCAGTGGTATTAGTGTAGATGAAGCTGTAACTGCCCATTTGAATGCAGGTATGCCATTGGGCAAACTTGTATTGGGAATTCCTTTTTACGGACATGGCAAGGATGGTATTGCAGATTTTATTGACTACAGGGAAATTGTGAACCTGACCCGATTTAAAAAACAGTGGGATGAAGAGGCCAAAGTACCTTTTCTGGAAAACGACAAAGGCGAATTTGTCTGTACTTACGAAACCCCGGAATCCATAGCCATCAAATGCACTTATCTGCTGAACCGTGGTATGCTGGGCGCAATGTATTGGGAATACAGTGGGGACACAGATGATGGAATATTGAGGAAAGCCGTATTTTCAGGAGTAAATAAGTAACCCCTTTTATTGCTCTGCAGGAATAGGTGCGGCCTTTTTATAATAAAGACTGATCAGGATCAATAATGCCCCCAAAGAAATGGAGAGGTCTGCCAGGTTAAATACCCCCGTTTGGAAGATTACGAAATCAAGATGCAGGAAATCAGTTACAGACCCAAAAACCATCCTGTCGTAAAGATTACCCAGACCACCACCGATGATGCAACTGATGCCAATCATCAGCAAGCGGTTTAAATTGCGTTTAACCATCAGATAATATAGCGCATAACCTAAGATAAATAAGGGCAGCAAACTAAGGAAAACAAACTTCACCGGGAGGGGCAGTGACTCTCCTGAGCTTAGAAAAGCTCCGGTATTCTCTACTTTGAGTATCGTGAAGTGATTTTTGATCACCGGGATCTGTTCATCATAATCTACGTGTTCCCTGACTACGATCTTGGTCAACTGATCACAGCCAATGTTAAATAAGATCAGCAGCAGAATCAGGATCCTGGCAAATGGCTGTTTTAGTTTCATCATAGAAATTTATGTTTTACAAGATAGGTAAAAATTAATTTTTTAAATTGCCGCCATGGCCGATTATAAAAAAGAAGCAGCTAAAGCAGCACTGGGATTTATCAGACAAGGACATACGATTGGTCTGGGGGCCGGGTCCACTGTAGTACACCTGGCAGACCTGATAAAACAAAACAGGGATCTCGCAGAAACAGTTACTTTCGTTTCTTCCTCTTTTAAGACCAATAATTACCTCGTCGAAAACAAATTGAAAGTACAGTCTGCTTTGCTGATTAACAAGCTGGACTGCTATTTTGATGGCTGCGACCAGTTTGACTCACAATTGAATGCCCTAAAAAGCGGTGGAGGTATTCACACCGCAGAAAAGATCCTGGCTGCGATGGCCAAAGATTTTGTTTTGATGGGAGACGAAGGAAAGTTCGTGCCTAAGCTTAATGCGGCTTATCCATTGGTGATTGAAATCCTGCCGCTTGCTTTACAAATGATACTGAATCGTCTGGCTACGGAATTCCCGGGTGCGGAAGTAAAATTTAGAATGAGCAATCAAAAAGACGGGGCCTTGATTTCTGAAAACGGAAACTTTCTTGCAGATATCCATTTTGCTGAACTTCCTGATCTGCAGGATTTAAACATCCGTGTAAAGATGATCCCGGGTATAGTAGAACACTCCCTGTTTTATAAAATGGCTACCAAAGCCATAATAGCCGGTGAAAATGGCGTAAGGATCATTGAGGCACCGGTCCGGTAATTTCCTCAGAGGCGGTCACTTAGGTTTTCCTGATCAGGGATTTTAACGATTTGAAAGATCTCGACAACCAGCTTTTCGGCAGGAGGTTTGCGTGAGACGGCAGAGTTCTTAAAAAATCTGCAAATGCATGATAAGCTTCTGCATCGGGAAGTACATCAGTTACGATATTTAATGAAGACTGAGACAGCAACACATCGAAATGACGGGTGTCTCCGCAATGGCTTCCGCTGGCATCATGCCCGATGTTGTGCACCAGGGACTGGCCCGGATAAAGCGTCAGTTTTTTTTCCAGGAATGCAGAAGCATACCATCTGATATCCCAGCATTTAGTCCTCCCTTCAGCCTGATCCCTCAGCGCCTGTACATAAGGATAAGTGTTGTCGAAATTAAATTCTGATTCGAGTTTTTGTTCGACTATCCTGCTCAATAATTTAGTGCCATCGCGCTCAAACAGGCTCCATCTGTTTTTCCACGTCGCCCATCCCCAGCAGTCCGCTCCCTTCAAAAAGAAAACCTCTTTTAGTTTTTGCGGAATGGGATAGGTGTATGCATGTATAGAGGCTACTTCTTCCCGGTCCTGATAAAAATTCAATGCATCATTCATGTACTGCAGAAACCAGGGTGAGGTAACCAGGTCATCCTCCAGAACAATGGCCTTTCCCCGGGTATTGAGGACATCCGTTACGCCGCTGATGATATTTTCGTCGACTCCAAGATTGGTTTCACGTAAACAGATGTGGACACTTTTAAAGCCGGAAATCGTAGGTAAATAATCTCTGACCAGATCAACTCCGGTCAGCGCAGCCTCGTCCTTTGCCGCGTCAGCATAGATATAAAGCTCAGTTTCCTTCGATAAAGTGTTTTGGTGCAAAGATTCTATCACTTTTTTTGTGTGTTCCGGACGGTTATGTACAAAGAGAATAATCGGAGCGTGGTTCATTATCTATTGTGATTTGTAAGTCGTTGCACATCTGTCAGGACCTTATCACAACATGTGATAAAAAAAACCGGAAACAAGTCGTTGAACTCTGATTCCGGTTTAGTACCCTGGAAGGGACTCGAACCCCTGACCCTCGGTTTAGAAAACCGACGCTCTATCCAGCTGAGCTACCAAGGCATGTCCCTTATGGAGCGGCAAAGATATAAAAACACATGAATAAGCACAAATCTAATTTGAAGATTTTATTATTGAAATATTCACCTTAACGCCGGACAATGCCTATTTTTAAATTATCTGATTAAAGTACCGTTACCATGAAAAAGACAATCACTTTTGCAAGCGCACTTATATTCTGTATTGCAGGTATATCTGTAAGATCAATTGCGCAGAATGCCAATAAGAATTATGATGAGAAGCTGGCCAGGGAATTAAAGGCCGATGACTATGGAATGAAAAAATACGTACTTGTCATATTGAAATCAGGAGCGCTAACGGGTTTGCCCAAGAGCGCACAAGACAGTGTTTTTAAAGGACACATGGCCAATATCAACAAGCTGGCAGCAGAGGGCAAACTGATAGTAGCCGGTCCATTGGGCAAAAACGATAAAAACTACAGGGGAATCTTCATATTTGATGTGGATAATGTGGAAGCTGCAAAGCTATTGGTCGCTACCGATCCGGTGATAAAAAGTCAGATCATGGATGCCGAATATTATCCATGGTACGGATCAGCCGCACTAAAAGAAACCCTGAAGATCCACAGTAAAATAGAAAAGATCAGCCACTAGCTCAGATTGCTATCTTCTTTTGAGGGAAAGCTTCGGCATGAGAAATGATCATGTTCAGAATATAATCATTGGAAGGGTAGGCCTGCAGTGCGGATTTTAACATAGCCGGTTCTGTGATATCGGCATGATGTGATATATAACCCATGCCATAAAACTTGCCCTGCTCGACCAGCAGACAACTGTGCTCGTCCTCGTTCCTGCCATGATCTATGAGTGCAAAAGAAGGCAGCATGGCTTTCAGCTGCTCTGTTGCATATTTTACCCTTACATTATAAGCGGCAGCCGATTCTTTTCCGGCACAGGCCCCGGCACAGTTTCCTTCAGCGTGGGCAGTACAGGCCGCTCTTCCACGCTGGATACAGCACAGCTTTTCGCAGAGTAAATGTTCTCTGATCAGAATTCTCAACAGGTTATGACCTTCCAGCAATGTATTGAAACTAAAAAGCGCGGGGACGTCCTTTTTATATTTATCGATACCAAGCCTTGTATAACCCTTTTGGTCTTCAAACGCATATAAGCCATACTTTTGTTCAAAACGCTTCATAGCGCGGTTATTTTCAGGCCAGAGGCGTTTAATTTCCGTGGCCTCCAGTATAAAAGCCATCAGCTCCGTACCGCATACTTCAAAATCTATATTGTGGATGTCTTTCAAAAAGTTCTGCCTTTGCCGGCTGGTATTGTTGCCGGTAAAATGAGAACAGACCCGTTTTTTCAGACTTTTGGCTTTGCCCACGTAAATGACCTTACCTTTTTGATCTTTGAAATAGTATACACCGGGGCTTAAAGGCAGCTTGTCTACTTCAGAACGATGCAGGTTGGGCGGCAGTGCCTGTTCCTTGGCTCCACGGCTCAAAGTTTGCAGGATCAGCCCCTCCGTATCTGCCTGAAATAACATTTCCAGCAAGACTGCGGTTGCTTCAGCATCACCACCGGCCCGGTGCCTGTTGTTGATTTCAATATCCAAAGCTTTACACAATTTTCCCAAACTATAAGAAGCATGTCCAGGCAGCAATTTGCGGCTCATCCTTACCGTACATAGTTTCTTACAAAGCAGCTGATAACCCGATAAGGCCAGCTGATGCCGGACAAAAGAAAAGTCAAAGTTCACATTGTGCGCCACAAAGATCTTGTCATGCAGCAGGCCGTAGATCTTCTCTGCCACTTCTTCAAACAGGGGCGCATCGGCTACCATCGCATTGCTGATTCCAGTCAGCGCTTCAATATAGGCAGGTATTTCCTGTTGTGGGTTGATCAGCGTATCATATCTGTCTACCACGGATGACCCGTCATGTACCAGTATCGAAATCTCTGTAATTCCGTTTCCGGCGGCAAATCCCCCTGTGGTTTCAATATCGACTACTGCGTAAAACATGCTTCCTTTCCAATGGTAAGTGAATTGTAAATGTGCTAATTATTTTAGTAAAATATGCAAATTAATGTCATTAATTTAAAATATTTGGCCTGATTTAAGGTTAAATAGAAACTGTGGCATATAAATGGCTCAGCTATATGCAATAGCATACAAGATTTAATACTATGAAAATTTTAGCAGTGGATGATGATAAGGATATAGTCGAAGTTATAAAGATTATATTGGAGGATGAGGGGTATGAAGTATCCACCTTAACCAGCGGCATTGATGTGCTCAAAGTGATCGCATCAATAAGACCGGATTTAATTTTATTGGATGTCATGCTCGGCGGAATGGACGGGAGAGATATCTGCAGGCAGATAAAAACCCATAAATTGTTTAAGAACATTCCCGTGGTGATGATTTCCGCAAGCCATAATCTGCAGAATTTGCTGAAGAAGCCAGGTTCTCCTAATGACTTTATTTCCAAGCCATTTGACATTGACCGTTTGGTCAAAACAGTAAAAGCACAATTTGCGGCTTAATTCAGCTGTACTGATAAATATAAAATAGTACTGAATTCTATAGACAACTAATTTTTAAGAAGTTAGTATAGTAATAGGATTGCTGAGTATTTTATGTATCGGGCATTTGTCCGCAATCTGCATTAGCCTTTCGCGCTGTGCATCGTCCAGCTCACCTGTAAGTTCTATCTTCCTGGTTATCGTTGTAGACTTACTCATTTCCTCTTCTTTACAGATCGCCAGTTCTATTTTAATGGCATCGAGCGCTATGTTTTTGCGGTCGGCATACATTCTCATCGTTATAGCAGTACAGCTTCCCAGGCCGGCCAGTAAAAGCGCACCCGGGCTTATGCCTTCATCGGTTCCGCCCAGATCTTCAGGCTCGTCAGCATAAATAAAATGACCACCTGCATATACTTTAGTTTTGTAACGTGATTTGTCCAGTTCTGTAACTGCTGTAATCTGGTTAGTTGGCATATCTTCGTGTAATTAGATAATGGTTATAAATCGGCAGGCAATCAGAACTTTATCCAAAAAACAGATAGCAAAGCCCTATTGCCGTACATATCCCTACCAGATCGGCAAGCAGCATCGCACCAATCGCATACCTTGTGTTCTTAATGTTCACCGCGCCAAAATACACGGCAACCACATAAAAAGTAGTGTCCGATGATCCCTGTAGTATGCTGGACAGCCTTCCCGCAAATGAATCTGCTCCATGAGTAGTAATGGTGTCTACCATCATTCCCCTTGCACCTCCGCCGCTGAGTGGTCTGATCAGGGCCGTAGGTATGCCGTCAATAAACCTGGAATCGGCACCCAAAGCCGTACATACAGCCTTCAATCCGTTAATGATGATGTCGAATGTACCGCTTGTCCTCAGCAGGCTTATGGCGATCAGCATCCCTACCAGGTAAGGAATGATCTTTATTGCAGTTTCAAAACCGCCCTTAGCACCCTCTATAAATGAATCAAAAATATCTATTTTTTTATACAGGCCGCCGCATATGATCGCCAGAAAGATGAACAGAATCAAGCCATTGCTTAAAATCCCTGAGAAAGACTGCAGTTCCTTCGTGTTCAGTGTATAAAGGTACAGTACCAGTGCGGCGATTATAGCCGATATGCTTAAGATCCAGACTAAAATGGCGGGCTGAAGCAGGCTGATCTTTTGTTTAAAAGAAACAATAAACATCGCCGCCATGGTGGCCGCAAAAGTGGCGATCATGCAAGGTATAAATATCTCTGTGGGATTGGCAGAATTCAAAGAAGCCCTTATGGCTATGATACTCACCGGGATTAAGGCGAGACCCGAGGCATGCAGGCAAAGGAACATGATCTGTGCATTTGAAGCTACATCTTTGCTGGGGTTCAGTTCCTGCAGGCTCTCCATGGCTTTTAAACCGAAGGGCGTTGCTGCGTTGTCCAGGCCCAGCAGGTTGGCAGAAAAATTCATGACCATGTGGCCGGTAGCGGGATGGCCTTTAGGGACATCGGGAAACAGTTTGGAAAAGAAAGGAGCTATTATCCTTGACAACAATCTGATGCCGCCGGCTCTTTCCGCGATGCTCATAAAGCCCATGAACAAGGCCATGATACCGATCAGCTTCAGACAGATGTTTACTGCTGTCCAGCAAGTTTCTATCATGCCATCGAGTTTCAATGGATTTAAGGGGTCATCCGCCTTCCCGATCACCATCCAGTTGAAAATGTCAGTTTGACCAAAGAAGATGCACTTTATACTGGCCACTACGATTGCAACAATGATGAAGGCCGACCAGATCCTGCTTAATGCCATTTTTTGGTTTTAGTTTTTTAAAGTGGTTAATTTAGCATTTTTAAAGTACAATCCGTTACGGCTTTTCATCGGTCAGCTCAAATCCCCATGTTTTGCCTTTCTCTGTAGCCGGGATTCCGCCGACCATCCATACCGGCGCTTTGGCACCCTTCAGGTAATAATCAAAAAACTGCTGTTCCCGGATCTGTATGTCTTTTCTGTTCTGGCGCTGCACCAGGTTATGTGC
>NZ_DATHGC010000094.1:0-9585 GCF_035317785.1 Pedobacter sp. | reverse complement strand
TTTCCGTTCCAATTTAAAATCACTACTGCTACACTCGGTACTGTCATCCTGCGTTATCTGGTTTATGTTTCCATCGCCTGTGGCTCCATAGCCAGTAGGGTGGGTTATTATTAATTATTTTTTCCAGGCGCTCAAAAGTTGCCCTAGTAATCTCATGTTCTTTGGCTTCAGCCGGCTTTTCTGAAACAAGGTAACAATCCACTTCGTAATACCCTCTTTTGATCAGCTGCATGTTGAAGTAGATCACCGGCCTGTTGGTCTGCAGGGCGATTTTTTCTACGCCTAATAAAACTGGTGTGGGCTGATTCAGGAAATCTATCCAAAAATGGGCTTCATCTTTTACGGGGGTTTGATCCCCGGCAAAGCAGAACATGGTCACCTGATTTCTTGTGCCCGCCACCGCCCTCAGGGTTTGACGCATGGGTATAAATACATTGCCTGATTTTATACGTGTTTTATAGAACCAGGCATCAAATGCGGGATTGCTTAGCGGTTTGTAAATTACATAGGCTTTGGATGGTATTTTAAGTCCAAGGGCCATCATTCCAAGCTCCCAGTTTCCATAGTGACCCGTACAGGCTAAAATGCTTTCCCCGCGGTCAAAGTAATCGGTAATTAAATGCAGGTTATTGAACTTTACTCTTCTTTCAAGCTCTTTGTCTGTAATGGATGGCAGCTTTATGACCTCAAAGATCAGGTTGGCCAGATAGTTAAAAAAAGTTTTTTCTAGCTTAAGGAGTTCTTGTGGAGATTTGTCCGGAAAAGAATTGCGAAGGTTATCGCGGACTACTTTTTTGCGGTAGCCAAATATTCTGTACAGTATCAGGTATCCAAAAGTTGCAAGCTGATACAACACGGAGAGGGGAAGCAGTGACAAAAAGTTCAAAAAAGATATTCCTATATAAGAAAAGCTTTTTTTTATCATTATTTTGGCGAATTAAGAATGCAAACATAATTTATCAGATGCAAAGTTTAGCTATATTCCCGCTTTTTTATCTTCCGCCGGTTGGTTATTTTTCTCATTTGAAAGACTTCGAAGCTGATTTTTTGATAGAAAGGGAGGAGCATTTCGTGAAGCAAACATACAGGAACAGGGCGGTGGTATATTCACCAAATGGTCCCCTGCATTTGATCGTACCTGTGCTAAAAGGTGCTAAAATGCATACGAAGATGAAAGATGTAAAGATCAGTAATGATTTTGACTGGCAAAGATTGCATTGGAAAAGCCTGGAGAGTTGCTATCGCAATTCGGCATATTTTGAGTACTATGAAGATGAGTTTTTCCGGTTTTATGAGCAAAAATTTGATTTCCTGTTTGATTATAACATGGAGATTATGCGTTGGTTATTAAAACAGCTCAAGAAAAATGTCATGCTGGAATTCACTGCTGAATATATGGAAGGGCAGGATGTTGTTCATGACTTTAGAAAAAGTATCCACTTTAAAAATCCGCTTAATATTTCTGAATTTAAACCTTATTTTCAGGTCTTTGATGACAGAAACGGATTCATACCAAACTTAAGTATAGTGGACTTGTTGTTTAATCAGGGCCCTCAGTCGAAATTATATATCTGATCTATGACCAAACAGCAAAAGCATAAGCAGAGGAAACATAAGCATTATTCGTTGCCTGAAGCAGGCTCGAGCCCGGGATTGGTGTATATTGATCCAAATGCATTGAAGCCGGTCATTAAGCTGTATAAGTACAGTTCAGGTACTTATGAAGTTCAGGACCTGGAGCATATTAATCATATCAGTCGAATCATTGCAGATCAGAGTTTTACTTTCTGGGTTGAGATCAAGGGCTTTGATTCTCCGGCCTTGTTTGAAACGTTCCGCCAGGATATGGGCGTCAATAAACTGGTGCTGGAGGACATCACGAGAACCTATCAGCGGCCTAAATTCGAGGAGTACGAGGGTTATGATTTTGCGGTGAGCAGGATGCTTCATTTTGATGAGAATGATGATCTGGATAATGTTCAGGTATCTTTTGTGCTGATGGACAATACATTATTTACGTTTCAGGAGGGGTATGAGGATTGTCTTGAACCCATCAGAAATCGGCTCAAATCAGGGAAGGGGAATATCAGGATGGGAGGGAGCAGCTACCTGATGTATGCACTGATGGATGTCATCATTGACCGTTATTTTCAGATCCTGGGCAAATGGGGTGAGGACCTGGATGCCATAGAGGACCGCCTTTTTGAAAAACCTGACCGGACGGTAATGTATGATACTCAGATGATTAAAAGGAGCTTGATTGGAATAAGAAGGGTATTGTGGCCGGAAAGGGATAAACTAAATGACATATTGAGAACGGATAGTCCGCGCATTACTGAACAAACCAAAATGTACATTAAGGATGCTTATGATCATTGCATCCAGATCATTGATATTGTGGAGTCTCTCAAGGAAATATCAGTCACCAATATGGACATGTACCTGTCCATTATCAGTAACAGAATGAATGAGGTCATGAAGGTGCTGACCATCATGTCGTCTATTTTTATTCCGCTAACCTTTGTCGCAGGTATTTATGGGATGAACTTTTCCCGGGAGGACCCTGTGACCGGTAAGGTGCTGCCGCTAAACATGCCGGAACTGTATCAGGAACATGGTTATTTATATACTATGATTATAATGGCTGTTATTGCCTTCATACAAATCATATTTTTCTGGCGCAAGGGATGGTTTAAATAGAACTGATATTCTTACCTTAGCTTCGTGCAATCCTTCGAACTAGATAAAACAGATATATCTAAGATTAAAGTAGCCTTAAATGGTGATGATGAACAGCTGAAAGCTCTTCTGAAGGAGTATCATGCCTCAGAAATTGCCATACTTTTCGAGAGTTTAAACAAGGACGATAAGCAGCGGATCATCAATTTACTGTCTGTTGAGATCGCTTCTGAGGTGATTTCTGAAATGCATGAGGAATCGCATCCGGAGGAGCTATTGCTTCAGCTGCATCCTGATAAGCGGACGGAGATCGTTGAGGAGCTTGATTATGACGATGCTACAGACATTATCTCCCAGCTTGAAGAGCATGAGCAGGCTGAGATCCTTGAGGACCTGAGTGAGGATGATGCTTCGAACATCCGTAATCTTTTAAGCTATCACGAAGAGACTGCGGGCGGCTTGATGAACACCGAGTTCATCAGGATCAATCTGGATCTTACCAAAAAAGATGCGATTGATGAAATCATCAGACAGAGTGAAGAAATAGAGGAGTTTTACACGATTTTCGTAATCAATGATGACAATGTTTTTCAGGGAATTGTTTCTTTGAAGGATATTATTAAGGCAAAGGGGAATGTTAAAATCACTGAGCTGGTCAAGGCTGAAGTGGCATGGGTATATCCGGATACGGATCAGGAAGAAGTCGCCAGACTGATCTCTCAGTATAACATCACCAGTATCCCGGTATTGGATAAGGACATGAAGTTATTGGGACGTGTTACTTTTGACGATGTCATTGACGTACTTGAAGATGAAAATACGGAGGATATCCTGAAAATATCCGGGGTTTCCGAAGATGAGGAACTGAGTGGTAACTGGATTGAGGCTGTTAAATCACGTTTGCCCTGGCTGATCCTGAATTTGGGTACTGCTTTTCTGGCTTCAGGTGTGGTGCGGCATTTTGCACCGACTATTGAACGTATTGCTGTTCTTTCTGCTTACATGACCATCATTGCCGGCATGGGTGGAAATGCGGCGACTCAAGCGCTTGCTGTAACTGTGAGAAGG
Source organism: Pedobacter sp. (assembly GCF_035317785.1). Classification (GTDB taxonomy): domain Bacteria; phylum Bacteroidota; class Bacteroidia; order Sphingobacteriales; family Sphingobacteriaceae; genus Pedobacter. The sequence goes on along the minus strand of NZ_DATHGC010000094.1, from coordinate 5,838 downwards.
ATTTCCTTGTACGACCTAACAGATAACCAGGCATACCGAACGGTATTGAAAGAGTTTACTGTGGGGCTGATCAATGGAGCAGTAACAGGTTTGATCGTATTTTTATTTGCTTTATTTTTTGATGCCAATCCTATGCTTGGATTGGTTATCTTCCTGGCTATGACAGGTAATCTGCTGATAGCCGGGGTAACTGGTGCAGGTATACCATTAATATTAAAGCGGGTCGGAATTGATCCGGCCATTGCTTCTTCAATAATTATCACAACTTTTACGGATGTTTTCGGATTTTTGCTGCTGCTCGGGCTGGCAAGCAAACTTTTACTTTAATTTTATTATTATATGCAACCCACAAAACACAATTGGACAAAAGAAGAAATATCAGAAATATATCACAGACCGTTTTTAGATCTTGTTTATGAGGCTGCAACTGTTCACCGCGAAAATAAGGATTACGCAGAGGTACAGGTAAGTTCGCTGATCTCCATTAAGACTGGCGGTTGTGCGGAGGATTGTTCTTATTGCCCTCAGGCTGCACGTTATCATACTGAACTGGAAGTTCAGCCATTGATGCAGGTGGGCCAGGTGGTGAGTGCCGCTGTAAAAGCCAAAGAGGGGGGAGCCTCACGCTTATGTATGGGGGCTGCCTGGCGCGAAGTGCGGGATAACCGGGACTTTGACCGGGTGATTGAGATGGTCAAAGCCGTGAATGATATGGACATGGAGGTTTGCTGTACCTTAGGTATGCTTACTGAAAATCAGGCACAGCGTCTTGCTGATGCAGGCTTGTATGCATACAACCATAATATAGATACTTCTGAAGATGATTATAAGCGCATCATTTCTACCCGTACTTATGATGATCGTCTGAACACCATTAAGAATGTCCGCAAAGCTAAGCTCACGGTTTGCAGCGGCGGGATTATTGGATTAGGTGAGACCGAGGAAGACCGCGTTTCTATGCTGCAGACGCTGGCCAATATGGCTGTTCATCCCGAGTCTGTTCCTGTCAATGCGCTGGTTCCGGTAAAAGGCACTCCATTAGAAAATCAACCAAGGGTTCCGATCTGGGATATGGTCAGAATGATTGCTACCGCGCGTATTATAATGCCTAACTCCGTGGTACGTTTGTCAGCAGGAAGAAATGAAATGAGTACGCTGGAACAAGCTTTTTGCTTTATGGCAGGCGCGAGTTCAATTTTTGCCGGTGATAAATTGCTGACTACGCCAAATCCTGCTTTTGTGGATGATATGGCTATGTTTGAACTTTTGGGATTGAAGACCCGGGACGCTTTTAAGAATGGCAGACCTGTAAATACCATCGCGATTAAGGCAGAAGCTTCGGTTTAAGTTCATATTTTACAGAGCAGTAACCCTGGCTGCTATATTGCCCTTGGTTGCTTTTGAGTAAGGGCAGACTCTATGCGCTTTGTCTGCGATGCTTTGAGCTTCTTCCGTTGTGATCCCCGGGATATGAACATCCAGTTCGGCAGATAGGACATATGAATTTCCATCTTGATTGAAAGAAACATGAACCTCTACTGTGGCTTCTGAAGTATCGACACCGTCATGCTGTGCAATTGCAGCTAGAGCTCCTAAATAACAAGCACCCCATGCAGCCGCAAATAACTGTTCCGGATTTGTTGCGCCCCCCTGACCACCTAATTCTTTTGGCTTTCTCAGATCAAATTCAATTATTCCGTCACTTGATTTTATGTGTCCATCGCGGCCGCCTTTTGCGGTCACAGATGCCGTATATAGTTTTTCCATAGTCAATTTGTTATTTTAATGAAGATAGAACAACCTTCATAGCTTAAAGTTTTATACTTTAATTTTTTCAGATAATTTATAGATGTCATATGCCACCTTTTGTATGAGATCAAACTGTTCAGCTACGACTACTTCTGATGTTTGGGCGTTTTGCTTGTCGCTGATGCTTCTGCGAATTAACGGCACGTTTTGAATATTTCCTGTATTGTTTTGAAGTGTTTCCCCTGCGAGCTTCAAAAGATATACCGTATTTTGAGTTACCGGTTTTAGTTCTTCAAAATCCGAAACTCCAAACGAATGTTCTCTATTATACAAAAACAAAGTAGCTATATATGAAGACAGCAAATGGCTTAATGCGGTGAACTGATGAAGTTCTTTCATGAGCAATTGCTTACTTTTTGGCTCAGAAAACATCCGTTGAAATAGTGAAGCAAGATTTGCCGAAGTAACATATACTTCTTTTCTGGCTACTTTATAACTGGTAAGATCACTGATGCTTTGCGCATAAAACAAACTTACCTGCTCAAAGTATTTCAAATTTGCATTTAAAGTATCAATCAGGGCTTCTTTAAGTTTTTCATGCTCCCAATTGGGAAACAAGGAGTAACTGGCTAAAAGAGCTATTCCTGAGCCTATCAATGTGTCATAGATACGTTCCCTGGCGATTGACAGACCGCCCATACCTAAAAATTCGAAGAGAATAAGGATATAGGGCGTCATGAATAGCACACTCACTACATAATTTTTTCGCTGAAAGCTATAGCATCCAATCATGCAGATCAATAATATAACAAATAATGTATTTTTATCGTGGACATAAATAAGTACACCCATTCCAATAAAGGCACCGATTACCGTTCCGATTAATCTTTGATAGTTACGTTCTTTGGCAAGACTAAAACCAGGTTTGGAGATCACCAGAATTGTTAATAAAATCCAATAACTGTGTGAGAAATTGAGCGTTTTGGCTACCACAAAGCCAATTAACATAACTATAGCAACCCGAAGTGAATGCCTGAATGTGGATGAATTGAAAGTGAGGTTTTCTACCAGTAATCCTGGGTCAATATTTTGCCTGGTTATGAATTTTTCAATATCAACATGCCTTGGTTTGAGGTTCTTTTTTTCACTTTTATTAAAGTATCCGTTGATAGTTTTAATCCTTGAGAGGATATTTTCAATATTTACTTCAATGTTTTTGAGCGCTATAATTCCTAATGTATTATATTTCCCATCTTTATTGGCGATTTCAAGCTGTATAATCTCAGTCTTGAGTTTTGCGACATCTTCAATCAAAGAGGAGGGAAGGCTGGGGGTTCCACCGGTTTTTAGCGAAAACGCTATGTCATCAAGTTCATCGGCAATTTTTATAATAACTGACTCGTAATGGGATAAGATTCCGGATGGGTCAAATTGTTCATGAAGTTGTTTATAATTATAATAAGTTGACATAACCTGTTCAAACAGGTCAACCATATCAACAAAAACCAATAGTAGAAATCTACCTTCCGGTGTCGATTCTCTTACAACTTCTCTGGTTTTAAATAGAACTTCTCTTACAGCGTCTTGTTTTTCATGTACTAAAACCTGTAGTCTTAACAGTTCAGCATAATTTTTTTCGTAATCCGCATCATGATGATAAAATTTTGCTTTTGCTCTTAAAAAGTCACTGATCTCATGCACTGAATCGCTCAATGTTTGCTGAACAAGTCTATAGGGCCGCAAGCGATAAAACAAATAACTTAACAATGTATACCAGATACTTCCGGTGAAAATCAATAAAGAATAAAGCAGAACTTCATCCCATGGCCTGATGTCATCAATACTTAACACCATAACCAATAACGACGCTGTTCCGATGGACGCAGCTCTAAGTCCATATAAGAAAAACATAGAGAAAATAAAGCTGCTTACAACCAGCACAATCGCTGTAAAGTAGATGCTGTTATTTGTAAGCCCGACCAGAATCGATATTAATGTAATCGAACCTGTAGTGATCAGCATTGCATTTCGGCGATGAACTATTGGTCCGGGAGAATCTACAACACTCACACACAATGCACCTAAGGAAAGCGTCATGCCATATTGAAGCATCCCATATTGCGCAAGAATTAAAGATGGACAAAGAACTCCAAAAGTAATTCTTAGGCCATCGGCAAAGTATGTGCTTAATAAAAAATCGTGTATATTTCTAATCGGACGATTAAACATAACTTTGTTAAGACATCAAAATATAAAAAGTTCCATTATAAACCAATATTTATTGGAATAATGAGCCGGAATTATTATATTATATTAATATACATAATTAATATTATGTTAACCAATAACTTTACCTACCCTTAATATTACTTTAACTTAAAACTCTTCCAGTTTGGATTTAAGCTCCTGCACTTTATCCAGCTTATTTTTACGAGTATAAATATCTATAAGTAACTGTACTGTTGATTTGTCGTTCTGATTGATCTCATGCGCTTGTAATAATGCAATTTCAGCTCTGTTAATAAATGCGGTATATTTTTGACTTTTGTCCTGTTCGGAAGATTTAAGTATTGCATTAGCTGAGCCAACATATGCCAGTCCCATTTGATATAGTGCGTCAAAATAATTCTCGTCTATAGACAGCGCCTTATTATAAGCAAGTTCAGCTGTACTATAATTTGAGTTGTTTTGATGTAAATACCCGTATAAGAAATATAGCAGCTTGTTTTTTGAATCAACTTTTAATGTGTTCTCTATTATCTTAATAGCGGTTTCATACTTTTCGTTATCAAGTAAAAGATTGATATAGCTATTTGTAAGATTGGCATCATAAGGGTTTAGTTTTATGCCATCCTCCAACGTCTTTATAGCCAGTTCATTTTCAAATTTTGATATATAGATGTTGGATAAGTTCTGAAATAAAACAGGGTTTTTTACTCCGTTATCTTTAGCTCTTTTGAAGTAAATTAAGGCATTGTCGTAAGCTTGTATATTTTGTGCGGCCAATGCTGTATTCACCGCTAAAACTGTATCTTTTGGAAAGAAATCACTGACATCTTTTAGTAGTTTGTAGGCGTTAGCAAAATCATTGTTATTGAAAGCTGTATTCGCTTTATTTTGTTTTCTGATGTTGATGTTATAAATAGCGGCGTCAATCAAACGGGAATTGGCCTGAAATTTATCTAATCGCCTTGCGGAATCAATCGCGTCAATAGCTAATGTGTAATATTTGTCCGCATTACCTTCGTCAGCATCGATTATCGAAATGTATGAACTTAGATAGGCTTTTATGGCCCATGTTTCCGGCCATTTCTTTGTTTTCCTGTCGCTTTGAGCAGCTTCACTTGCCTTAATGCCCTCCCCTAGTATTCCAAGTTGTTTTGCGGGTTCCGCTTTGGCATTAATTGCCACATGCAGTTTACCAATACTATTTCTCGCAATTTGAACCTGGCTTCTTTGGGAGAATGCCAAATTAGAAGTCATCAACACTAATAATGTGATATTTAGAAATGATATTTTGCTCATAATACAAATTTAAAAAAAAGAGGGATAAAACTACCCCTCCTTCTTAGTTCTATAATGCAAATGCTATTTATTTAGGCAATGCATCCAGCTGTTTTTGAACAGCATCTCCATTTACTTTATCGTTCTTGAAGTAATAAATTGATTTTAATTTGTCCAGTGCATATCCACTTTTGGGATCCAGTGCCGATGCAGCCTTATAATAGGGTATTGCCTGATCTAAAATACCTTTCATTTTTACACCAAGATCTTCAAATTCCTTGCTTTTTTTTGCATCCACTTTGTTGGTTTTATTGGCTTCTAGCTCGGTCGCAAGTTTATTCCTCGTATCCTGGAGATCATTCGCTTGTTTGAAAAAGATGTCCCCCATTGCGATTTGATAGTCCGGACTATTTGGATTTTTTTCAATGAGCTTCTTGATCATTTCCTGGGACTTGGCTACATCCCCCTTTTTTATCCAGTAATTGGTTTCCATGCCGAGCAGATCGTTGTCGCCCGGAAATTTGGCTGATGCCTCCTGAATCAAGGCAATCGCAGCCGTACTGTCTTTCACTTCCGCTAAATAGA
>NZ_DATHGC010000093.1:0-15083 GCF_035317785.1 Pedobacter sp. | reverse complement strand
AGAAGACCGGTGCAATCGTAAAGTGGCAGACCGTATATAACTTACTCGACGAAAAGGGAACTCCGGTAATGACAGAAACCCAGACCTGGAGTATGCAACTGGACAAAGGAAAGTTTCTGCTTAGCCTGGAGTGGCAGGGTGAAGCAAAAACAGATATTACTGTGGCGAAATATCCATATGGAGGTCTGTTCCTGCGAATGCCCTGGAAACCGGGCATTAATGGTGAAGTGGTCAATGCGGCACGTCAGCGCAACCAGAAAGCTGAAGGTCAGCCGGCAACATGGGTCGATCTAGCCATGCAGGTAGATGGTAGGAACGACAAAGCGCATATCGCAATATTAGATCATCCCGAAAATAAAGGCTATCCTCAAAAATGGCGTGTCGATGAGCAAATGGGTGTGGGACCTGTAAGGGCTCATGATGCAGACTGGAGCATAAAAAATGGGGAAACAGAGACTGTTAAACATCAATTGGTGATCTATGCAGGTGAGTTTAACGATATTGACATAAACAATGTATGGGCCAAATTTGCCGGCAAAGATCCTTCCTGGGCTAGTGTAGACATGTGGGCCATCGCTAAGCAGGAAGGAAAGGATGCAAAGTTCCTGACCCCTGAAGAGGCTGTAAAGGCCATGACGCTTAAGGATGGCTTTTTGGCTAATGTTTATGCATCGGAGCCAATGATCACTCAACCTATGGCCTTTTGCTGGGACGACAAAGGGCGGCTTTGGGTGGCAGAAAACAGAGACTATGAGTCCAGATCTTCAGGTTTTTCAAATGACGGCAACAGCCGGATATTAATACTGGAAGATACCGATCACGATGGCAAAGCAGATACTAAAAAGATCTTCGCAGAAGGAATCTCCTTCCCCGCTGCTATGGCTGTTGGTTTCGATGGTGTATTTATTGGTGCCCCTCCCAACCTGCTTTTTGTGCCAGACCGCAATCATGACGACAAAGCTGACATGGCCGATATTGAAGTGCGGCTAACCGGCTGGGGTATTAGGGACAGACACGAGACAATGAACAGTTTTCATTGGGGGCCGGATGGCTGGTTGTATGGCTGTCAGGGATTTGCTACCCCCTCACGTATCCGCAAACCAACAGGCAAGGGCAAACTTTACAGTCATAAAGAACCCTTTCCTGATGATGAAATTTTAAAGGGTGAAGGGGTGGACATTAATGGTGGTGTATGGCGCTACCATCCGACTAAAGACAAATTTGAAGTGGTCGCACACGGCTTTAGCAACCCCTGGGGAATTGACTATGATGCCAAAGGCCAGATTTTTATTACGGCTTGCGTCATCCCGCATTTGTGGTATGTCATCCCGGGCGGCATTTACCACCGGCAGGGCGGCCAGCATTTTAATCCCTATACTTATACGGACATCAAAACCATAGCAGACCATAGCCACCGCTCTGCACATGGAGGTGCAAGCATATATCAGAGCGATGCGTTTCCAAAAGATCAACAGGGGCGGGTATTTATGGCCAACATACATGAGCATGCTATTCTTACAGACATACTGACACCTAAAGGTTCTGGCTTTGTGGGTTCACATGGTGAAGACCTGATGGCCGCTAACAATGCACAATGGGTAGGCTTCAGTACTTCTGTAGGTCCTGACGGCGATTTATACGTTCTGGACTGGCATGATGCTGACATCTGCGGGGGCTCAGTGCTGAATAAGGAAACAGGACGTATTTTCAGGATTTCACCGAAAACCTCTCTGGCGGAAAACTTTAAAACACGCTATGCGGACCTGAATAAACTGAGTGACAAGCAACTGGTTGAACTGCAGACCAGCAAAAGTGACTGGCATTCCAGACGTGCCCGTGGTGTACTTCAAAACCGGGCTTTTAAACATCAGCTCAAAAAAGGCACTCTGGAGGCGCTTCGTAATATCTATATAAATCATACTGATGCGAATTATCGTCTAAGGGCAATGTGGGGGTTATATGTGTGTAACGGGCTTAACAATGATCAATTAGTCGCCGCTTTAAATGATAAGGATGAGTACATACGTGGCTGGGCCATACAATTGTTATGGGAAGATGAAACTCCTTCTGCAGCTGCTGTCTCCAAACTCGAACAAATGGCACGGTCTGAAAGTTCAGCCGCCGTACGCTTATACCTGGCATCAGCCATGCAGCGGATAGATTTAACCAACCGCTGGACCTTGGCTGCCAATTTGATCCGGCATGGTGAAGATGAAAACGATCACAACCTGCCTAAAATGCTGTGGTATGGCATCGAACCGCTGGTAGCCAAAGACCCAAACCGGGCTTTTGAGCTGGCCGCCACAAGTAAGCTGAGCATGATCAGAAAATTTATTGCCCGCAGGGCAATAGATGCAGATGCCACTAATGCACTGGTAACCTGGCTTGGTCAACAATCCAGTGCAGATACGGCAATGATTGCCGGCATGCGTGATGGTCTGGAAGGGCGCACTGACCTCAAAACTCCGGCAGACTGGAAAACTACCTATGCCAAATTGCAGGGTTCCGGTGAAAGAAACAAGCAATTGTCTTTGGAGATAGCCCAATATTTTGGAGATACAGAAGCCGCTAATCAGTACTTTGCTACGCTGCATGATAAAAGTGCGACAGCAGATAACCGACGTAAAGCGCTGTTGGCGCTGTCAGCACAACAAAGAGCTGAGTTGATCAAAGACCTTCCTGCATTACTGGATGATCCTGCAATCCGCAACGACGCCATACGTGCTATCGCCAATTATGACAATGAAAAAATGGCTCAGCTTCTTTTAAACAAATATCCTAAATTCAATGAAAAGGACCAGCAATCTGCCATAGAAACACTTGCATCAAGATCAAAATCGGGCTGGCTGCTCACCATGGCCATAAAAAACAAGACTATAGAAAAAAGGGACATTCCTGCCAGCGTGGCCAGGCAGCTGAGAAGGGTTGTCGGAAGCGGCTTTGTAGAAATCTGGGGACCTATTGATCAGCTTCCATCCAATGATCTTGCCTACAAAAAATACCGTGACCTGCTAACACCTAAAGCACTGGACAATGCCAGTCTTAAAAAGGGGCAAACCGTATTTATGCGTACCTGTGGAAGTTGTCATAAAATGTACGGTGAGGGCGGCTCCATTGGACCAAACCTGACCGGATCCAACAGGTCAAAAGTTGACTACCTTCTGTTTAACGTACTTGAGCCAAGCGGCGAAATACAGGAAGACTACAAGCTGGTAGTAATTACGACACGTGACGGGCGTACATACTCAGGGAATATTGTCACAGAGAATGAGCGTCAGATCACCATGAGGATTGTTGGACAAGAGGCCACAGTAATCAACAAGTCAAATATACAATCACGGGAAGTAATGCCTGTGTCCATGATGCCAAACGGGTTGTTTGAAACCCTAAGCAACACAGAGATTGTAGACCTGGTGGGCTTTCTGAGCAGATCAAAATAGGCCGGATAAGCATTGGCAATAATATGGTCTATTTCAGTGAAATAAATAAATTACTGATTTTCAATAAATTAATTGTACGTTTGTATCCATAATTAAAATATATTATAATGCAACAAGGAACAGTAAAATTTTTCAATGAGACAAAAGGTTTTGGATTTATCGTACCAGCTAATGGTGATAGCGAAATATTTGTCCACAGTTCAGGCTTAATCGACAACATTCGTGAGAATGATTCAGTAAGCTATGATGTTGAGCAAGGTAAAAAAGGCTTAAACGCAATTAATGTTAAGATCAGTTAATTAAACTCATTTTATAAATTAAGAAGAGCATCCCCTAAAGGGATGCTTTTTTTTGTGGGATACTTTTTCCAAATTACTACCTTTATTCCCGACAACCACGATCTATATGAATTTTATGAATAAATTTCTCTTCACCCTGATGGTCTTCATGGGTTTATCAGTAATGCTTTCTGCCCAAAATAAAGGGCTTGAACTCAAATCACCAAACGGAGCTATAAAAGTATCGCTTGATATTTCCGACAAAATATATTACGCTATAGCATATCATGATGATGTATTGTTGCAGAAAAACCATTTGTCACTGAGTTTGAGAAATGAAGTTCTTGGGCAGGCCCCTAAACTTACGGGAGCTAAAAAAGGCCAGGGAAATGAGGTCATTAAACCATACATCTCCTTAAAATATTCTGCGGTAAAGAATACATATAACTCAATCCTGCTAAATTTCAAGGGAAATTACGCGGTTGAATTCCGTGCATTTAATGAGGGTATTGCCTATCGTTTTCTAACGGCTAAAAAAGGTGAGATAGAAGTGCTTAATGAAGATGTTGCCCTCAATTTTCCTTCAGAATACACATTGCACCTGCAGCAGCCCGGTGGTTTTAAAACATCTTATGAAGAAAATTATTCACTGGTAAACTCCAAAGACTGGAAACCTGCAGATAAAATGTCTACACTCCCGGTACTGATCGATACCAAAAAACAATATAAAATACTGATCAGTGAATCAGATCTTCTGGACTACCCTTGTCTGTTTCTAAAGGGGAATGGAGAAAATGGGGTCTCGGCAACTTTTCCTAAAGTACCTTTAGAATTTGGAGAAGATGGCGACAGAAGTCAAAAGATCTTAAAAGAAGCCGATTACATTGCAAAAACTAAGGGCACACGCAGTTTTCCCTGGAGATACTTTGTGATCTCATCAGATGACAAGCAGTTACTGGAAAATACAATGACCCTAAAACTTGCATCTCCAAGTGTGATCAAAGACCCCAGCTGGATTATACCCGGTCAGGCAAGCTGGGAATGGTGGAATGATGCTTCACCGTATGGACCTGATGTAAACTTCGTATCGGGATACAACCTGGAGACCTACAAATACTACATAGACTTTGCCGCAAAATATGGCTTAAAATATATCGTCATGGATGAAGGATGGGCCAATAGTACAACAGATCCCTATACTCCTAACCCTAAGGTTGATGTTCACGAACTGATCAGATACGGTAAAGAGAAAAATGTAGGAGTCATCCTTTGGCTGACATGGCTTACCGTTCACAACCATATGGAATTGTTTAAAACCTTTAGTGAATGGGGAGTGAAGGGCGTAAAAATTGACTTTATGGACCGCAGCGATCAATGGATGGTCAACTATTTTGAGAATGTAATCAAGGAAGCCGCAAAAAATAAACTGTTTGTTGATTTTCACGGTGCATTTAAACCTGCCGGATTGGAATACAAATATCCTAACCTGATTTCATATGAGGGCGTGAGAGGTATGGAGCAAATGGGTGGCACCAAACCTGACAACAGTCTGCTGCTGCCTTTTATGCGTAATGCCGTCGGACCAATGGACTATACTCCTGGTGCGATGATCAGCATGCAGCCGGAATCGTACAGGGCTGAAAGGCCAAATGCTGCGAGCATCGGAACCCGTGCATATCAAATGGCGCTGTTTGTAGTTTTTGAAAGCGGCATACAAATGCTTGCAGACAATCCCACTCTTTATTACAGAAATCCCGATTGTACAGAATTCATTACCCAGGTACCAACCACATGGGATGAGACCAAAGCCTTAGCTGCAAAAGCAGGTGAAGAGCTTGTAGTTGCTAAGCGCAAAGGAGAAAAGTGGTTTATTGGCGGTATGACGAATGGCAAGCAACCAGAAAAAGCTGTTTCTATAAATTTTGATTTCCTGACCGCCGGAAAGACATATACCATGACCTATTTCGAAGATGGCATCAATGCAGGTCGCCAGGCAATGGATTACAGAAAGAAAACACTGCAAGTAAAATTTGGTGATAAGTTTGATATCAAAATGGTGCGCAATGGTGGATTTGCTGCTGTGATTTTTTGAAATCACCACCCCATTCTTCTCCGCAAAGAAATGATCTGCTCGGCATGATGCGTTCCATGCCAGTTGTACTGATTGGTCATTTGCCAGACCGGCACGTACTCCTTATTTCCCGGATGAAAATAGGTTCTTGTCCAATCCTGCTCTTCTAAATGCTCCAGCAGCGTTGTCCATCTCCTATGCAGGGCATGCAGCAGCGTTACCGATACATTCAGCGGAACAAGATTCACATCAGGCAGTTCAGCCCAAAGGTTTTCATCATACGGACTGATGGCTGGCACCTCTTCTGTCAGTGCCAGCTTCAATCTGATGTAAGCGTTCATATGGCTGTCTGCAACATGATGCACCACCTGTATAACACTCCAGCCCCCGGGACGATAAGGTGTATTCAGCTGTGCCTCATCCAGATTTTCAATGCAATAATCGAACAACAAGGGTGCTGACCTGATACCGCCAATCCAGGAAGCAAGAATGTCTGGATTATATTTGGCGGCAGGCACAAAACGACCAATCGGATACCTCAAATCTTCTAAAGCATTCTCCATAAATCTAAAAGGCCTTCACCAGTCTTATAATTTAATCGTCTGGGGCTCATCTTTACCATTGTGACAACTGACACAGGTAATATTCGTTACTTTCCCCTCCTTATCTTTATGATTAAAATACTTCTTATTGATCTTTGCTGTCATTTTTATCATCTCTCTCGCAATCAGCTTGTGGTTTTTTTCATCATTTGCAAAATCCATTTTTTTAGGATCATCTTTCATCGGAACATGACAGAAATTACATTTTACGCCCAGGGCATCCTTAAATCCGTCCATGACTTTTTTCATCTCGTCCTTACTGATGTTCTTGGGCAGTACTTTGAGGTTGGTATACTTCGGAGCAGGCTCCTGCCATGGCATAAATGCACTTAACATTGCAGCGGTCGCAACCAGAATACTGAGGGTTATTGTTTTTCTATAGCGCATAAAAAAGATCATTTGATATGACAATATAAAGACAATCCCTTATATATATATCGCTGATTTCTTATTAGGAATCAATCTAATCGTCTGAACATAAATGAAACAGAAAACAGGCATATAAATAAACGAAAAACAGCAGGACTGCACAAGGCAGAACCTGCTGATTCAAGGGATGGGATTGGAGAGCTAATTTTTTATTATCGTTTATAGGTACCCAATTCTGCTATCGCAGTAAATTGTCCGTTCTTATAATCTGATTTGATCACCATTTTAAAGTATCTGAAAGATGCTGGTTCGAGTAATTCAAGAAACTGCTTTAAATTGCTGTTTTCAAGGGTATAAGCACCAAGCGACCTCCAGGTTAAATTATCTGAACTTACCAGTATCTCAACCAGTTTGGCTGCGCCGTCCAACGGTACACGCTGCCTGTAGACGAGTCCATTGACCAGGTTTTCCGTTTTCATATCAATGGTTATGGTATGCGGATATAAACGCGATTTATCCATGTGCCAGATTGAGGTACTGTCCTTGTCAAGAACATTCTTTGGTACCCGTGTACCGTCAAAATCGACATTTTCTACTGTCCATGCACTGCGGACATGTTCGGTGGCAGGATTTGTTGCTGTTACAGTTTGCGTTGCCGAATAAAAGGTATCCAGCGAAAGCGAATCGGGAACATACATCGTCCGGTACTGAAAAGCCTTATGCCCTGCAAAATCAAAATTTTTAAGTGCCGTCTTTTTTGCAGTTACAGGGGCCATTGTCGTATTTAAATTTCCGGAAATATCTGTGTAGCTAATTTCAGTTCCAATCACAGTACCATCTGCAGGCCCCCAGGTTATCGTAACATCTTTATTTTCAAACTCTGCACTTTTGGCGGGCCGGGAGAGCAGAGACGCAATATAGTTATCGCCATAGACCATTCCTATGGCATTGGCGGTTATCGACCTGTTGTTGTCCTTATCGTACATTAAAATGTTAAACGAATAAGAACCTTCATTAAGATTCTCGAGCAATATACTCACGCCGTCAGGGGAATAAGATACCGGCACAGACAAAGAATCGCTCTTATTGTTCCAGTAGATCTGTGCCCTCGTTGCTGAAGGATCAGACAATAACCAGGTTAGTTTCAGCCTGTTTTTGCCCGAATGCGCTTTTAGAGAATCCGGAGTACCTACGTATACTATAGATCCTTTTTTTATAAAATCTACGTAAGTCGAATCCATTTTACTGCATGCCGCTAATGAAACCGCAATAACAGCGATGACGAGCATGGTTGTTGTTATTTCTTTTAATTTCATATTGTTTGTCTGTATGTATTGATGAAATTATTAATCTTTACTTCCGAAGAAGGTCAGTTCAGCCAGATAATGATGGTCAAGACTGCCCCATACCTTATTTGTTCTCCACCGAAGGTACCTATATCTCGCCGTCCCCGGAGGAATGTCGAATTCCTCTCCATCGACGACTGCATATTGAAAATCCTCACTGGTTACTATTCCTTGCGGAGATCCGGAAGGCTTTACGGACTGGAACTCTCCTATAAGCGTCCAGCTATCCCATGAGCCGTCTTTATTTGGATCATTGCTGCCATAAAGTTCAAATACCTTAGGGTCACCACCTGCATATGCTCCGTCGGTGCTCTGCTGGCCGCCCCCCAAACGGTGATAGAATTTAAATCGGCTCAGACTTACATTTGCACCCAAATCAAAGGTGAACCATTGAGGCAACCCTGTTCCGGGCTTGGTATGAAATACAGTACCACTATTCCACTTATCATCCCAAAGAGCTGTCACCCCGGCAAAGCCGCTATGTGGTGTGTACGTATCTGTCGGGAGTCTTACCTCTTTAAATTTTGTTTTATCAAGCTGCTGCTCAAATACGGGAGTCAGCTCTGTATATGCGGTATCCGAATGGTTGTCCCACCTGTCGCGGATATAAACCGCAAACTTTCTTTTTACCGGTGCAAAGCCACGTACATTTACAAAGCCTGCTTTTCTTTTGGTATAAAAAGCATCAGCCTGAACATAATCACCGATGGAATCCTGCACCAGGACATTAAGCACAAGATTTGCTTCTGACGGATTGATAAAAGTAACCCTGATCCCTCCAAAATTCTCCTGAATGTTTAAGCTTTTGAAGGTTTCCTGAATCGGTGGAGTTAAAGGATTTACTTTTACTGTAACGGGATCCGATGCATTCTCCCCCCTGCTTACCGCATAGAGTTTCACTTCATATTCCCTGGTATCAGCAAACCCGTCAATGGTAAGCGTATTCTTGTAATAAGTCGTTTTAACCTCCCGTTCCACACCGGGTCTGATGAAATATGTGGCCTTAATATACAGCATATTTGCCGGCCTGTCGTAGGTGATATTTGCACCGCCGGGAGTATTTTCTATTCTTACGTTACTAACAGGGCCCGGTGCGGCATCATTTTTATTAAAAGGTTCTGTATCGGTGTCTTTGCAGCCTGAAATCATCAGGAAAAGCAGGCATGCCGGCAATAAGTATCTAAACATAATTATAGATTTCTTTAGTGAGCTATTTATTTTATAACTGTTCATTACCATCCTGGATTTTGGTTCATCCTTTTGTTGCTTAACAATTCACTTTCCGGCAGTGGCCATAAATAATCCCTTGTGGTAAAAGTCTGATTGTAAATTACCCGTTCACGATAGTAAGAAACAGCATCTTCCTGGATCAGGTCCCAACCCGTAATTGGCTTATTGAGTTCTCTCGCGGCTTCTTTCCATCTGCGCAGGTCCCAGAAACGCTGTCCTTCAAAAGCCAGCTCAATCAATCTTTCTGTATGAAGAATTTCACGCATACCGTCTTTGTTGGAATACTTGGTGGGATTTTTTGAATAATTCGACCATGAATCCTCAACTGAATGCAAACCGGCCCTTTCGCGGACCAGGTTCACATATTTATAAACCTCACTGTTAGGGCCGCTCACCTCATTTTCTGCTTCAGCGTACAGAAGATATAAACTGGCCAGCCGGATCATAGGCCATGGATAGGTTTGGACGGTGTAAGTAGTTTCTCCTATCACATTGTTAAAATTCACCAGTTTCTTAGGCCAGTACCCGGTGACGGAATAGCTGGACTCATTTTGGGCAGTTGCGGGCTGTCCTTTTTTGCTTGATACAAAAAACAGATTCTTAGTCTCATCAAAAAGACCCTGTCCATACCAGATACCTCCGTCAAATCCAAGATCTGCATAGTAACGCGGCTCACGGTCAAAGTTCAGAGCAGCAGTAACATATCCCTCCTGCAGATAGCGCTTATCCTGTGCAGAAATACTTCTCAGTTTAAAACGGCCTGCATAATCAAATTCAATATCTTCCTTTATAGGAACCCCATTTTTGCTGTAAAACATTTCCGCTATTTTCAATGGCGGCGCAATATTACCCGAGGTAGTTCCATTAGAAACTCTGGTTGGATCAAGTCCGCGGGGAGTAGACTGATTTTGTAAGCTTCCTACCAGACTATTGGTATTCCCCCAAATGATTTCAGTGTTCCATTTTTCGCAAATTGCATTGCGGATACTCATCTGGGTTTTAATGGTATCCGATATTTTATACTGGAAGAAAGCAGGATTAAAAGTATAAAGCTTATGCCCCAGCGATTCACAAAATTCGACAGCAGCTTTGGCAGCGTCTCTGGCACGAAGCCATTTCTGAGGATCATGGGTGGTGTTGAACAATACGTTGCCCTCAGGATCTTTAAATCCTGTATAGTCCGTATTGCCGTTAAATAAAGGGCTCGCTGCTGTTACCAGCACTTCCGCTTTAACAGACAGCGCGATGGCTTTTGTAACACGTCCCAGTTCTGTAACTTCATTGTCTATTCTATCCGGCAAATCCGGCGTTGCCTCATCCAGAAGCTGAACAATATAATTTACGCAGGAATCTACCGGAGCGCGTACAGGATATACTTCTTCCACACTGGCATCCACCGGTACATTCACTTTAATGGTGGCGATAGGGCCGTACATGCGAAAAATATAATAGTGATAATAAGCTTTCAAAAATTTAGCTTCCGCTGCCCAACGGGCCTTTTCGACTTCAGGCATATCGGGTACCAAACCTATATTGTCGAGAAAAATATTGCATTCCCGGATACCCTGGTAGAGGTCTTTCCCACCGTTGGTGCCCTGCCAGTAATTCATATAAGAGTTTGATTTGTTCTGTCCGCCCCTCGCTATCCTCCATGGGTTTGAACCGCTGGTGGCCGGCAGCCAGAATTCATCGCCCCCGGCGTTGGCGACATTGTTGTCAAAAGAGCCGAGCGCAGGCATATAATTGTAGCAGCTAAACAAATACCGCTCGGCCGTACTGCGCAGACGAAAAGCATATTCAATCGTAGCAATATTGTCGGGTGTAATGTCCAGGAACTTTTTACAAGCACCCAATACACATACAGCCGTCAGGATCAAAATTATTTTTATAGATTTCTTCATGATGATTATATTTTAAAAAGATGCCAGTAAGCCAATGTTAAATACACGCTGCACCGGATAGCCCAGGCCATTTCCGGCCATTTCAATATCCCAAAGTTTAAAACTGCTAAACGACAGCAGGTTTGTGCCATTCACATACGCCCTGAATTTCTTCATGCTCAGTCTCTGTGTCAATTTTTGAGGAAGCGTATAGCCAATCTCCAATTGTTTTACCCTAAGGAATGCTCCACTTCTCATGAACCAGGTACTTCTTTGCGCATTATTTTCAGTACCTACACTAGTTGTGCTCAGCCTTGGCCACAAAGCATAGGCGTCCTGGTGATCCTCAGACCAGTGATTATCGGCATAGGCTTTTAGTAACTGGTTCTGCGGCAGACCGGGTAAGGTCTCATTATCGTAAAAATAATTTAAGAACGGCGCGGTAGCAAGAGCATCGATCCAGAAAGATTCCCGTCCAAGTCCTTGAAAAAATGTAGAAAAGTCAAAGTTCTTGTATCCCACAGAGAAACCAAATCCATAAGTAATTTCCGGAGTTGTCGGATAGCCAATGGGTACCTGATCCAGCGTAGTGATCTCTCCGTCACCATTTACATCGTAATACTTAATGTCTCCTCCCCCATATTCTCCAAATTGCCTTGGTGACCTTTGTGCTTCTTCATCGTCTATAAACAGGCGTTCAGCGATATAACCATACTGCTGGCCTATAGATAAACCAATATGCCGTTTCCAGGGGGCCTCATCATAAAATGGTTCTTCAAATTTAAGGTATTTGCTGGCTGCGTAAGTAAAATTAGCCATAGACTGCAGCCATAAACCATTAGGGAAAGAATGACTGTAATTCAATGAAATATCTACCCCTTTACCTTCTGCCTCTCCCATATTTGCTTTTGGCTGTGCCGAAAGCCCCATAGTGGCAGGCGTAGCGGTACGGGTCATCAAGATCCCGCTCCTGTGTTCTTTAAAAAAGTCAACCTGCAGGCTATAATCCCTGAAAAGATCCAGCTCCAAAGCAAGGTTTGTTTTCTTGGCTGTTTCCCAGGTGATGTCATTGTTTGCATATCTTGAAAGCGAGATCCCGTTCCTGGCATAGCCATTTTCACGGCCGAACACTGCTCCTCTGCCAGCGTCATTCATATTGACGTTTGACAGGTAAAGAAACCGGTCTTTGGCCTCACCAATGGCATCATTTCCTGACAAGCCATAAGTTCCGCGGAGTTTAAATTTGGTTACGATATCCTTCAAAGGCGCCCACCATTTTTCATTGGAAACATTCCAGGCCACACCGGCGGATGGGAAAAGACCCCATCTGTTGGTTTCAAAAAAGCGTTCAGAACCATTGTAGCCAAAGTTTACTTCGGCATAATAACGATTGTCGTATCCATAAGTGGCACGACCAGCCAGCCCGACATTTCTAAAGGGTAAGGAAGATTGCAGATCTGTAACCACTCCGGTCAGCTCATTGCGCAGCATAAATACAAATAAGCCGCTCAAAGAGTGTTTTTCATTAAAAACCCGGCTGTAGTTTACCGATGACTGCATATAGAATTTAGAATTGACAGTCCTGTTTCCCGGCACATAATCCAGGTACTCCGTACCTGTTTCTTCATTCAGCAGGTCAATTTTATAGGTATTGGCCTGCTTATCATACGCTCCTGCCTGGTACCAGAATGGCAGGTAGGTCCTTCTCACATCAAAAAATGTATTTCTCGTAATGTTTACCAGTGCATTGAAATTCAATCCCTCTGTCAATGCACTAAGGTCCTGTTTGGCTTCAAACTGGGCAGACATGGCAGATCTTGAATAATTTTTATACCCCTTCACCAGTTCTGAGTAGGGATTTAACAAATAAGCCCCGTTTCCATTGTCGTAATTGCCAAACATGATGTGCTTTACATAAGAATGGTCAGCATCTACCGGGTAGTAAGCAGGAAACAATACCGGATTGGTCCGCATCACCTTTTTATAAATGTCGGCTCCGTCGCTTACAGGGCCAGAATAATCATCAAAGCTGCCGCTCATCCTTACGATTACCTCAGTACTTTTGGTCAGGTTCACATTCACATTAGACCTTAGGGTATAGCTTTTCAGGTCAATATTGCTATTGAAGTTATTCCGGTGATCAACTTTCAGGATACCGTTGTCCTGGTTGACCGAACCTGCAATAAAATACCGGGCCACACCACCACCACCGGTTATGTTCAGGTTGGCACGCTGATTCATAGTATAATCATTAAACAAAGCTTTTTTCCAGTCCGTAGCCGGATACATGTATTGATTTACGCCCGCCCTTGTATAGTCTATTTTCTGATCGGAATAAGGCAAAATCCCTAAAGGGTCACGGGTCAATACCGCTTCGTTGTTCAGTTTCATATAGGTGATCGGGTCTGCCAGTTCCACATCACGTGTCGGTGCCGAGAGTGAATTTTCTAAACGGACATCAATTGAAGCTTTCTGAACTTTACCTTCTTTGGTACTGATCAGTATTACGCCGTTGGCTGCGCGGCTGCCATACAAAGAAGTGGCAGTTGCATCTTTCATGATAGAGAAACTTGCGATATCATCCGCCTGGAGACGGGCCATATCGGTGGTAGTTACTTCAATGCCATCTATTAAGATCAGCGGATCTCTTTTATAACCAAAAGAGGTCACCCCGCGAATAAAGAACTCGGCATTGTCCTGGCCCGGCTCCCCGCTGCGCTGATAAGCGATCACCCCGGCTGCCCTGCCAGCTAAAGCGGTGGTTAAGTTGCTGGACGGCACTTTTAGTTCAGAAGGCTTGATAGAGGTAACAGAACCGACCATATCAGTCTTCTTTTGTTTACCAAACGCGACTACAACCACCTCATCCAGGCCATTGTCTGATGATTTCATGGTTACATCAACTATGGGTTTTCCGCCGACAGGGACTTCCTGTGTCAGGAACCCGACCATTGAAAATACCAGAACAGCATTGTCATTGGGGATATCAAGGATGTATTTACCATTCTGATCTGTAGTAGTACCTGTTTTGGTACCTTTAATCGTAACAGAGACTCCTGGCAAAACACCTACCGAGTCACGGACTGTACCTTTAACATCTTGTCTTATTGTTTGTGCGCCAGGTTTAGCACTGATCTTTGGCCCAAGTACCACAATGGTTTTATTGTTGATTACATAAGTAAGCGGCTGCTGCGAAAAGCATTTATCTAAAAGCTCCTTCAGAGAAACGTTTTTGACTTTTACGCTGACAGGCAATGCCTGTTTTAGCATAGGCGAACTAATGATAAAGCTGTAATCGGTTTGTTTACTTATATCATCAAAGATTTCTTTTAGAGAAGCGTTCTCCTTATCCATACTTATTTTCTGCGCATAAGTTGCAGAGTAGGCGTGCATAAAGGAAGTGATCAATAAAATGCAAATTAGCTTCATTACTAACAGGAATTTAAATGGCATACGGGCTTTAATCCCGCAAGGAATTACATTATAAAATTTATACATTTGAATGTCAGCTTGATTTATAATTGGTTTATGCGAATTGATTAGAGTTGCCTGATATTTAGCCCGGGGTGCAGCGAACATCCCGGGTTTTTTAATAGAGGGCAACCATTATGTTTAAAAAATTAGTAGCTATTTAGACATAACAACGACCCTCCTTCCCTGAACTTTAAAGTGAACTTCTCCGGTTAATTCCAGGTTCCTCAACAACTCACTGATATGCTCATAGCGTTGTCCCCTGCCATAAAATTCTTTTCCCTTCATAGCGCCCTGATATACTACATCCACATCATACCATCGCGCAGCTTTGGCCATAATGCTATAAATATCCTCGTTCCTGTATACGAAATAGCCGTTCTTCCAGGCTACAGC